>JBAZGD010000014.1:0-22978 GCA_041653055.1 Candidatus Omnitrophota bacterium
TTTTTCATGGGTGATTTTGCGTTACGCCTTAGCCGGCAGCACGCCATACCGCTCGTATTTACTTATCACTGTATGTTTGAGCAGTACGTGCATGATTGGCCGGTTCAAAATGAGGGAGTAAAAAGATTTATGGTCAAGCTTGCTGCCGGGTATTCAAATTTGGTAGACCAGGTAATCGTGCCTAGCGAAAGCGTACGGGAAATCTTAATTAATAGAGGCGTTAAGTCTCCTATGGAGGTTATCCCAACAGGGATAGATGCCCAACATTTTTCAAAAGGCGACGGAATTGCTTTTAGAAAACGCAACCAGATCCCTACCGATGCCAAAGTGATCGGCCATGCCGGGCGGCTGGCTCCGGAAAAGAATTTGGGGTTCCTGATAAATTGTATGGTCGAATTATTAAAAAAAGATCCAGGGGTCCATGCTTTGATTGTGGGCCTGGGCCCATCACAAAACTTGATTAAGGATGCTTTTAAGGCAGCCGGCCTTGAAGAAAGATTGCACTTAACCGGTGTTTTACGTTATCAGGATTTAGTTGACGCTTATCTTGCTATGGATGTTTTCGCATTTGCTTCATTAAGCGAAACGCAAGGAATCGTTCTCATTGAGGCTATGGCAGCAGGGGTCCCGGTGGTGGCATTGGATGCTCCGGGAGCGCGGGAAGTTGTAAAGGATTATCACAACGGCCGGCTGCTCAACCAGATGGATACTCAAAGTTTCGTTGATGCCCTTGCCTGGGTTTTATCCCGGACTCCTGAAGAGTTACAAACCATAAAGCAGATCGTAAGAATGTCGGTGCAGAAATATCCGATTAAATCCGCTGCTCAGCATATGTTAGAGATTTATGACAAAATTAGATCAAGAAGATCTGTTTCTTTGGGCAAGAGAAACAGTTCGCGGTATCTCTTTCAGTGGCGCATGAAAGCGGAGTGGGATATTTGCAGCAATTATATTAAATCCGTAGTCACATCAGTGTTTGAAGGGGGATTTCAGAAAACAGAACCCATAAAAATCAAGGATACTACGCTAAAGAGTGGAGTTTCCCAATCTTTGGAGGATGGGAAGTCATGAAAAAGAACAAAAACAACGAATCTCTTAAAAGCCAGGTAGAAACCCGCACCGCGGCAGAAAGAATAATCATTAAGCAGCTTCACTATGAAATTGAAGAACGCAGGAAAATAGATCAAACAACTCAGGATGCCCTCGCCTATGCAGAGAACATTGTAGATACTGTGCGCGAACCCTTACTTATTCTGGACGCGGATTTAAAGGTAGTTTCAGCCAATCGTTCCTTTTATAAAGTTTTCAATGTAAAACCCGAAGATACCCATAAACAGCATATCTACAGCTTAGGAAATCGCCAATGGGATATTCCGAAATTGCGGGAGTTGTTGGAGGAAATTCTTCCTAAAACCACAAGTTTTGATAATTTTGAGGTCGAACATGATTTTCCTGATGTCGGAAAGCGAATAATGCTTTTAAATGCCCGTAAAATTTATCGCAAGTTTAATCATACAAGGCTTATCCTGCTTGCCATTGAGGATATTACCGAGCACAGGCGGATAGAGGATAGCCTGGAGAAGACTATAAAAGAACTGGTGATTATTAAGAAATCTACGCAGAAAGCCTTATCAATACCGTGAGAGAGCCTTTGATCTCTCTGGATCAGGATTTAAGGGTGGTCTCCGTCAGCCGTTCCTTCTACGAATTCTTTAAGGTAAAGCCCAAAGAGACCGTAGGGCAGCTTATTTATGACTTGGGCAATAAACAATGGGATATCCCTAAGCTACGGGAATTGCTGGAAACCATTCTTCCCCAAAAAACAACCTTTGATAACTATGAGGTGGAGCACGATTTTTCGACCATTGGCAGGCGCATAATGCTTTTGAATGCCAGGCAAATTGAACGGGGGATGGGTAAGGAGCGGATCATTCTTCTGGCTATTGAGGACATTACTAAGCGCAGGGAGATAGAAAGGGGCTTGGAAAAAGCCCATGAAAAGTTGCAGGAGCTGGCTTCCGAGTTAAAACGCACTACCCGGGCAAAATCCGATTTTCTGGCCAACATGTCGCATGAACTAAGAACTCCGCTTAACGCCATTAACGGTTTTTCTGAAATATTATTTGATGAGACTTTCGGCTCGCTTAATAAGAAGCAGAAACAATATGTTGAGTATATTCTAACCAGCGGGAAACATCTCCTTTTGTTGATAAACCAGATACTTGATATGTCCAAAGTTGAATCCGGAAAGATGAAGCTGGTACCATCCAATTTACCCATGAAAATCCTCTTAAATGAGATTTCACTTTTGGTAGCGGATATGGTCAGTAAAAAGAAACTGCAAATGTCGCTTGAAATAGCCGAAGATCTGCCGAACATTGAAGGGGATGAGCTGAAGGTAAAAGAGATACTTTATAATCTGCTTTCAAACGCGGCTAAATTTACTCCCGAGGGTGGTAAAATCGGCATGCGGGCGAAGAAAGGCGATTCCGAGATAGAAATAGTGGTTTGGGATACGGGGGCTGGTGTCGCGCCTGAAAATATGGGGAAAATATTCGAAGGTTTTTTTCGCGTCGATACCCTATATTCCCGGATAACTGAAGGGACCGGCCTGGGTTTGCCGCTCTCTAAAAAGCTGGTTGAGCTGCATGGCGGAAGGTTTTACGTAGAATCAGAGGGGCTAAGTAAAGGCACTCAAGTCCGGTTTACCTTGCCGATTAAACTCAGAAAGGTAGCGTGAAGATGAAGAAGAGGGCATTAGCCGTAGATGATAATAAAAGCAATCTGTTATTAGAAAAGGATCTTTTGGAGGTTGCCGGTTTTGAAGTATTGGAAGCTGAAAATGCAACCGATGGCATCGCCATTGCCAAGAAAGAAAAGCCGGATATTATCATTATGGATGTGCGGCTCCCGGATATGCGCGGTAGCGAAGCTGCCAGGATATTGCGTGAAGATAAGGAGACAAGTGGTATTCCAATAGTTTTTGTGACTGCTTCGGTTATGGCAGGTGAAAGAGAGGAGATAAACGCCGTAACTAACAGTGGGTTTATCGGAAAGCCGATAAATACGCGCACTTTTGCGAAAGAGGTCAGTCAATTTCTTAAATGAGCTTTCCAATATGTTAAAACGTTAAAATCGAAAGGGGAATAGGATGGAAGGCAGATCAGTAATTTTAGTCGTTGATGACCAGTTTCAAAACATTGAACTTCTCGAGGCTTATCTTATCCCCCAGGGTTATGAAATTGTCAAGGCCTCAAGCGGTGAAGAAGCATTGGAAAAACTTAAGGATAATCAAATCGATCTGATCCTGCTGGATGTAATGATGCCCAAGATGTCCGGCATAGAGGTGCTTAAGAATTTGCGTGCCGATGAAAAAACTAAGGCTGTGCCGGTAGTGATGGTAACTGTGCTTAAAGAGACTGAAGACAAGGTAAAGGCTCTTGAGGCAGGTTGCGATGATTTTATTTCCAAGCCCGTTGATAAGGTTGAGCTATTAGCAAGAGTTAAGTCCATGCTCAAGATAAGTCATTACCAAAAGCAATTAGAGGAAAAGGGAAAATTTAAGGCAGTAGTTGATAAAGCAAGCGATGGAATTGCTGTTTGCAGCCCGGATTATTTAATTAAAGATTGCAATGCGGAGATTTTAAAATACTTAAATATTACTGATCCGGCGAATGTTAACTTAGTCGAAACGTTATTTTCGAATTATTCTGTTTCCATAAATAAAGAAGCGCTTATGGATTTAACGACTGCGCATAAAACTTTTGATATAGTACGTCAAAAGACAGATTCAGCAGAGGTATTATATTTAGAGGCAAATCTGAATGTGATAAAGAATTCAGCCGGAAAGTTATTAAGCATTGTTTTTATTTTACGTGATGTTACCGCAGCGCGCATGGAAGAATTCTTAAAACAGGATACCTTAACTCTTATTTCACATAAGCTGCGTACGCCGTTGGGAGTGATTAACGGAAACATATCATTGCTTCAGGATGGATCATATGGAGCTTTAAATGAAGCGCAAAAGAAAGCAATCGATAGCGTCTCTAAACAATCCTCTTTGCTTGTTTCAATAGCGGAGGAGCTGCTTGGGTTTACCATAGCAGGCGGCCACTCTTCTTAATACATATATGTGGATATGCCTAAAGGATGTATGAAAATAAATAAAATACTTATCTTATCAGCAATAGCCTTAACGATTTTTATAAATAAAAATATATCTAAAGGAGAAGCTGTTAATCGTGATTTCCCCGGAGAAAGTATTCACTACGGCATACAGCCCGTAGGACAATCAGAATATAGGAATCTTGGATCGGTTGATTTAAAAGGAGTGAAGGCAGGCTTGCTAACAATTAAGAGCAAGATTCTATTTGTCAAGGTTTCGGAAAAGATTTTTTTTGACCAGGAAACCCTGTTGCCATATAAAACAGAGCGCATTAATTCAGGCCTCTGGATCAAAGAATACAGGACAGAGGAATACGATCAGGATAAATTTACAGTTGTAATAAAAAAGTTTAAGAGAAAAAAGTTGATAAAAGTAATGGAAAAGATGATTAAAACGGACGGGCCAATCCAAAATATGAACACGCTTCTCCTGTATCTGCGTAAGCAACCCAACCTTAAAGTAGGCTGGCATCTTATTACCGAGGTCCCTAATGAACTAGAACTTACGAAATTTGATTTAAAGCTGATTTCAATAGATGAAATAATTGTTCCTGGTGGGAAATTCCAGGCTTACCATTTTAAGAGTGTCCCCGATACCTTTGAAATTTGGATTGATAAAAACGGAGCGCGAATCCCGCTTAAGATAAAGATTAAAGGCGTTATTAACTGCACTATTCTTATGAAAGGATACAGCCCGCACAATAACTAAGAAGGAGGTGGCTATGGTGAAGAAGTATATTAGTGTATTTAGTATTTTAGTTTTAGGAGCTGCTGTTATTGCGCTTAGTGGTTGTTCTACTTGTGGGACGCCATATCGCAAAGAACTATCTAGTAACCCCAGCTTCAGAGAGGCCAATGAGAGTTACAAAAAAGCCATTGATTGGTTGAATAAGGCAGAATGCGCTTCAGTGCCTTCAGAAGCGCAAAGATCTTATAGAACCGCAGAATCTTATATTTCGGATGCTGTTTTTAAACTAAAAGAAACGGGGGACAGTAAAAATATTGACGTTTCTGAAGACGTCTATTATTGTGAAAAAATCAAAAGAGAAACAGACGTTAAGATAGGCCAGGCTGGCAGAGCGGACTAAGCCGCAAGATTAATTATTCTTTAACGGCAATGTCCGTCTCCCAAAGGCGGACATTTTACATCTACTTAACTTTCAAGTAGTTACGCAATCTTAAGCCAAAAATTCCGGCAAAACGGAGATGGTTTAGGGTAGGGCATTCACTTTGCTCATTTGCCCACCATGGCGAGGGGGTAACTTCTCTAGGCCCATAATATTCTTGATATATCGAAGTTTTTCAACTATAATTACTTATTAAATAGAGAGAGTTTTCACTCTTTCAGGAGAGATGGGCCCATTTTTATTCTGAGCACATAAAGCCTCCCAACTGGCCGTAGAATCAGCGAGTTGCTATGGTTCTAGCCCTGCCTGCCGGCAGGCAGTTTGCGGAGGCTTTATTCTTTTGGAGTGTGTAATGTTTTTAAGGCCGATGAAAAATTATATTTTATCTCTGAAAAAATACCTCAGCACCATCCTGCCCTTGAATAGGATTGTCGAAGAAGAGCCTTTGCGCGCCGAGCTTTACAGCATTGAGCAGTTTAAGGCTTATGCGAAAAAACTTGCCCAAGAGCATTTGGTCAGTTACAAAAAAGGGCGCAACAGGCTTTTGGTCAGGTTAAAGAATAATGAAAAAGTCCTCGCTGAAATTTATGAACTGCTAAATGATACCGGTAAGCCTAAGCGAAAGATCTCTTCGGCAGGAGAATGGCTTCTTGATAATTACTATCTTATTGAGGAGCAGATCAGGCTAACCCAGAAATACCTCCCGGAAAATTATATTCGTGAATTACCCTATCTTCTCCAGGGCCAGCTTTCCGGCTATCCCCGTGTTTACGCGCTTGCTATGGATTTTGTTTCTCACAGCGACGGACGGCTGGATAATCAGGGGCTTACGGAGTTTGTTATGGCCTATCAAACCCTTAATCATTTAAAGCTTGGCGAATTGTGGGCTATCCCTATTATGTTAAGGCTGGCGCTTATCGAAAACTTAAGGCGCGTGGCTTCCCGGTTGATCGTAGCGCAATCCGAAAGAGATAAAGCAAATTATTGGGCGACTCGGATCCTAAAGGTTTCAGCTAAAGATACCGACGGGATGATCTTTGAAATTGCGGCAATGTCCAGAGATAATCCGCTGCTTTCCGAGGCCTTTGCCGCGGAATTTACGCGGCGTTTACATAGCCAAAGCCAGGCCTTTAATCTTCCTTTTGTCTGGTTGGAAAAGAAGCTTCTGGAGCAAGGAGAGACCCTTGACAGGATAATCCGGGGTACCAGTCAAAAACAGGCCGCTGACCAGGTTTCTATAGCTAATACTATCGGCAGTTTACGTTTCTTAGAGACTGCTGATTGGCATAGTTTTGTTGAAACCCTTAGCGTTGTCGAAAAGATTTTGTGCCAGGATCCTTCGGGCGATTATAGCCGGATGTCTTTCGCCACGCGTGACCGTTACCGCCATGTTATTGAAAAACTTTCCTTGAGAAGCAATATTACAGAGGAAGAGGTCGCGATGCGCGCGATCCGTATGGCAAAAACGGCAAAAACGGAAAAAGGCTCCACTCATGCCTCAGCGCATCTCGGGTTTTATCTTATTGACCGGGGATTGGAGCTTTTCTACCGCGAATTGGGATTGCGTTTACCGCTTTTACAGTATCTACAGGCGAAAAAGACCTTTTGGCCGTCGGTTCTATTTTTCGGTGCGATCATTTCTATAACCCTTGCCGTTCCCATAGTTATTTTGAACTGGTTGCAGTTGGCAGGGGTATTGAATTTGCCGTGGCTTGTTTTATTCGGAATATTACTTTTACTTACAGCGAGCCAGACGGCGGTCTCTTTGGTAAATTGGCTCTCTATGATGCTTGTGAATCCTCAGAGCTTTGCCCGGATGGATTTCTCAGAAGGAATTCCGGCTTATGCCCATACGCTCGTCGTAGTTCCTTGCATAATTAGCGATACACAAACGGTAGAATCGCTTCTTGAAGGGATAGAGGTGCGTTATCTGGCGAATATTGACGCCAATGTGGATTTTGCGCTTTTAACGGATTTCTCCGACGCAAAGCAGGAGACCATGCCCGATGATAATGCGCTTCTTACGCAGGTTATAGAGGGGGTTGAAAAGCTGAATTACAAATACCGCCGGCAGAAAGAATATGTTTTTTATCTTCTTCATAGGCCTCGCAAGTGGAATGAAAAAGAAAGGGTGTGGATGGGGTATGAGCGTAAGCGCGGCAAGCTGGGAGATTTAAACGCGTTCCTTCGCGGAAAAGGCCAGGGCAGTTTCAGCTCCGTCATCGGCGACCCCCAGAGGCTTCAGGATGTTAAATATGTGATTACCCTGGATACGGATACTTTGATATCTCGGGACGCCGTGCGAGACCTTGTGGGGGTAATAGAACATCCTTTGAACCGTCCGGTTTATGATGAAAAGAAACAGCGGGTTGTTTCCGGTTACGGGATCCTTCAGCCTAGAGTTGAATCAAGCTACCCCGGAGAAAATGCTTCGTTGTTCGTGAAGATTTTCGGAGGCGATACGGGCATCGATCCTTACACCAAGGCAGTGTCCGATGTTTATCAGGATCTTTTTTTTGAAGGTTCTTTTGTCGGCAAAGGGCTTTATGATGTGGATGCTTTTGAAAGATCCATGGAAGGCCGTTTTCCGGAAAATTCTATATTAAGCCATGACCTTCTGGAAGGTTGTTACGCCCGGTCAGGGCTTGTGACGGATGTGCAGTTATACGAGAAATATCCGTCAGCATATCTCAATGATCTAAGCCGCAGATACCGTTGGATCTGCGGGGATTGGCAGATTATTGACTGGTTATTTAGTAGGGTCCCACTGCGAAGCGGAGAAAAAGTAAAAAACCCGATTTCTTTCTTGTCGCAGTGGAAGATCGCGGATAACTTAAGAAGAAGCTTGGTCCCTCTGGCCACAGTCCTGCTGCTTTTATCGGGATGGATATTCTTTCAGCCCTCCTGGAGATGGTCGGCTCTTGTTATTGCCCTTCTTGGTTTTCCTCTTGTGCCGATGTCGCTGGCAGAGGCGGTGAGAAAACCCAAAGAGCTTACTTTCATTACGCACTTTAGTTTGGTTTTGTCATTATTTAAAAAGAACGCGGTCAGGTTTTTCTTTTCGCTTGTCTTTTTGCTGCATGAATTTTTTTACTGTTTAGATGCGATCACGCGGACTTTGTGGAGAATGTTTGTTTCGCGAAGAAATTTATTGAAGTGGACGACATTTTTTGAAGCGGAAGTCCTTCACTCGCACAGCCTCATGGGTTATTATAAAAATATGTTGTTAGAGCCGTTTGCTGCCGCGTTATTGTTGATCTGTTTTTCGGTGTCTTTTTCGTCTTCCGGCTGGTTTGCTTATGCCCTTTTAAGCCTGTGGTTTATTTCTCCTGCGGTCGCTTTCAGGATCAGCCGGTCTGCGCCTGAGCGCAAGATTATGCTTTCCAGCGAACAAATTACTTTCCTCAGGAATTTTGCCCGCAGGAGTTGGGCGTTCTTTGAGAATTTTGTGACCGAAAAAGACCATTGGCTGCCCCCGGATAATTTTCAGGAAGAGCCTGTTAACATATTGGCGCACAGGACTTCGCCGACAAATATCGGATTATCGCTTCTTGCGAATTTGACCGCATACGATTTTGGTTATGTTTCAATGGGCAGGATGTTTAACAGGACGGAAAAAACGTTCGATACCCTGAATGTCATGGAAAGGTACAGGGGTAATTTTTACAACTGGTATGACACAGAGACGCTCAAGCCTCTGGAGCCTCTT
This sequence comes from Candidatus Omnitrophota bacterium, assembly GCA_041653055.1. Taxonomy (GTDB): domain Bacteria; phylum Omnitrophota; class Gorgyraeia; order Gygaellales; family Profunditerraquicolaceae; genus Sherwoodlollariibacterium. The sequence continues at coordinate 9,001 of JBAZGD010000014.1, forward strand.
TATGTTTCTTCGGTAGATAGCGGGAATTTGACCGGGCACTTATTGATCTTGCGTTGTGGGCTGGCGGAAATGATTTCTCAGAAGATCGTCTCTGTGAAGTTATTCGACGGGCTCGAAGATGCTTTGCAAGCTTTGCAGCAGAGCGTTGCGCAAATGGAGAAAAGCCAAAAGGGCATCATTGAGGGATTTTTTCGGGAAACTTCTGAGAGGATCATGCAATTTCAGAAAAAGAGGAAGTTTTCCTGCGTTTGCTTTTCAGATATATATACGTTCTTGCGCCAGTTCTCAAAGGATGTTTCAAGGGTTTTTTCCGGGTTGGATCAGAAATATCATGAGCAGGGTAAAAAATGGGCGCGCGCCTTGGAACGGCAGTGTTATGACTTCCTGGAGGATATGTCTTTTATAGCTCCTTGGATATTGCTTGAGCCGGAAATGCCGGGGATGTGGGATACAGGAGACGAAGAGCAGCAGAAGCGGCTTGTTCAGCTTCGGGAGGCGCTACGGAGCTTAGATGAGATCCCTACGCTTGGAGAAGTAGCCAGGATTGAACAGATACTGGTTCCCTTGATTGAGAAGATCGCGGCAAATATACCTCTTGTGGACCATGATTCCATAGAATTGCATGAATGGTTCTTAAAGCTTTGCGATGCGATCAAAGAAGCCGGGACGCGGTCTGCTGAAAGGATCAAGGCCATCGATTATATTGTGCTGCGGTGTAACGAAATATCCAGTATTGAATATGAATTTTTGTATGACAAAAACACCGACCTTCTTTCTATCGGATACAATGTCAGCGAGCACAAGGTGGATCCGGGCTGTTATGATCTTTTGGCGTCCGAGGCCAGATTCTGCAGTTTTGTCGCGATTGCGCAAGGAAGAATGCCGCAGGATCATTGGTTTAAGCTTGGCCGGATGATCGCAAAAGTCGAAGGAGACCCTGTTTTGATTTCTTGGGGCGGGTCGATGTTTGAATATCTGATGCCTCTTTTGGTAATGCCGAATTATGAGGGAAGCTTATTGGATCAGACATATAAAGCAGCGGTCAGCGGACAGATTCGCTATGCGGCTAAGAATAATATCCCATGGGGCATATCTGAGTCCGGGTATAACAAGATCGACGCTAATATGGTTTATCAGTATCATTCTTTCGGAGTTCCGGAAATGGGCTTTAAGCGAGGGTTGGCCGAAGATCTGGTTGTAGCGCCCTATGCCTCGATGTTGGCCTTAATGGTGGAGCCAAAGAAAGCCTGCGAGAATCTTGAGCGTTTATTTACCGAGGGTGCCGCAGGAACATACGGATTTTATGAAGCCGTTGATTATACGCCCGATCGCCTTGCTCCGGATGAAACTCATGCGATCGTGAAATCCTATATGGCGCATCATCAGGGCATGAGTTTTTTATCTCTTGCGTATGTGCTTTTGGACCGTCCTATGCAAAGGCGTTTTCATGCTGAGCCGATGTTTAAATCAACCGAGCTTTTACTTCAGGAGCGCGTGCCGATTGCCGAACCGTTCCTTTATGATTTTGAAGTAACCGGAATGCTCAGGAAATTCGGAGAAAAAGAAACCCTTTTGCGTGTATTTACAACTCCTCAGACTCCGGTGCCGGAAGTGCATCCTCTTTCAAACGGCCGATACCATGTAATGGTCACTAACGCCGGAGGAGGATACAGCCGTTGGCAAAATGTTGCCGTAACGCGCTGGAGTGAGGACTCCGCATTGGATAATAACGGAACGTTTATTTATCTGCGCGATGCGGAGACCGGACAGTTCTGGTCATCTGCGTATCAGCCGACGCAAAAAAAGCCCAAGAATTACGAAGCTTTATTTTCTCAGGCCTGGGTGGAGTTTAAGCGGCGGGATTATCAGATCGATACGCATACAGAGATCGCGGTTTCTCCGGAAGATGACATTGAACTGCGCCGGTTGACGATCACCAACCGGTCGCGCAACAGGCGCGTTATAGAAGTAACCAGCTACGCGGAAGTTGTATTAAATGACCCCGCAAGCGATCAGGCCCAGCGGATATTCAGCAATCTGTTCGTGCAGACAGAAATTATCAGGTCGCATCAGGCGATCCTTTGTCAGCGCCGGGGGCGTTCGGATAAAGAAGTATTTCCCTGGATGCTGCACTTGATGGCGGTGCATGGAAACGCGATTGTCGGCGCTTCTTACGAAACAGACCGCAGCAAGTTTATCGGGCGGGGACGCACAGTGGCGGATCCGGTAGTAATCGCGGGTGGCGGCCATCTTTCGGATAGTGAGGGTTCTGTACTTGATCCGATTACCGCGATTCGTAGTCAAATTGAATTGGAGCCGGATGAATCAGCAGTGATTGATTATGTTACCGGTATATGCGAGAGCCGGCAAGCCGCGCAAGCGCTTATGGAAAAATACAGGGACAGGAATCTGGCTGACCGTGTTTTTAACCTGGCCTGGACTCACGGGCAGGTTGCTTTACAGCAGATTAATTCTACGGACGCTGACGCCCAGCTTTACGGAAGGCTTGCCAGCGCTATCTTATACGCTAATCCCGCGTGGCGGGCGAGCGCGAGTATCCTGCGCCGCAATAACCGCGGCCAGTCTGATCTTTGGGGGTATAGTATTTCGGGGGATTTGCCCATTATTCTGGTGCGTATTGAAAATCAGGATAATATCGATCTCATTGTAAAGATGATACAGGCTCATGCTTATTGGCGCATGAAGGGCTTGGCGGTTGATATCGTTATATGGAATGAAAATAGCTCTATTTATCGGGATAGTTTGGGGGAGAGAATCAGCGGGTTGATCCTGGCCAATAGTAAAGGAACAGATGATAAGAATGGCGGCATCTTTTTAAAGCGCGCTGATCAGATGTCGGATGAAGACCGGATCCTTTTGCAAACGGTGGCGCGTATAATTATTTCGGATCGCGGAGGTACGCTGGCTGAACAGTTGAGTGATATGACGCACCCAAAGGTGAATTTTCTGCCTTTTGTTGCTACCAGGCAAGATGATCCGGAAGAAGAGGACAAGGGTCTTGAGGAGCGCCAGGATCTTGTCTGTTATAACGGGGTGGGAGGATTTACCGGTGATGGACGGGAATACGTGATCACGACTTCATATTCAAGAACTACTCCAGCCCCCTGGGTAAATGTGCTGGCGAACCGGAATTTCGGCACAGTGGTTTCTGAAAGCGGCAGCGCTTATACCTGGAGCGAGAATGCGCGTGAGTTTCGTTTAACGACTTGCAAGAATGATCCGGTTACGGATGCTTCGGGAGAGGCGCTTTATATTCGCGATGAAGAAAGCGGAAGATTTTGGTCTCCGACGCCGCTTCCCGCTACGGGTAAGACCCAATATACCTCGCGCCATGGATTCGGATACAGCGTTTTTGAACATACTGAAAACGGGATTGTTTCGGAACTAACGGTCTTTGTTTCACGGGAGGATCGCGTCAAATTCTCTGCCCTTAAAATCAGGAATATTTCCGGCAGACGAAGACGACTTTCCGCGACGGGCTATTGCGAGCTGGTTATGGGGACTTTCCGGGAAAAGTATCACATGCATATTTTAACCGAGATTGATCCCAAAAGCGGGGCTTTGTTTGCGCGCAATCCTTATAACAAGGAATTTCCGGATAGGGTTGTTTTTATGGATGTAAGTGAGCCGGCGCGATTCGTTACCGGAGACCGGATTGAATTTATCGGAAGAAATGGCACTATGCAATTGCCTTCTGTGATGGGAAGCGATAGACTTTCGGGAAGGGTGGGTGCCGGGATGGATCCGTGTTTTGCTACTCAAGTTAAATTTGAGCTTGAGGATGGCCAGCAGAAAGAGATTGTTTTTACTTTTGGCGCGGGCAAGAATGTTGATGAGGCGCGGGATCTCATCCGGCGTTTTGGAGGCATCGATGCGGCGCATCAGGAACTTGATAAGGTCTGGGATTATTGGAAACGGACATTAGGCGTTGTGTATGTGGAGACGCCCGATGCTTCGATGAATTTTCTCGTAAACGGCTGGCTGCAATACCAGCTTATAAGCTGCCGCTTAATGGGGCGAAGCGGTTTTTATCAATCCGGCGGTGCTTTTGGGTTTAGGGATCAACTGCAAGACGTGATGGCTTTGATTCATTCAAAACCGGAAATGGTGCGTGAGCAATTACTGAATTTTGCCGCGCATCAGTTTGTCGAAGGTGATGTGCAGCATTGGTGGCATTCGCCTTCAGGCCGTGGGATCCGCAGCCGTTGTTCGGATGATTATTTATGGCTTCCGTTTGTGGCTTGTCTATATGTTAAAGAGATCGGCGATACAGGGATCCTTGATGAAATTATTGGTTTTCTTGAAGGGCCCTTACTCAGGCCGGAAGAAGGATCTTATTTCGATATACCGAGAATTTCCGCGCGCACCGGCACGCTTTACGAACATTGCGTTTTAAGCGTGAAAAATGGTTTGAAGTTCGGCGTTCACGGCCTTCCTCTTATGGGAAGCGGTGACTGGAATGACGGGATGAATATGGTTGGGCACGAAGGGAAAGGCGAGAGCGTCTGGCTTGCTTTTTTTCTCTTTGATGTTCTTAAGTCGATGGCGGTTCTAGCGGTTCAGTATGGGGATAAGTCCTTTTCAGAGTTTTGCCTTGAGGAAGCCGGCAAACTCGCCAGGAATATTGAAGAGCATGGCTGGGACGGAGAGTGGTATCGCCGGGCATATTTTGACAGCGGAGAGGCTTTGGGTTCATCTTTGAATAGCGAATGCCGGATCGACTCCATTCCTCAATCCTGGGCAGTACTTTCGGGTGCGGTCCAACAGGAAAGAGCCAGAAAGGCCATGAATCAGGTGGACCGGCAGCTTGTCGACAGGAAGCACGCGATCGTGAAATTGTTTGATCCTCCTTTTGATAAATCTTTGCCCAACCCGGGTTACATTAAAGGTTATGTCCCCGGAGTCAGAGAAAATGGGGGGCAGTATACGCACGCTGCGATTTGGGCGACGATTGCGTTTGTGGTTTTAGGAGATAAAAAGCGGGCCTGGGAACTGTTTAATATGATAAACCCGGTGCATCATTCTGACGCTGCGGATAGGTGCGCTGTTTATAAAGTGGAGCCTTATGTAATGGCGGGAGATGTTTATTCTTCGCCTGGCCTAACCGGACGCGGAGGATGGACATGGTATACCGGATCCGCAGGCTGGATGTACCAGTTAATCGTGAAGTATTTATTGGGGGTTAGGTTAAAAATAGATAAGATCTATTTCGAGCCGTGCATCCCCCTGGATTGGCCGTCCTGGAAGCTGCATTATCGCTACAGGGAGACCTTTTATCATATTAATTTTATTCGCCTGGGATCATCAGACCGTGTGACGTCTATTAAGTTGGATGGCGTAGCGCAGGAGGAAATGGCGATATTGCTTGTTGATAATCGGGTAGAGCATTCAGTGGAAGTGAATATTGGATGATCGCGGGATCCGCAATTAACAAATCCCAAATCACGTAAATCACCGGAAGAGATAGTTTTCTTTTTCAATAAGTAGGTTATAATGATATACGGCTAAGATTAAAGAGGAGAATGATTATGGCAAATTTTTCTTTTGATGTAGTTTCAGAGGTGGATTTACAGGAAATGGATAATGCGGTTAATCAGGCTAATAAAGAATTAGCCCAGCGTTATGATTTCAAGGATAGCAAGGCCTCTATAAGTTATGACCGTAAGGAGAAGATAATAACCTTGATTGCAGATGATGATTTTAAGCTTCGCGCGCTTACTGATATGCTGGCTACCCGGATGGCTAAGAGAGGCATATCGCTTAAGTCTCTTTTATTTAAAGAGCCTGAGAAGGCCTTTGAGGGTTATTTACGGCAAATAGCGGATATATGCGTAGGTATTGACAAGGAGAAAGCAAAGGAGTTAACCGGTATTATCAAGGGGCTGGGTTTAAAAGTCCAGGCGCAGATAGAGGGGGAGAAGATAAAAGTCAGCTCTGCCAAGAAAGATGATTTGCAGGCAGTTATTGCGCATCTTAAGGCCCTTGATTTTTCCCTGCCTTTAAGTTTTTGTAATTACCGTAGTTGATCGACAAACAGCAGTTAAAGATAAGGTTGATTAAATGTCAGGCATCGATAGCGATACAAATTCCCGCCTCGTCTATTCAAGCGATAATGGTTCTATTTGCCGTGGGTGCTCCAGGCCGGTTAAAGAGTGCCTCTGCCGTGAAGTAAAGAGAAGTGCTTTACCTGAAACTACGGGGAAGGTAAGGATACGCCATGAGACTGCGGGGAGAAGGAATAAAGGCGTGACCATTGTTTATGGCTTGCCTTTAAGCCAGGATCAGCTTGAAAAGCTGGCTAAGAAATTAAAGAGTACCTTTGGTACGGGAGGGGCTGTAAAAGGCTACACCATTGAACTGCAGGGTTGCCAATGCGAAAAAGTCGCAGTGGAGCTGCGCAGATTGGGTTATTTGGCCTAAAGAGAGGAGCGCGATATGAGGAGATTAATTAAGCGTAAAACTGAACCGGAGGCAACAGATTCAGTTTTGCAGCAGGGGGAGATGGATTTGCCTTGCCTGGTCAATAAAATGTATGAGCATTTGATTTCCCTGGATAAGAAAGTTGATATTTTAGTTGACCGGTTATCGCAGCGCCCTCAGGGCAGCGATCGTTTCCAAAAGCCCGGTTCAAGTTTCAGGCGCGATGACCGGCCCAGGGAGCGTAAGTTTAGCCGGGCAGTTTGTTCTCAGTGCGGTAAAGAGTGCGAAATTCCTTTTAAGCCTACCGGAGACCGCCCGGTTTATTGCAGGGATTGTTTTTCAGGGCACAATAGCTCCGAGCCGTTTAAGGAAAAATTCGGCAATAGGCCAAGGGAGGTGAATCGCGGCGAGGCAAAGGTTTCCAGGTTTAATAAGAAGAGGAGCCCGTTCTTTAAAAGGCGCAAGAGCCGTTTTTAATTTCAATTAACGGTATGCTTAACTTTAGGTTTCATATATGACTGAGAGAAAACCAAAAAAGAGGCTGAAGCTGAAAATAATCCTTTCCCTCTCCATGATCTTGATACTGGGGGGCCTTGGCATATTCCTCTTCCGGCAGAGGGTAACTAAGTTTGCGGTGGAGGTTTTTTTGAGCAGCAGGCTGGGGACAAAAGTATCTATGAAGAAATTCCGGCTGAATATAGCCTTGGGGCATTTGAATATTGAAGGCCTTAAGATACGAAACCCTCCCGGATTTAGCGATAATATTTTATTAGATGTTCCCAGGATCGCGGTAAAGTTCGATCCGATACTTTTTACTACGGGAAGGCTCTATGCCAGCCATGCCGATATACATTTGAAGAGCCTGTTGATTGAAAAAGATAAACAGGGCCGTATGAATGTTGATTCCTTAGAGATTTTGCGCAAGGGCAAACCGGCGCCTGTTTTTCGTATCAGCCTTTTGGATTTACAGATTAACCAGGTTGTTGAGTGGGATTACCGATACCTTAAGCCTTTTATCAGGGGCCATGATCTGAATATAAAGAAATCATACCGGAATATCACGGGCATTAACCAGCTCATTTTGCTGATGCTTGCTGATCCGCTGAAGGAAGCCGGGCTTAAGGGAGCTAAGATCTTCGGGTTCTATGCTATTTTAGGTACGCCGTTGGCAATTCCTTTGGTGGCGGCAGTTGATAGCATGGGTAAGGGTAATGTCCGTAAAGATATTGAAATTCCTTTAGATAGCCTGTATAAACTAACCCTTAAGGCGCTGGATGATTTAGGTGATATAAAAAAACATAATAGAGGTAAGGGATTGATATGGGCCGCCGTACACGGATCCGGCGTTAGCGTAGTATTAAAGCAGAAATCGAAGGATGTAACAAATATAAGCATTACTGCCAAATGGCTGTTTTTTCCTGAACATGAGGTTGCCAGCGGTATACTTTATGAGATTATTGAGCAATCCGATAAAGCTAGAAAGGGCAGCATATTTGCAAGATGAAGAAATTATCATTGGTAATTTTATTTGTTTGCTTAGCGGTTTTTTATTTGTTATTCTTTACTACAGCCGTAAATAAGTTTATATTTAAAGCTGCTATCGCAATCTTTGCCAAGGCAGAGAGGGTAGAATTCCAGAGTTTCAAAGGCAGCATCCTAACTAAAATCAGGGTAGGTAATTTAAGGGTAGAGGGATTGAAGGGGTTGCCTAAGGATAGCCGGGTTGATATTCAAACTATAGAAATTGGCCTGGATATCCGTAAATTTATTCCAGTTGTTATTAAGGTTTTTAACGGACGCTTATCGGTGCCGGATCTAGGGTTGATTTTATTCAACGGTGATTATACCGGGGGGCTGCTCGAACTTAATATTTATGCAAAGGAATTAAGCATAAGCAGTCTCCTTTCTTCGGTAAATTTGAATAAGCCGCTTGCTAAGGTTAAAGGCACCTTAGAAGACGTTGATTTTAGTTTAAGGGGGCCCCTTGGAAAATTAGTTTTTGAAGGGGGGGCTGTCTTTAAGAGCCTTGTTTACGGTGAATTTTCCCTGAAAGAGACTCCTTTCAGCTGCGATTTTAACTTCACTGAATACGATAAGGCCGTAGGGAGCCTTGTTTTAATTCAGGGTGAAGTATCCGGCCAATCTACGGCTTTGATTTATCTTGAGCGTAGCCGGATCGTATTCCCGCAGGGCCTTAAAAATCCCGAACTTGATATTAACGGTTTCGCATCGGTGGGGGGAGTTAAGATAAATTTATTCCTAAAGGGGACTTTGGATGCGCCTGATTTGAGGCTATCTTCAATTCCGCCCTTGCCTCAGGAGCGCCTGCTTGTAATGTTAATAACAGGGAAAGAATGGAGTGGCGCTGACGCTGTGATTAAGAATGGAGGAATTTCTCCTGATTTGGCAATGGATTTTATTGATTATTTTCTATTAGGCAGCGAAGGAGGCAAGCTTGCCCGTGACTTAGGAATAACCGATTTCTCGATAACCATGGATAAGGACGCAAGGGGTGTTGCGGTAAAAAAGTCTGTGCATGAAAAAGCAGAATTAGGCTACGGCATACTTCAGGAGGAAGATGAGCGGGAGGCGCAGGATATTACCCATAAGATATCCGGAGAGGTAAAAGTTACGGATTGTGTTTCAGTAGCTGCCGAAAAAGAGATTAAGCAGGTTTCTTCTGTGCAAGGTAGCGAAGAAGCGCAAAAGCCGGATGATAGGGTTATGATAAAGTTTAAGAACACATTTTAATTTTTTATGGAGATTGCAGTGGAGGCATTGGGTATTCTTGGTGGTCCGCGTAAGGGGCAGGCAACGGATCGTACGCTGGATGAGGTTTTAAGGGGAAGGAGGCATTTATGATGTTTAAGCGGATAATTCATGAATTAAAAGAACATGCGCCATTTACGCTTTTTGGGGCCTTAACCGGGATAATCCTGATGTTTTCTTTGCGTAATATACCGCATGAAGTAGCTTATAATCTGTTTTATGTGTTCCATCCGCTGCATATAGCCTTAAGTGCCATTGTAACAACTTCGCTTTACAAGATGTATCTTGTAAATGAAAAACCCGGGATAAAAATGTTCTTGAAGGTTATAGCCATCGGTTATCTAGGGTCGGTAACCATAGGGACCTTAAGCGACTCCCTGATCCCTTTTTGGGGGGAGATGCTCCTTAATATGCCCCACAGGCATACGCATATCGGTTTCATTGAGAAGTGGTGGCTTATAAACCCGGTTGCCATTATTTCTATTTTGATTGCCTGTAGAAAACCTTTTACCAAATTTCCTCATGCCGCCCATGTTCTTATAAGCACGTGGGCATCGCTTTTCCATATGCTTATGGCCGTTGATACTACGCAGGCAGTTTCGTATTTCGGCATATTTATATTCTTGTTCATCGCGGTCTGGTTGCCGTGTTGTTTCAGCGATATTGTTTTTCCTTTGTTATTTATAAAGGACAAAAGCGCATTTAAAGGCTGTTGCCACGATAGGTAATTTAGGGAGAATTTTATTGAAGCGGCAATTTAGATAAAAGGAGAAGACCATACTAATATGATTAAGCTGGCAACATATCAGATATTGGCTTTATTGGGATCATCGCTCTTGGTGGCTTCGGGCGTAATGCGGTTTATCCAGACCTCCAGCCTAAAGGAACTGTTTGTGGGGGTTCTCTATTTTATTGCGAATATAATCATTTTTTGCCTTTAAGGGTAAAATCAATTATGAATATATTTGTGGGTAATTTATCTTTTACTGTAACGCAGGCAGACCTAAAAGCCCTTTTTGAAGGTTTTGGGAACGTTGCTTCTGCGGTGATTGTGATGCGCAAAGAGAAAAATGGGTTTAAGTCGCGGGGTTTTGGCTTTGTGGAGATGCCTGATGAGAAGCAGGCATCTGATGCCTTATTTTCATTAAGGGGCAGGGAGTTTATGGGCAGGGTAATAGATGTTAATGAGACGCGCCCTAAAACTGAAGCCCAGCGTAAAAATGAGCTAATCAGGAGGAAAGAGCTAAAGGCCAACTCTAAGGCCGGGGCAAAGGCAATGGCCAGGAAAAATAACATGGCAGAGAAGGAAAAGGCCAAGGCTCTTTTAGCTCCAACCGTAAGGCAGCCGGGAAGATATAAGGGCGGAAGGCGCACTATCAGCTATATGAAGAAGCGATACGGCTTAGGTATTGATAAGCAATGAGGCTTAAGTTAAATGTTTATCCGGCGGTCTCGGATATGGAAGAAAAGCTCGCGGGGATTATCCAGGAAGCCGTAGATAATCATGCCAGGCTTGTGGAGATTGCCTATGGCGATGCTTCCGCGGGTGTTAAAAAGCGGATCTTGAATTTTTTAAACAAAAAGGATATCCGCAAGCTCTATTCTCGCCTTGAGAAGACGGATAAGGGCTGGGGGAGGATTTACCTTCATTTCCGCTGGTAGGGCAAAGCCAAACATTATAATTGACAAAAGCCGGGGAAGTGGTATACTAATAAACAAATAAAGATTAGGCAACTTAGGAGCCGTAAGGGGCAGCTAACTAACCTTTGCGGTTTTTTCATTTATGAATACTAAAAAAGATAGTAATTCTACCAGTTTCTTCGGTTTGGGGATTGCTCCGAAAATCTTAGAAATATTAGAGAAGATTAAGTTCAGGGAGCCTACGCCGATTCAGTTTAAGGCAATCCCCCTTGCAATTGAGGGTAAGGATGTCATTGGCATTGCCCAGACCGGTACAGGCAAGACCCATGCCTTTGCTATTCCCATGGTGCAGAGATTAGTGCAAAGAAGCGGCGTGGGTTTAGTGCTTGCCCCTACTCGTGAATTAGCTATTCAGATCGATGAAGCGGTTAAGGGTATAGCCGGTGCCTTCGGAATGAAAACAGCCTGCTTAATCGGAGGCGCTCCTATGCTTGCCCAGACGCAAGCCCTGCACAAGGATCCGCGTATTGTCATTGCCACACCCGGCAGGCTTATTGACCATATGAGCCAGTGGAATTTCCTTCCTAATAGTGTCAGTATGCTTGTCCTTGATGAAGCTGACCGCATGCTGGATATGGGTTTTGAGCCCCAAATAACAAAAATCCTTAAGTTTCTTCCTAAAGACAGGCAGACTATGCTGTTTTCAGCTACAATACCTAAAGAGATTATGGCAATTGCCGCCAAATATATGAAACTGCCTGTCTCTGTTGAAATCGCCCCTTCAGGAACTACCGCAGAGAATGTGACCCAGGAATTATTCATTATCAAAAGAGAGGCCAAGCTTAAGCTTTTGGGCAAAGTTCTTGCTCAGTATCACGGTTCGGTTCTTTTGTTTTCCCGTACCAAGCATAATGCGCGTAAGATTATGATTGCAATCCGTAATATGGGCTATACTGCCGCAGAGATGCACTCTAACCGCAGCTTATCCCAGCGTCGTGAAGCCCTGGATGGATTTAAATCCGGCAGGTACAGGGTCCTTGTTGCAACTGATATTGCCGCAAGAGGCATTGATGTAACCGGTATAGAGCTGGTTATAAATTATGATCTTCCGGAAGATGCGGAGAACTATGTGCATCGTATCGGCCGTACTGCCCGGGCAGGTTCCCGGGGGCATGCAATTTCTTTCGCTACCCCTGACCAGCGCAGCGATGTTAAGGATATAGAAAGAATCATCAAGTCTACTTTACCCCTGTCAAAACATTCCGAGATTACCCTGGAAGGTTTTTCCGAGCCCAGGCATGAAACTACGCGAAGAAACCCCAGGCGTTATCAGGGCCAGAAGCGGTACAAGCGTTTTTAGCCCCACCCTGCTTTTCCCCGCCATCTTTTCCTATTAAAGATTCTAATTGTGAAGTATAATAATTACATTGATTAAGCCAGGGTTTAAATTAATTAAAAGGAGGGGTTTGGGGATGCCGGAAACTGCCAATGAAGAAGTTGTGGATTGCCGCAGCCAGCAGCTTTTAGCGGCGCGGATTTCAATCGCAGGTTCTATTATATTATTCTTTATCTCGGCAACTGTCGGGATAGCGGTTGACTCAATAACTTTGATTCTGGATGCATCGGCAAGCTTGGTGATACTGGCGGCAGCTTTTCTTATGAATTTTGCCGTGAAGAAAATACACCAGCCCCCGGATGACTCATATAACTTCGGCTACCATAAATATGAACCCTTGACCGCAGCTATTCAAAGCGGGCTGATTATTGCTACTTGTGTCGTAAGCATAAAGTTTGCCCTTCAAGATATTGTCCATGCGGAAGATACGCATAGTTATAGCCTGCCGGCAATTGCGACTTTCTTTGCGGGGCTTCTGGGGTTATTTGTGACTACTTATCTTAGGAGGATCCAGCGTAAAGTAGACTCGCAGATGTTGCGGGCAGCAGCGCAGCACTGGTTCATAGATATGGTTTTATCTTTTAGTGTCTGCCTAGGTTTTTGCTTCGGTTTGGTTATGCAGTCTTTGGGCTACACTGCTATAACACCTTATGTTGACCCGGCTATGGCGATTATGTTGGCGATATTCTTTATTTTTATGCCGGTAAAGGGAGGTTTGCGCAGCCTGTTTGAATTGCTGGATGCAGCCCCTTTGGAGGAAGGCATTACAGAGAAGGTTAAAGAGGTGGTTGAAGAGTATAAGCCCAGATCATTTGGCGTTCACCGTTTAAGGATTAGAAAAGCCGGGCAGAGAATATTTGTTGATATATGTTTCCTGGTAAAGGAAAACCTTACTGTTTTTCAAATTGAAGAGTTATCTGAGAGTTTTGAAAAAGACCTGAAGATTAAGCTTTCCGGATGTGACGTAGTCGTATACTTTAAGTCAAAATGACATTATTTTTTAAGGAGAGGCATTTATGGCGCGGACAAAAATAATCTCTACCTTGGGCCCGGCATCTTCAAGCGGGAAGATACTTAGAAGAATGACCTTTGCCGGTATGGATGTGGCGCGTTTGAATTTTTCGCATGGAATACCTTTAGAATTGTCAGGCCAAATAGGGCTTATCAGGGCTTTAAATCTAAAATACCGCAGGCGCATAAAGATTCTCGGCGACCTTCAGGGCCATCGCATAAGAATCGGCGGCCTTAGTGTCCCGGTTGAGCTTAAGAAACGCCAGGTTGTTTGGCTGACTCAGAAAGAAATAAAAGGGCCCGGTGAGAGCATACCGTTTGATTATCGGGGAAGGCTGGATGTTATTAAAAATGGGCAGCAGATATTTATAGATGACGGAAATATTTGTTTGGAGGTTATAGGCAGAAATAGCAGGGGCTTAAAGGTCAAGGTGGTCATCGGCGGTTTGCTAAAAGGCCATAAAGGGGTCAATATCCCTTTGGCAAAGCTGGAGTTTGGCGGCATTAGCCTTAAAGACAGGGAGGATATACTCTTCTGCGAGAAAAATAATATTGAGTATATCGCTCAGTCATTTGTCCGTAGTAAAAAAGATATTTTAGAGGTAAAATATATCCTCAAACCTAATTCGCGATGCCAAATTATCGCTAAGATAGAATGCCGGGAGGGAATAAAAAATATTGATCAGATAGTTGAAGCGGCTGATGGAATTATGATCGCCC
>JBAZGD010000015.1:0-22207 GCA_041653055.1 Candidatus Omnitrophota bacterium
ATCAGGGTAGGCGCGAATGTATTTCTCAAGTACAGATTTGCATTTAGATATTATAATATCTAAATCATTGCCTCGATTCATGGTAAGGTTAAATTCCAAAGGTTTTTCAAATATCAGATTAAAGCTGTCATCCTTATTACGCAACATAAAACCGGGGATAATTACTGCGCCTGTTTGAAGCGATAAAACAGCAGCGCCTTCAGGGAGTATTGCGGGCTTGCCAAAGAAATCCGTAATCATGCCTTTATCGGTAAAATCCCTATCCCCAACCAAGGCCAATAAGCGATTCTGCCTTAGCCCTCTGAGGCAGCCCTTAGCCGCCTTGCCTAAAGGAAGGACCTCCATACCCTTGCTTTCTCTTTTGTCGTTAAAAAACCTGTCTACCTTTGGGGATTTATGCGCCAAGGCAACGCTTGACAGAGAATAACCTAGCTGCGAAATAACCATACCCCCTAATTCCCAATTACCTAAATGGGCCGTTAAAAGGATAACCCCCTTGCCTCGCCTTAACCCCTCTTCAACGTTTTCTATATTTACAATCTTTACATTATCACTGATATACTTCTTATCCAGCTTTTTGAAACGCAGGAAATCCACGAGGTATTTAGCAAAATTACGAAAAACCTTAAAGCGGATTGAGGCAATCTCTTTGTCTCCTTTCAGGGGAAATATAACCTTTAAGTTATCCGCGACCATTTTGCGGTCCCTGAAAGCAAAAATATAGTATATGCCTGAAAGAACCTTAGCCAATGCATATGCCAATTTTAACGGGATTGCCAGGGCCAATGCTTCGCTAAACTTATAAAACCAATAACTGATCATAATATCACTTCCCTAAAACTAACCTTGCTATATCCATACTGGCGCGGGGCTTTGCTATTTTTTTAACCGCCTCTTTAACCTGATTTAATTCATGCGCATTCCCAATCAGCGCCTCAACGGCAAAATTTATCTCCTTAGGCCTGTCAACTTTAATCGCCGCTCCCTTTTCTGTAAGATAGCGCGTATTATTTGCTTCCTGTCCCGGTAAAGGCTTAACAATAATCATAGGCTTACCCATAGCTAAAACCTCGGAAGTTGTCACTCCGCCGGGCTTGCTGATTACAATATCTGCCAAGCTCATAAGCTCGTTTATATGATGGGCGTATCCGAATAAAAGAACCTTCTTTTTGTATTTCTTTATCCTTCTCTTTAAAGCCTTATAAAGTTTTTTATTGGTACCGGCTACAATGATTTCCTGAATTTCGGGCTTCACCCTTTCTAAGGATTTTACAATAGTCTTTATAGGCCCTAACCCTTGCCCACCTCCCATTACTAATATGGTGGGAATGCCGGATTTAAGTTTATACTTATGCAACAGGCTGGACTTTTCCTGTAGCTGCCCGAATTTTGGGTCAAAAGGAATCCCTAAGGATTTAACCTTTTTTTCAGCAACCCCTCTTTTAATTAAAGAAACGGCTATATCATCGGAGGGAACAATATAATAATCCACATTATCATAAATCCAATAAGAATGAGGCACATAATCCGTTAAAACTGCTATCAGGGGAAGGTTTAAACCGTAAGTCTTTTTGTAATCAGCCACCATCCCGCAGGGAAATGCCTGAGTACAGATAACCGCATCCGGCATAAACTTATCGAATAGCTTCTTGAGTTTGGGAGAATTGGCTTTATGGATATTTTTTTTGGCCCTTTCTATCCTCTTTACTATTTTGGGATTATCGTAAAGATAATCCCAGATCTTGGGAGCGATCTTAATGATGCCCATATAGATACTATTGGTAACCTTCTCTGCAATGGGATTAGTATAATTAAAGGCATTGATATTCAATATTTCGGTGTCCGGCTCCAGCACTAGAATTGCCTTCTCGATAGCCAATGCGGCATTGCGATGCCCGGATACCTCAGAAATATACATCAGGATTATTCGCTTAGGGTGCATGGCGAGATTAGAATACCCCTTCAAGGCAAAGCTCCATGAACGCCTCAGTTACGCAAGGATTGAATTGCAGGTTAGAAAGCCTACTTATCTCTTTTACAGCCTTATCCCTTAATAAGGCGGGACGATAAGGCCTGTCCGTGGTCATCGCATCAAACGCATCAGCTACGGATATTATCGAGGCAATTAAAGGAATCTCCTGGCCTTTTAAGCCTTCAGGATAACCACAGCCATCCGGCCTTTCATGGTGGTATTTTATGCCCACGATAGACTCCTCCAGCTCTTTTATCGGTTTAAGGATTGTTGCCCCGATTAAAGGATGCTCTTTTATCCTGTTATGCTCTCCGACAGTAAGCCCGCTTTTTTTATTCAATATATGCTCCGGAATACCGATCTTTCCTACATCATGCAAAAGGCTGGCAATATGCAGATTCTCCATAAACCTCTCATTAGCTATTTTCTTATTCTTCTCCTTAAGCCTTCTGGCTATTTGCAGGCTTAAACTGGCAACCCGGGTAGTATGCCCATGGGTATAATTATCCTTAGCTTCTATAGCCGCTACCAAGGCAATAGTGGTACGCATAAATAGCTGGTGTTTCTTGTTTAATTCTGACTCTAAATCTTTGAAAAGCTGGGCATTTCTGATTGCCATAGCTATATTGGAGGCTAAGGCCAGAAAAAAATCCAGCTCATTCCCCAGGTAATCCTTGCCGTCTTTCTTCCCGCCTAAAAGAAATAAACATAATAGTTCATCCCTGAAATAACTGGGAATACAGGCTACCGTATCAAGAAGCTTAATCTGATAAAGCGCATCTTTTAAGAGGCCCTCCAGCCTCCCGTTAATATCGCTACCCTGCAATGCCCGTTGCGCATTTTTTAACGTTAGAATATCGCTTTTAAATATAGACCTGCTGTTTCGCTCCCTGAAAAAGCGTATTAACGGATCGTCTTTATCTAAAGAGGCAAATCCGATGGGGATTTTCTTGGCTAAGGACCCGCCGGATATCTTTAAAACATAAGCTTGGCGCTTGGGGTCATAAAGAAGAACACTGGCGTGGTTTATTTTGGCCTTTTCAACAACTGCGCGGATAATTGTCTTAATTAACAGGTCGGGGTCATGCACCAGGATCATACTGCGTGCAGCATTTTCTAATTCTTTCTTAAAGTCAATAGGCATATCAGTTTACCTCAACTATATATACTAACAAAATAGTATATATTGTCAAGGTTTTAGCTTTCTTGGATAGACCCTAAGATAGCACCTACCTCAACATCTGTTCCTTCATCCGCGGTAATTTCAGAAAGGATCCCTTTACAGGGGCTAGGCAGGTTAAAAGTCGCTTTGTCTGTAGTAAGCTCGATTAAATCTTCTTTTTCAGCTATATTATCTCCTACCTTATGATACCAATAAGTAATTGTGGCCTTCTTAATTCCATCGCCAAGTTCTGGCAAAATTATTTTAACCATTCATATACCTCCAGATTTCGCTTTTACTGTTTTAAAGCTTCGCTTATGGATTCGCTGATGGTAGGATGCGCAAAAATTACTGTGGATAAATCCTGCGCCTTAATCCGGCAAGAAAGCGCTAAAGTTAAAGTGCTTATTATTTCAGTTGCCCTGGGCCCTATAATACTGCAGCCTAAAACAACCCCGCTTTTCTTATCAAATACTATCTTTAAGAAACCCTGTGTTTCATCAATTATACGAGCCAGCCCTAAACCTAGAAAATCAAATTTCTTGACCGCAACATCCATACCGCCCTTTAACGCGTTTTCCTCGCTTAAACCCACCGAGGCAATCTCAGGATCAGTAAATATACAGTTTGGCACATTTAAAGAATTTATTTTACGGGCGGACGCCTTACTGAATACATTATCCACGGCAAGCCTCCCCTGGTATCCGGCAAAATGCGCAAGCATAATTTTAGAGGTGCAATCACCGGCAGCATAGATATTATTAATGTTTGTCTTTAGGTATTCATCCGTTACGATTCTGTTTCCCTCCAAGGCAACACCCGTTTGCCTTAATCCGGCAATTTCTGTATTAGCAGACCTTCCCACGCAAACCAGGACTAAGTCAAAATCATCGAGATTCTTAGGGAGTCTTTCCTCTCCCGTATTAATATTGATCCCTTTCTTTCTGAAAATACCTTCTAGTTTCCTGGCAATCTGGTTGTCTGCCCCCGGCAATACCTGCGGCATCTTTTCGGTTATTGTTACTTTAGCGCCAAGGCTTGAAAAAAAACTGGCAAACTCGCAACCGATTACACCCGCGCCTATAATTAAAAGCCTGGAAGGCACTTTCTTTAAGGATAAGGCCTGATCGCTGGATAATATTTTCACACCGTCGAACTTAAGGGCGGCTAATTCTAAAGGCCTTGAGCCGGTAGCTAAAAGAACATACTTTGTTTGAATAATATTTCCGTTAACGCCGATTTCCTGCGCTGAGGTTATTTTTGCTTCCCCTTTGATAAAATCAACCCCCTTAAGAAGGAAACGCATCCCCTTTTGCAACCCTTCAACAACCTTAGCCTTTCTTTCTTGCATTTTTTTGAAATCTACGGTAGGGTTTAAAACGTTAACCCCGAAATTAGAGGAATTTTTTACCAGGCTGAATATTCTTGAGGCATGTATCAGGGCCTTGGTGGGTATGCATCCTAAATTAAGGCAGGTCCCCCCCACTTCCCCTTTTTCTATAAGGGCTACCTTTAAATTCAATTCTTTTGCCCGGATGCAGGCATTAAATCCCGCCCAACCTGCTCCGATGACGACTAAATCATACATAAAAGACCTTTGAGAAGCTGGCCTATGGAATTAGCTGATTCCTTAAAACGGGCTGCTTCTTCACTGCTTAAGCTTAACTCGATTATTTCTTCGATGCCGTTTTTCCCTAACCTGCAAGGGACGCCTATACAAATATCATTAATTCCGTATTCTCCGTCCAGGTAAGCGCATGCCCCTATTACCTTATCCTCACCCCTGACTATGGTATTTACCATTTGCGCTACCGCCGCCGAGGGGGCAAAAAACGCGCTTCCCGTACCCAATGCAGCTACAATTTCTGCGCCTCTTTTTACCGTCTTATTAACAATAAACTCAATCTTGTCTTTATCTGCAAACTCCTTTAAGGTTATTCCCTTTATTTTGGTTTGTCCCGGCAAAGGCAGCATCGCCTCTCCGTGAGAACCAATTACCACAGCTTCGATCTCCTTAACCGAAACCGAAAACTCGTTTGCGATTATATTAGCAAATCTTGCCGCATCTAAACTTATACCCATGCCAAAAACCCTACCCCTGTCAAAACCGGTAACCTTCAGCACAAAATAAGTCATAAGGTCCAACGGGTTAGTAACTACGATTACTATGGCCCCGGGGCAAAAGCTCTTAATATTCAAAGAGACCTCTTTTAATATCTGGGAATTTTTTAAGAGCAAATCTTCCCGGGTCATCCCGGGCTTGCGCGCAAGCCCGGCAGTAATAACAACTATATCCGACCCCTTAATCCCACCTATCTCTTCTGTGCCTTTAATGTTGTAATCGGAGTTTAATATCCAGCGGGCATCTTCTAAATCCAATGATTTGCCCAAGGCTAACCCCTTTGCGACATCAACAAGAGTAATATCACCCAAACAGGCTTGCGCAAGCCGCATAGCAGTAAGGCTGCCTACATTTCCGGCTCCGATAACAGATATCTTCATTATTAAACCTTTTTTAATTTTTTTACAATAGCGGCAGCCATTTCCTGGGTACCTACTGCCTGAGGGTCACTAGGGCTGGTTTTGAAATCGTAGGTGAGGCTGATTCCTTCTGAGATAACTTCCTTAACAGCGTTCTCCAGCCTGAGCGCTGCCTCTTTCTCGTTTAGGTAATCCAACATAAGGGCGGATGAAAGGATCATTGCCGTAGGATTTACCTTATTTAAACCTTTATATTTAGGAGCTGAGCCATGCACCGCCTCAAACACAGCCATATCATCCCCTATATTTGCTCCCGGGGCTATCCCTAAGCCTCCGACTAAGCCTGCGCAAAGATCCGATAATATATCGCCGTAAAGATTAGGCAGCACCAAAACGTCGTAATTGTGCGGCTTCTGGACTAACTGCATGCTCATATTGTCCACTATCGCTTCCTCAAACTTAACCCGTCCCTCATACCCTAAAGCAACTTCTCTTGCCGATTTCAGGAATAAACCGTCGGTAAATTTCATGATATTCGCCTTATGCACTGCCGTGACCTTTTTACGGTTATGCTTTAAGGCATATTCAAAAGCGAATTTAACAATCCGCTGCGATGCGAATTTGGATATAGGTTTAATAGATATCCCTGAATCAGGGCGTATTCTACTATTGCTCAAGGATTCAATCTTGGAAATTAACTCCCTTGTTTCCTTAAGCCCCTCCTGAAACTCTATACCCGTATAAAGGTCTTCGCTGTTTTCACGGATTAACACTAAGTCTATATCCCTGTAATTGCTCTTTACTCCGGGATAAGTCTTGGCCGGCCGCACACAGGCATAAAGATTAAGCGCCTGCCTTATGGCCACGTTAACCGACCTAAAGCCTTCACCGATAGGGGTTATAATCGGGCCCTTTAAAGCAACCTTATTTTTCTTCACAGAATCCAGTACGCTCTTGGGCAGAAGCTCTCCGGTAGCCTTTAAGGCATCCGAACCGGCAAGTACCTCATCCCATTCAATCGCTACCCCCGTAGCCTCAACGCATTTTCTGGCTGCCAGAGTTACCTCAGGGCCGATACCGTCTCCCGGTATTAAAGTGACTTTATAAGCCATCTAAACCTTAAGCTCCTTGTATTTCTTAAAATAGTTGATAATCCCGCCTTCTTTCAAAAGCTCCTGCATAAAACCGGGCAGCGGCTTGGATTCTAAATTCATACCCTTGGTAACATTACTGATAACGCCTTTATCCAGGTCTATATCAAGCATATCTTTTTCATTAATATTCTCCGTATCTGTTTCAATAAGGCATAGGCCTATATTAAAAGCGTTCCGGTAAAATATTCGAGCAAAACTCTTGGCCAAAACAGCTACAACACCTGCTTCCTTAATAACCAGAGGCGCCTGTTCACGGGAAGAGCCCATTCCAAAATTCTCGCCCGCTACAATAACCGATTCACCGGGAATAATCTTTGAATAAAAATCCGGATCAATATCCTCCATTATGTGCTTAGCTAATTCTTTTATGTCGGTAATCGCAAACTTATACCTGCCCGAAATAATAAAATCCGTATTGATATTATCGCCTAATTTAATAGAGTTGCCCTTAAACCTCATAGCTGTTTAAACTCCTCAATATTCTTTACCTTAGAAAGAGCCATATCAACGGTGATTAACCCTCTCTGGGTCAGGTCTTTAAGGGATTTATCCATTGTGCACATGCCGTATTGCGAGCCTGTCTGCATAAGGGTAGGTATCTGCTCGATCTCCTGTTCGCGGATAAGATTACGTATCCCGGAGGTAGCAATCATAATCTCAGTTGCAAGTACCCTCCCGTTTCCGGCGGAATTAGGAAGCAAAAGCTGAGAAACAACGCCCTGGAGGCAATCCGCCAACTGCAGTTTTACCTGCTGCTGCTGGTGCGGCGGGAAAACATCGATAATCCTGGATATGGTCTGAGGGGCATCAGGGGTATGCAATGTAGCCAAAACTAAGTGTCCGGTCTCTGCGGCGGTTAATGCCGTAGAAATAGTCTCCAGGTCGCGCATCTCGCCCACAACAATAACATTAGGATCCTGCCTTAACGCATGCCTTAAGGCCTCGGCAAAAGAATGTGTATCGGAGAAAACTTCACGCTGCTTTATTATACTCTTTTTATTTTGAAAGACGAACTCTATGGGGTCTTCTATGCAGAGAACAATAGACTCCCTCTCATTGTTAATCAGGTTGATCATCGCGGCCAATGTCGTGGTTTTACCCATGCCGGTAGGCCCGGTTACCAGGACTAAACCATTAGGCCGGCGCGCAAGTTCGGTAATGATCGGGGGGAGCTTTAAGGATTCTATTGTAGGGATCTCCAGGGGGATGCGCCTAAAGGCTGCTTCAACACAACCTTTTTGTATATGAATATTTGCCCTGAATCTATCCAGATCCGGCAAGGCAAGAGAAAAATCTAATTCCAGGCTCTTCTCAAACATCTCCTTTTGAGGATTGCTGAGAATACTATAAATCATTTTCTTTAACTCATGCCTTTGAATAGGCTCTAGTTCAGTACGCAAGAGCTTGCCGTTAAACCTCAAAACCGGCGGTTCATTTTCGGTTATATGTAGATCTGAAGCGCCCTTCTTTATGCATAAAAGCAATAAGTCGCGTATTTCCATTATAAACCTCCCTTATTACAGAAATTTCCTGGGGTCGCAAATAAACCCTTTCACTGCCGAAGCAGCTACGGTTGCAGGCGAAGCAAGATAAATAAAAGCCTTGGGATTACCCATCCTGCCCTTAAAATTCCTATTAGCGCTGGATATGACTACCTCTGAGTCTGCGGGAATACCGTTGTGCGTACCGACGCAAGGCCCGCACCCTGGTGCGACAATAGCCGCGCCTGCCTTAACTAATATATCTATAAATCCTAATTTTAAGGCCTCCAGAAGGATCGAACGGGAACTGGGAGCAATTATAAGCCTCACATCAGAAGCGACCTTTCTGCCCTTAAGTATTTTAACAGCCACGCGAAGATCCTGCAAGCGCCCATTTGTACAAGTGCCCAAGAAAGCTTCATTGATTTTAATATTTTCTAATTCGCATGCCGGCCTAGCGCTATCTACGCTATGAGGGACTGATACCTGCGGCTGCATATCAGATACATCAAATGTTAAAATATCCTCATATCTGGCATCAGCATCAGCAATCACAGGCTTGATCTTAAGGGGGTTGGCTCCTTTATTTTTCAGCCATTTAATTGTAGTCTTGTCTGCGGGCATAAAACCGGCCTTTGCGCCCATTTCTACAACCATATTGCTTATGGTAAAGCGCCCGTCCATATCCATAGCATCAATAACCGGGCCGCTAAATTCAACCGCCTTATAGGTTGCTCCGTTTGATTTGATTTTTGTAATAATATTTAAAGCCATATCTTTTGCATAAATACCTTTCGGCACCCTGCCCTTTACAACTATCTTTATCGTCTTAGGGACCTTAAACCAATTCTTTCCGGTTGCTAAAGCAATTGCCAAATCCGTGGAACCTACCCCTGTAGCAAAAGCCCCTAATGCTCCGTAAGTGCAGGTATGGGAATCTGCGCCTAAAACCAGGCTACCAGGGAGAACCTCCGCAGACTCGGGTATAACCTGATGGCATACCCCGCAACCGATATCAAAAATCAAAACCTTAAATTCTCTGGCAAAATCCCGCATCTTCTTATGCACCCTTGAAACGCCCTCACTGGGAGAAGGAGCGCTATGGTCAATTACCATGCAAAACTTTGCCTTAAGCTCTTTTAAGCCCAACTCCTTAACCCTGTCTATAATAATAGAGCTTGTCCCGTCCTGCCCAAAGGTAAAATCAACATTGCAAACCGCGAAATCTCCGGCATAAAGGTCTTTTCCGCAATGAGCGCTTAATATTTTCTCCGCGACAGTTTTACCCATTTAAAAATTCACCTATTCTATCCATACCTTTTTTAAGCTGCTCTAACCCCGTAGCAAAACTAATACGGACATAAGTATCCATGCCAAAGCCCTCTCCCGGGATAAGGCTGACATAGGACTTCTCCAGCAGGATCTTTGCAAATTCAACCGATTTTAAACCGGTCTTGCTTATATCGCAAAATATATAAAACGCCCCTTGGGGATTTATCGCTTTAATCTTAGGCATCTGTTTTAGCCTTTCGATACAATAATCCCTTCTGCCCTTAAATTCCTTTACGATATTACCGAAAAAATCACCCCCGTGGCTTAATGCAGCTGCCGCGGCTTTTTGAGCAATAGAATTAGGGTTAGATGTAGAGTGATCCTGAAACCTGGAGACAGCTTCGGCGATATCGCCTGCTGCGGCAAGATACCCTATACGCCATCCGGTCATTGAATAACTCTTGGATAAACCGTTTATAGTAACCGTTAAGTCATAAATATCCTTGTTAAAACTTGCTATTGAAACATGCTTGATACCGTCATAAATTAATTTCTCATAAATTTCATCGCTGATGACAAAAATTTTATTTTCAACGCATATGCCGGCTATTTCTCTAAGCTCCTCTTCGCTATAAACGCAGCCCGTAGGGTTAGAGGGGCTGTTTAAAATTAAAACCTTGGTCTTTGAGCTCAGTTGCTCCTTGATTTGCCCGGGGGTAACCTTAAAGTTATTCTCCGGCAGGGCCTTAATAAACCGCGGCGAAGCGCAGCATAAATGCGCCATTTCGGGATAACTTACCCAGTAAGGCTGAGGGATTAAAACCTCATCCCCGGGATTAACAAGGACAAATAACGCATTGAAAATACTATGTTTTGCCCCGCAGGAAACAACTATCTGGTTAGGCTCGTACTGCAGCGAGTTATCTTTCTTTAGCTTTTCTGATATTAGTTTTTTTAACTCGGGAATGCCTGTGGTGGGAGTATACTTGGTAAATCCGCTTTTTATTGCCTCAATCCCCGCGTCTTTTACAAAGTCGGGGGTATCGAAATCCGGCTCGCCGGCAGCTAAATTTACGATATCAAAACCTTCAGATTTTAATTTCTTAGCCTTTGAGGTAATGACAAGCGTAGAAGAAGGCTTGACTTTTTTTAGGCGATCCGCTAACCGGTTATCTATAAGCATTAGAATACTGAATTTATAAGGAGTCTCTTTCTTTCTTAAAAATTTTCTTTATGCCTCCCAGAAATTTCTTGGCAGGCTTTTTAAGATCATCCTTTCTCTCTTTTTGCAACGCCGCTGTGTCCTTCTGTTTACCTTCAGGGCTTGACTTTTGCGAAGACTCGGCAGAACTTTCTTCCTTAATATTTGAAGCCTCTTCCTTAGCCTTCTTATGTTTTTTAGGCTCCTTGAGCTTTCTTTCGGTTAACTCAAAAAGCACCATCTGGGCATTATCCCCCCTGCGCCTTTTAAGATTAATAACCCTGGTAAAGCCGCTGTTCCTTTTTTCAAAAAGCGGGCCTACCTTATTAAAAAGCAAAACCACCAGCTGATGGGAGCCCAGAACTTTAAAGGCCTGGCGTTTAGCGCTTAGGGTATTTTCCTTAGCTAAAGATATCAGTTTTTCAACTAAGGGCCTGACTGCCTTAGCCCTTGCCATTGTAGTCTCAACCCCCTGGTAAATAACCATGCTTCTGGCAAGGCTTTTTAAAGTAGCCTTATGCCAGCTGGTAAAACGATTTAATTGATGCCTGGAGTCTGCGTGTCTCATCTCTTTTAAGCCTTCTTTAGTTTTTTGGAGTCTACCTGCATCCCCAAGGTCAAGCCCATAACCATAAGTAATTCCTTGATTTCTGTCAGTGATTTCTTACCGAAGTTTTTAAAACCCAGCATCTCTTCTTCCGGCCTTTTAACCAAGTCAGCGATAGTCTTGATGCCTGCCTCCCTTAAACAATTAGAGCTGCGCACAGACAATTCCAGCTCTGAAATCGGCAGCCTTAACTTCTCATATAAAGCCGCTTCCTCTTTAGTCATCTCCGGCTCTTCCTCCGCTATATCTTCAGGAAGCTGCCCGAAATTAACAAAAATATCCAGATGCCTCTGAAGTATATTTGAGGCATAAAGAAGCGCATCCTTAGGGCTGATTGCCCCGTTAGTGAAAATCTCTACAATCAGCTTATCATAATCAGTACGCTGTCCTACGCGTGTATTCTCCACAAAAAAGTTTACCTTCTTAATGGGGGTAAATATAGCATCAACCGGGATCAAGCCCGCTGATTTCTCTTCTTTTTTATTTAATTCTGCGGTGATGTACCCGCGCCCGCGGGAGACTTCCATCTCGATGTTCAACTTGGTATCCTTAGTCAAGGTTGCTATATAAAGATCCGGGTTGATTATCTCGATTGTATCATCGGTTTCAATATCTTGAGCCTTAATCTCACCCTTGGATTTGGCTGAAATCGTAATAACCTTAGGTATCTTGGAATGGGAATTCAGGACAAGGCTCTTAATATTGAGGATTAATTCCGGGATATCCTCCAAAACCCCGGGGATAGATGAAAATTCATGCGAAACCCCGTTGATTTTAATGCTTGTAACAGCGCTGCCTTCTATGGAAGAAAGCAGGACCCTTCTTAATGAGCTTCCCAGGGTTACCCCATAGCCCCTCTCAAAAGGCGCTGCGGAAAATTTGCCGTAAGTATTAGTATAGCTGGACTCCTCACACTCTAACCTTTTTGGTAGCTGAAAATCTCTCCATTTTATACCCATCTATTTCCTCCTTAAATAAATCTAAAACTTACTTAGAATACAACTCGACTATTAACTGTTCCTGTATATTCTGCTGGATATCTTCTTTTTCCGGAAGCCTTAAGACCTGCGCGGAATAATCAGCGGCATTGAATTTAATCCAACCGGGTATAGACCTTTCCTTAGAAAGCTCCAGGTTATCCTTAATCTTGGTTAAGGCCTTATCCTTGGCCTTCAATTGGACAAGATCATCTTTATCAATTAAGAAAGAGGGTATATTAACCCTCCTGCCGTTAACAAAGATAAAATTATGCCTTACTATCTGCCTCGCCTGAGGCCTTGATATACCTAATCCCATGCGGAATACTACATTATCCAGCCTTCTTTCAAGTAGCTGCAGAAGCACCTTACCGGTTACCCCCTTAGTCCTTGAGGCAATTTCAAAATACTTACGGAACTGTTTTTCTAAAACCCCGTAAGTCCTTTTAACCTTCTGCTTCTCTCTTAACTGTAAACCATAGTTAGAAAGCTTCTGCCTCCTGCCTTTTCCCTCTCCATGCTGGCCAGGCGCATAAGCCCGTTTATTTATCGGGCATTTTTCCGTATTGCATTTTGTACCCTTCAGGAAAAGTTTCTCTCCCTGCCTGCGGCAAAGCCTGCAGATTGCATCAATATAACGCGCCATAAATTACACTCTCCTTTTCTTCTTTGGACGACACCCGTTATGCGGGATAGGAGTTACATCTTTAATTAAAGTAATAATGAGGCCGGCGGCCTGCAAAGCCCTGATAGCAGATTCCCTGCCAAAACCAGGGCCCTTAACACGCACCTCAACTTCCTTAAGCCCTATATCCTTTGCCTTCCTGGCAGCATCGGAAGCTGCTATCTGAGCGGCAAATGGAGTAGACTTCTTAGAGCCGCTATAACCTACAATGCCGGGAGCAGACCAAACCAGGACATTTCCTTGTTTATCGGTTATAGTAATAATGGTATTATTAAAACTTGCCTGAATATGCGCTATACCTGAGGTTACCCCTCTTGCCAGTTTCTTCTTCTTTGCTTTTTCTTTTGTCGCCATTAATTATCTCCCGTCTTTATTTACTTAGCAGGCTTTGCTGCTTTTGCCGGTTCTGCTTTCTTAACTATAGCCATTGTGCCTTTACGCGGCCCCTTGCGGGTCCTGGAATTTGTGCGCGTACGCTGGCCTCTTGCCGGTAAACCTTTCTTATGCCTTGAGCCTCTCCAGGAACCTATATCCATCAGCCTCTTGATATTCTGAGAGATATCCCTGCGCAAATCACCCTCAACCCTTAATCCGCCCGCTTGCAATGTATTAGTAATACGCGCTATCTCCTCTTCGTTTAGATCCTTTGCGCGCTTGCCGGGATCGATATTGATCTCCTTAAGCAGCCTGTTAGAGGTAACCCTACCGATACCGTATAAATAAGTTAATGAGATCTCAATTCTTTTTTCTTTAGGTATATCAACACCCAGGATTCTCGGCATCAAACATCTCCTTTATTATCGTTAAAAACTATCCCTGCCTTTGCTTATGCTTAGGATTAGGACAAATTACCCTGACTATCCCCTGCCTCTTGATAATCTTACACTTATCGCAAATCTTTTTTACCGATGCTTTTACTTTCATTTTATTTTACCCTAAAAGTTATCCTTCCCCTGCTTAAATCATAAGGGGAAAGCTCCAGCTTAACCTTATCCCCCGGTAGAATTCGTATGAAATTCATACGCATCTTTCCGGAGACATGCGCCAGCACAACATGCCCATTTTCCAGCTCCACCTTAAACATTGCATTTGGCAACGCCTCTAAGATCTTTCCCTCTGTCTCAATAAGTTCTTCTTTAGGCATATTTAATTAGTTAATATCTGCGGGCCATCTTCAGTAATTGCTATTGTATGCTCAAAATGCGCCGAAGGAGACCCATCCTTAGTTACCGCGGTCCAGCCATTGGGCAATATTTCCGCCTCCCAAGTCCCTGCATTTACCATCGGCTCAATAGCCAATACCATACCCTTTTTTAAAATCGGCCCCTGATGCGCAGCGCCAAAATTAGGTATCTCCGGCTCTTCATGCAGGCTTAACCCGATCCCGTGCCCGACAAATTGCCTGACCACAGAAAAACCGTTTCCCTCAACAAAAACCTGGATCCTATGGGATATATCAGAAAGCCTGTTGCCAACTACGGCTTTTTTTATGCCTTCTGCCAAGGCCTCTTTAGTTACCTCAACCAGCTTAAGGAGATCGGGCTCAACCAGCCCTACCCCTAAAGTAACTGCTGCGTCGCTAAAATAGCCTAAATAATTTACCCCTAAATCAATACCTACAATATCGCCTTCACAAAGAGCCCTCTTGCCCGGTATCCCGTGTACAATCTCCTCATTAACAGAAGTGCACACTGCTGCCGGAAACCCCCTATAACCTTTAAATGCCGGCTTAGCGCCTTCTTCAACTATAAGCCTCTGGGCAAGAGAATTAATCTCGCTAGTCAATACACCCGGAAGAATAACTTCTTTAAGGTTCACCATCACCTTGCTTAAAATCTTTCCGGATTTACGTAGTTTCTGAAGATCCTCGTCAGACTTTAAGGGAATCATATTATTGTTTAGCAAGGGCAACTATCTGGCCAAGCACAATAGTGGCCTGGCCATCCGCATCCAAACGATGCAGCTTGTTCTTTTCCTGGTAATATTCTATTAAATCACTGGTCTCTTTTTTATAGACCTCAAGCCGCCTTTTTATCGTCTCCACCTTATCATCGCTTCTTTGATAAAGCTCTGCGCCGCACTTATCGCAAATACCCTCTTTTTTAGGAGGCATATTTGTCTTATGGAAGTTTGCTCCGCACTTAGAACAGACCAGCCTTCCGGATAACCTCTGTATGATCACATCCTCGCTGGAATCCAGATAAACCACCAGATCCACACCTATACCTTGAATATTGAAGATATCCTCAAGCGTTTTTGCCTGAGAGAGGTTCCTGGGGTAACCATCAAGTATAAAGCCCTTTCTTACATCAGCCTGCGAAAATCTCTCCTGCAGCATTTTGGCCATAAGTTCATCCGGCACCAGCAATCCGCGGTCCATAAAATCCTTTGCCTCTTTGCCCAAAGATGTGAAATCCTTGACATTCCGCCTTAATATATCGCCTGTTGAAACATGGGCAAGAGCCAATTCTTCAGCCAGGGATTTTGCCTGCGTCCCCTTGCCTGCACCCGGTGGCCCTAATAATATAATTCGCATTATCTCCTGCCTCGCATATGCCCGCCCTTTATAAAACCCTCGTAATGATGGGTTAAAAGATGGGATTCAATCTGCTTTAATGTATCCAACATAACGCCAACCACAATCAATATTCCGGTGCCGCCAAAGAAAGAAGCAACCAGATAAGGAACCTTTAGCCAGGCCATGACAAAATCCGGGAATATCGCAATAAAGGCAATGAATAGCGCTCCGGCTAAAGTAATCCTTGTCATTACATAATCCAAAAACTCCGCGGTAGGAGCGCCGGGCCTTATCCCGGGGATAAAACCTCCGTATTTTTTCATATTCTCCGATAAATCCTGCGGATTAAAGACAATTGCCGTATAGAAATAACAAAAGAAAATTATCAAAAGAGCATAAACCGCAGTATAAAGAACCTGCCCGCGGATTAAACCCTGCGCTAATCTTTGAAACCCGGGATTGGGTATAAATGATGCCAGCGTAGCAGGAAATAAAATTATTGACTGCGCGAAAATAATCGATATAACACCGGCAGTATCAACTTTTAAGGGAATATAAGTAGACTGTCCCCCGTAAATCTTTCTGCCAACTATCCTGCGCGCATACTGAACAGGTATTTTCCTCACTCCCTGAGTGATCAAAATAACGGAAAATACCACTGCCACTAAAAACAAGGTCATAATTATCAGCGTAAAGGGCTGAATCTGCCTGCGAGAAGCGGCAAAGGGAGAAACCAGGACAAACAACTGGTGGATAGCTGCCGGGATCCTTGAAATAATACCTGCGGTAATAATCAAAGAGATGCCGTTACCTATACCCTTCTCCTGTATTTGTTCGCCTAACCACATTATGAATATCGTCCCTGTGGTAAGGGTGAGTACGGTAATAATCCTAAAACCCCATCCCGGATCCATGACTATCTTTAAGCCCTCAAAGCGCGCCGGATTCTCTAGCCAAAGAGCAATGAAAAACGATTGGATTACAGCTAAACCTACGGTTCCATAGCGGGTAAATTGGTTTATCTTCTCATAGCCAGCCTTACCCTCCTTAGAGATCTTCTCCAAAGCCGGAATGACCGCGGTTAATAGCTGCATAATAATAGAAGAAGAAATATAAGGCATTATCCCCAAGGCAAATATGGTAAGCTTTTCCATAGCGCCTCCGGAAAACATATTAATTATGCCAAAGATCGTCCCGCCCTGGGTTTGGCCAATACGGGCGAAGAACTCTGCTAAAGCCGCCCCATCAATACCCGGAGTAGGAACATAACACCCCACTCTGTATATAGCCAATAAAGCTCCGGTGATAAGCAGGCGCTTTTTTAAATCGGGTATTTTAAAAGAATTAATTAACGGGCTAAAATCAACTAATGACATTAGTTATAACTTCTGCGCTACCGCCTGCTTTTTTAATACATTCAGCGGCCTGCTTGGAAAAGGCATGGGCTTTGACTGTTACGGCTGCCTTCAGGTCTTTATTGCCTAGTATTTTAACCGGCTTTTCCATATCCTTAATCATGCCCTTAGCCTTAAGCAACGCAGGATCAACCGTTCCGTCTTTAATCTTAGCGATGCTCTCCAGGGTAACAATCTGAAAATTTTTCTTGAAAATGCTTACGAAACCGCGCTTAGGCATCTTACGGATCAAAGGCGACTGGCCTCCCTCAAAACCTAAATAAAAGTGCCTTCCGGCCCTTGATGTCTGCCCCTTGCTGCCGCGGGTAGATGTCTTTCCGTGCCCCGAGCTTGACCCCCTGCCTAAATACTTTCTCTTCTTATGGGCCCCCTTGGGGATACTTAAATTAAATAAACCTACCCTTTTCAAAGCCCCTTCTTTTTTTTCTTTTCCTGTTTTATTTTTCATTCTAAACCTTTAGATTCTTCAAACCGTCAACGGTTGCCTTAATAACATTAATGGGGTTGTTAGATTTTAAACACTTTGTCAGAATATCCTTTATACCAGCGGCTTCGCAAATGGCACGCACCGGCCCGGCTGCAATAACACCCGTACCTTCAGAGGCAGGCTTAAGCATAACCTTAGCCGCACCGTATTCTCCGATAATTTCGTGAGGGATAGTTGAACCTTCCAAAGGGACCCTAAAAAGGCTCTTCTTGGCCTTGGTTAAAGACTTTCTTATCGCATCCGCCACCTCATTTGCTTTATCCAAAGCAAAACCGACTCTTCCCTTAGTATCTCCCACCACAACAAGCGCGCTAAAATGCAATTTCTTTCCGCCCTTGGTAACCTTAGTGACTCGGTTAATCGTAATTACCTTTTCTATCAATTCTTGCTGCTGCTCAATATTAATTTCCCGCATAGATTAAAACTCCATTCCGCCTTTTCTTAAAGACTCGGCAAATGCCTTTATCCTGCCGTGATATAAAAACCCCGCGCGATCAAACACGATCTTGGTTATCCCCTTTTCTTTCGCCTTAACCGAAAAAACCTGGCCAAATAACTCTGAGGCCTTAACGCTGCCGGAATTCTTCATCTTCTGCTTGAATTCCTTGCTGGCCGTAGAAAATGAGAAAATTACCTTTTCCTGAGTATCATCTACTACCATTGCAGAAAGATTATTTAAGCTGCGCTTAACTACCAAGCGCGGCCTCTGCAAATTACCCTGCATCCTAAGTTTTATCCTGCGATGCCTCTTTAACCTGGAAAGCTCTTTTTTATTCATTTTATTTACCGCCGCTGGTTGCTTGTGCCTTGCCTACCTTCTTCTTTACATATTCTCCGAGAAAACGCACACCCTTGCCCTTATAAGGCTCAGGGGGGCAAATAGAGCGTATTTCCGTAGAAACCTTGCCTATTAATTCTTTATCTATGCCGGTAATGACCAATTGGGTAGGTTTAGGCGCCTCGATCTTAATTCCCTGAGGGATCGCAAAGTTTACGGGATGCGAGAAACCCAGGTTTAAATTTAAGCTGTTCCCCTGGACTACGGCCTTAAAGCCTACCCCGATAATTTCAAGCTCTTTCTTATACCCCTCAGTAACCCCCTTAATCATATTGACAATTAGCGCGCGGTACAATCCGTGCAAAGATTTATCCATCTTGGTATCCGCAAGCCTCTTTACAAGGATCTCCCCCTCTTTTATATCTAAGGAAATACGCAACGGAAGTGCCCTGTTCAACTTACCCTTGGGGCCTTCTACAAAAATAGTATTATCCCTAACCTCAACCTTAACTTCCTTTGGAACCGCTATGACTTTCTTGCCTAATCTAGACATTAATTAATCCCCTATAACTTAAAAACTACCAAACGTATCCGATAACCTCTCCGCCTAAGCCCTGTTCACGCGCAGCCTTATCAGTCATAATCCCTTTAGAGGTAGAGATCAATGCCAGGCCCTTGCCCCTTAAAACAACCGGCACCTTCTTGTGCTTTACGTAGGAACGTAATCCCGGACGGGAAATCCGTTTAATATTTCTTATTGCTGATTTTGCCGCGGTATATTTAAGATAAACCCTGCCTATACCCTGCTTTTTATCCTCAATAATCTTAAAATTCTCAATATAACCTTCATCCTTCAATATAGCCAGTATTGCTTTTATGGTATTGGATACCGGAACATCCACAATATCCTTCTTTATCATTACGGCATTACGTATTATTGTGAATACATCGGCTACCAGGTCTGTCCTTGACATTTATTCTCCTAAATTTTTTATTTACCAGCTCGCTTTTTTAACGCCCGGTATAACGCCCTTCCAGGCTAATTCCCTGAAACATAAACGGCAGAGTTCAAACCTGCGTAAATAACCGCCGGACCTTCCGCATATCGCGCATCGGTTATGCTTGCGCGCAGAGAATTTCGGTTTACGTTTCCATCGAGCTATCTGTGAATTTTTAGCCATATATTTTGCTTTAATCCTTTTCGGTTTTAAACGGCATCCCGAACATCCTTAAGAGTGCTCGTGCCTGATCAATGGTCTTCCCGTTTTTAATAACAAAGGTGATATCCATGCCTTGCATACGGGTAAGCTTATCGTATTCAATCTCGGGGAAAATACCTTGTTCGCTTAAGCCTAAGGTATAATTTCCTGCTTTATCAAAGGCATTAATTGATACCCCGCGGAAATCGCGTATACGGGGTAAGGCGACATTAATTAACCTATCCATAAATTCATACATCATGCCTTTACGCAGTGTTACTTTGCAACCCACCGGGGACCCCTGCCTGATCTTAAAATTAGCAATAGCTTTTTTAGCCCTGCGCATAACCGGCTTCTGCCCGGTTATTAAAGCCAGCTCATCAATGGCCTTTTCCAGTATCTTGATATCCTGCAGCGCTTCCCCTACGCCCATATTAACCACTATCTTATCGACGGAAGGAACCGCCATTTTATTTTTAATACCGCACTCCTTCATCATTGCGGGGATAATTTCTTTTCTATATTTCTCTAAGAGTCTCGGTGTCATATTTATAATGCCTCTTTGCAAGCCTTGCAGATCCTTGCCTTTGTGCCGTCTTTTAATATTGAAAAACCCACCCGGGTTTGACGATTACAATTTTTACAGAGCAGGGCAATATTGGACATGCTTATAGGCATCTCTATGGAGACAATGCCGCCTTTCTCATCCTGGTGAGTCTGGCGCTTATGCTTCTTGGCCAGGTTTATACCCTCGACCAGGGCCCTGCCCATAGATAAATTTACAGCTAAGACCTTACCGGTCTTACCCTTATCCTTACCCTTAATTACGGAAATTGTGTCGCCCTTCTTTATTTTTAACATTTATATGACCTCTGGCGCTAAAGATATAATCTTGGTAAAATTCTTTTCCCTAAGTTCTCTTGCTACAGGGCCGAATACACGGGTACCTCTGGGATTTGACTGCAAATCAATAAAAACTATCGCATTACGGTCAAATCTTAAAACAGAACCATCCGCCCGCCTTATTGGCTGCCTTGTCCTGACGATAACCGCCCTGGCCTTCTCGCCCTTTTTTATTGTTGCACCGGGCGAAGACTCCTTCACGTTAACATTGATAATATCGCCGATTTTAGCAATAGGGGAATTCTTTTTATTCAAAACCCCTATCATGGCGGCCCTTTTAGCTCCCGTATTATCCGCCACATCTAGTATAGAACGCAGCTGAATCATTACTTAATCTCCTCAACTTTCGCAACATGAATGACCTGGGCTTTTTTAACTACCTCTACAACCCTGAAACGCTTATCCTTTGAAAGCGGACGGCTTTCTTCAATGCGCACCGTATCCCCTAACTTTGCGATTGCCCCGCTATCATGCGCCTTAAACTTATTGTATAATTTCATGATACGGGAATATTTAGGGTGTTTAACTATCTGCAGGACCCTGACTACAACAGTCTTTTGCATCTTATCGCTTACAACTTCACCGATAAATTCTTTTCTCTTACCCATATTATCTTTCTTTCTTAAGGTTGAGGAGAGTCTGAACGCGCGCAATATCCCTTTTCACCAAAGAAAACATATGCGGCTTCTCAACTCTTCCAGAATAACGAGCCAGGTTTAATTTGAAAAGTTCTTCTTTTAAGGACTTCTCTTTCTCTAGAAGCTCCGCTCTTGAGAGATTTGCCAAATTCTTTGCCTTTTCTTTATTTGCCATTTTATTTATGTATTCGCGTTATAAATTTAGTCCTTAAGGGAAGCTTATAAGCCACTAAACGAAAACACCGGCGGGCGTATTCCTCAGGTACACCGCCTATCTCAAATAATATCCTGCCTCTTTTTACTACGGCAACCCAATGGTCCAGATCGCCCTTACCTTTACCCATGCGAACTTCTGCGGGTTTCTTGGTGATAGACTTATCCGGGAATATCCTTATCCAAAGCTTTCCGCCTTTATGCAGCTGGCGGGCAATAATAACGCGCACGGCCTCAATCTGATTATTTTTAATCCATCCGTTATCCAGGCACTTTAAGCCAAACTCTCCAAAGGCTAATTCCGCGCCGGTTGTAGCAACGCCCCTGCGCTGGCCCTTTTGTAATTTGCGGTATTTAACTCTCTTGGGCATTAAAGGCATTTTATTTCGTCTCCCTGGAGGCTTCGCTCTTCTCTTTTGGCGCTGCTTCAGCCCTTGACTGTCTTTTACCCAATATATCTCCCTTATAAATCCAAACCTTTACCCCGATTAAACCATAGGTAGTTAATGCTTCGGCAAAGCCGTAATCGATATCGGCGCGTAAAGTCTGAAGAGGTACCTTCCCCTGTTTGTACATCTCGGTACGGGACATCTCCGCTCCATTAAGCCTCCCTGAACAAACAACCCTGATACCCTTTACTCCGGAGTTAATAGACTGTTCCATAGCGCGCTTTACTGCCCTGCGGAAGGCCACCCTCTTCTCCTGCTGAAAGGCTATATTTTCGGCAACTAATTGGGCATCCCAGGAAGGGTTCTTCACCTCTTCGATATCAATAGATATCTCCTGCTTGACCATGCTATTTAAGTCTTCACGCAAACGCTCAATATCAGCCCCGTGCCTTCCGATAATAATCCCCGGCCTGGCGCTAAATATCTTAACCTTAAGTTTATCCGCCAAACGCTCGATAACTACATTAGAGACAGCAGCCTGTTTAAACCTTTTCTTTATAAACTTACGGATATTGTAATCCTGGAGTATAAATTTAGGGTAATCCTTGGTAGAGGCAAACCAACGGCTATTCCAATTACGGATAAAACCTAATCTTAATACTAAAGGACTGACCT
>JBAZGD010000016.1:0-21423 GCA_041653055.1 Candidatus Omnitrophota bacterium
ACTTCAAGAACGAAAGGAGCCTTAACCTTTGGATATTCG
The DNA here is from genome assembly GCA_041653055.1 of Candidatus Omnitrophota bacterium. Lineage (GTDB taxonomy): Bacteria > Omnitrophota > Gorgyraeia > Gygaellales > Profunditerraquicolaceae > Sherwoodlollariibacterium. Next base: position 40 of record JBAZGD010000016.1, read on the forward strand.
GCCTTATCAGGCACATAAATCTAAGGCCAATTCAACAACCTAAGAAGATACTTCAATGCGAAAGTGCGAAATAATCCTTGCGCTACTTCCCTATTAGATTGTTTGACTTTTATGCTCAGGGATGATAATATAAATAACTAATATTTAAGTGAGGAGAATATGATAGACAAGAAAACGGTAGAATATGTGGCGAATTTGGCGAGGATAGGGTTGAAGGAAGAAGAAGCGGATATGTTATCCGGACAGCTTGGGGATATTTTAGGGTTTATCGACAAGCTAAAGGAAGTAAATGTGGATAATGTGCATCCTACAAGCCATGCCATATCGCTAAACAATGTTTTAAGGGAGGATTCCCCTCAAGGGTCATTGTCCGTTAATAGCGCATTATCTAACGCCCCCTTAAAGAGAAGTAATTTCTTTTTGGTCCCCAAGGTAATTGAATAGCCGATGAGTAAAAATTTGTATAGCTTGACTGCGCATGAGCTCTCGGAAGGCTTGAGGAGCAAAGAGATAAAATCCGAAGATATCTCTTTTGCCCTGGAGAGCAGGATTAAGAAATTAGATGCCAGGGTAAATGCTTATCAAAAGCCCCCCAAGGGGCCGCCTTCAGGAGAGTCCTTTGTTTCTTCGGGTATTCCGCTTGCGGTAAAAGATAATATTTGCACTAAAGGCTTCTATACCCAATGTTGTTCAAGGATACTGGAAGGTTTTATCCCTCCTTATGATGCAACCGTAATCAGAAAAATTAAAGAATCAGGCCATTCCTGCCTTAAATTGAAAACCAATATGGATGAGTTTGCCTTTGGTTCATCAACGGAAAATTCCTTTTCAGGTCCAACCCGTAATCCATGGGATTTAGACTGTGTTCCCGGAGGGTCATCCGGTGGCTCTGCGGCTGCGGTTGCTGCGGACGAGGCTATTTGGGCGCTGGGTTCAGATACCGGAGGCTCTATACGCCAGCCTGCTTCTTTTTGCGGGGTAGTCGGATTAAAGCCTACTTACGGAAGGGTCTCACGTTTTGGCTTAATTGCCTTTGCTTCCAGCCTTGATCAGATAGGGCCGATTACCAAAGATGTTTATGATAGCGCTCTTTTGATGAATATAATATCCGGATATGATCCTAATGATTCTACATCTGTTAATCTGCCGGTTCCGGATTACACAAAGGCGCTTGGAAAGGATGTCAGGGGATTCAAGGTGGGGGTTCCCAGGGAGTATTTTATTGAAGGGTTGGATCCTGAGGTGAAAGCCTCAGTTGAGGAGGCGATAAATAAATTAAGGAAACTAGGGGTAGATTTTAAAGAGGTATCTCTCAATCATACGGAATATGCCGTACCGGTTTATTATATTATTGCTACTGCTGAGGCAAGCTCGAATTTAGCCCGTTTTGACGGAGTGCAATACGGTTTTAGAAGCAAGGATGCGAACCTGATTGATATGTACAAGAAGGCCCGCGGGGAAGGTTTTGGCGAAGAGGCTAAGCGCAGGATTATACTCGGGACATTTGCGCTCTCCCACGGGTATTACGATGCTTATTACCTGCGAGCCTTAAAAGTACGCACGCTTATAAAAGAGGATTTCGATAGCCTTTTTAAGGAGCTTGATTGTATTCTAACTCCTACTTCGCCGACCGCGGCATTTAAGATAGGGGAAAAGGTCAATGATCCCCTGAAGATGTACCTTTCGGACATATATACGATATCTGCCAATCTGGCAGGCATACCGGGGATATCCCTGCCTTGCGGGCTTACCAAAAATGGTATGCCGATAGGTTTGCAGATATTAGCGCGTCATTTTGAAGAGGAGAAGGTTTTTTCCCTCGCTTATGCCTTTGAACAGAATACCGGCTGGCATAAATTAAAACCTAAATTAACCTAATATGCCTAAATACGAAGCGGTAATAGGATTAGAGGTCCATCTTCACCTAAGCACCAGGACAAAAGCTTTTTGCGGCTGTTCTACTGAATTTGGAAAAGAGGCTAATAGCCAAACCTGTCCGGTTTGCCTTGGGCTTCCCGGGTCCTTGCCGGTCTTTAACAGGACTGCGCTTGATTATGCCATTAAGGTTGCATTGGCGTTAAATTGCAAGGTTCAGGAATACACAAAGTTCGACCGGAAAAATTATTTTTATCCTGACTTACCTAAGGGCTACCAGATTTCTCAATACGACCTTCCCTTATCGCTTGATGGATTTTTAAATATTGATACGGATACAGGGTTAAAGCGCATCGGGATTACCCGGGTGCATATGGAAGAGGATGCAGGCAAGCTGATACACGAAGATAATGACAGCCTTGTGGATTTTAACCGTACCGGAGTGCCTTTACTGGAGATAGTAAGCCAGCCGGATATTAGCTCTCCCGAAGAGGCCTATCAGTATCTCTCTACGCTTAAGACTATTATAGAATACCTTGATGTTTCCGATTGTGATATGGAGAAGGGTTCTTTGCGTTGCGACGCTAATATATCCTTGCGCCCCCGGGGAGAAAGCGGGTTGGGGGTTAAGACGGAATTAAAGAATATGAATTCATTTAAGGGGGTGAAAGATGCCCTGGGTTATGAAATCAAGAGGCAGGCTGAATTATTGGAGTCAGGTGTGATTCTTATGCAGGAGACCCGTCTTTGGGATATCAAGGAGATGAAGACTGTCTCAATGCGCGCTAAAGAAGGGGCTAAGGATTACCGTTATTTCCCTGAGCCTGACCTGCCGCCGTTCATCATTACGCCTTCGAAGATTGAAGAAATCAGGAGGGCTATTCCGGAACTCCCCCATGAAAAGATCCGCCGTTTTGTAGAGTTTTACGGGCTCCTGGAGTATGACGCCAAGGTTTTGGTAGCTTCAAAAAAAGATGCGCTTTTTGCCGAGGAGTGCTTTAATTCTTATCCGGGTAAAGATAAAAAGCTTATAGTTAATTGGTTTATCGGCCCGTTGCTTGCCGAGGCGAATAACCGTAATTTAAGTATATCAGGCTTAAATATTCCATCTGCCCATCTTCTTGAGCTATTGGGGTTTCTGAGCAGGAATGAAATATCTAACTTGGCCGCTAAGGCGGTTTTGTCCGATATGATTGATACGGCCAAGCCCCCGGAGGAAATTATTAAAAGTAAGAATCTTATCCAGATTTCTGATGGCGGGGCGTTAAAGAAGATTATGGAAGAGGTTATCGGCGAAAATCAGAAATCCGTGGCAGATTATAAATCGGGTAAAGAAAATGCGCTTATGTTTTTGGTAGGGCAGTTGATGCGCAAATCGCAGGGAAAGGCAAACCCGAAGATAGCCAGGGAGCTGTTAAAGGAGAGGCTGAATGCGTAAAAAGTTTTTTATCGCTTTGGTTTTTTCCGCTTTGGGCTTGTTTATTTTTGTTTCCATAGGCCTCTGCGGAAGGGGTAAGAATAAAAAGGATGAGCTTTACCGCAGGGTAAGCCTTTTTTCTGATGCCTTGTCAGTAATCCAGTCGGATTATGTGGAAGAGACTAACCCTAAAGATTTAATTTACGGGGCATTAAAAGGCATGCTCGCCTCTTTAGATGTGCACAGCCAGTTTATGGATGAGGAAACTTATAATGAGCTTAAGGTTGAGACTAAGGGGAAGTTCGGCGGGCTGGGGATTGAGATAACGATTAAAGACGGGCTGTTAACGGTAATAACCCCTATAGAGGATACGCCTGCGTGGCGGGCAGGGATTAAGCCTTTAGACCGCATTGTAAAGATAAATAACGAAATCACGCGGGATATGACTCTTACCGAGGCGGTTAAAAGGATGCGCGGAAAACCGGGAGAGGCTGTTAACCTGACTATTCTCAGGGAATCCGATAAGAAGATGATGGATTTTAAGATAGTGAGAGGGGTAATCCAGATAAGGGATATTAAGGAATCCAGGATCCTGGAGAACGGCATAGCCTATATAAAATTGGTTCAGTTCAGGGAGGATACCCTTAAAAATCTAAACCTGGCTTTAAATAGCCTGTCTAAAGAGAAGCCCATGGCATTGATTTTGGATTTGCGCAATAATCCCGGCGGACTTTTGGATATGTCGGTTGAGGTTACGGGTAAATTTATCCCCAGTGGTAAGCTTGTAGTTTATACGCGCGGGAGGAGGGAGGAACAGAATTGTGAATATTTCTCCAGCGCAAAGCGGCCTATTTTAAGCCTGCCTATGGCGGTTTTAATTAACGAGGGATCGGCCTCAGGAAGCGAGATCTTAGCTGCCGCGCTTCAATATTATAAGAGGGCTATAATTATAGGGAGTAAATCATTCGGCAAGGGCTCGGTGCAGGTCGTTATTCCTTTAGATGAAGGTACTGCCCTAAAGCTGACTACCAGTAAATATTTTACTCCTGACGGGAAAGAGATAAACGGAAAGGGCGTAATACCTGATATAGTAGTTGAGGAAGATAAAAAAGATGTCGGGGAAGATGGTAAAGAAGGGTTTAAGTATCAAAAAGATAAATATATAATGCGCGCAGTTGACCTTTTAAATGCGCTTAATTTTTACAGAAGGAATTAAAATAATATGAAGGGGAAGCCGAAGTTTCTATTTACCGTGGGCATTTTTATCCTGGTTGTTATAGCTGCTATATTTTTTTCTTCAACCAGAAAGCCCAGAAAAGAGATTAAGCCTTTTTCCCCCAGGGTTTTCGCGGGCAAGATAGCTATTGTTTTAGATGACTGGGGATACAGCCTGAACAATATGAGTATTATAGGCCAGATTAAGCTGCCCCTAACGATAGCCGTATTACCGGACCTTAATTATTCAAGGGCAATATCCGAGAAGCTGCATCGCGGCGATTTTGAGATTATCCTGCATCTGCCTATGGAGCCGAAAGAGAGGGCGGCTATGGAGAAGAATACAATAAAAGTTTCAATGAGCGAAGAGCAGATAGCGGTTATTATTGATAAGGGCCTCTCATCCCTTGCCTATGTTAGGGGGGTATCTAATCATATGGGCTCTATGGCTACTTCGGATGCGGGTACGATGGAGGCGGTCTTTCGGGTGTTGAAAAAACGTAAGTTATACTTTTTGGATAGCTACGTTACCGCGCGCTCAAAGTGCCGCGAGGCTGCTTCTAAACACGGGTTACGCTTCGCAAAAAGAGACGTGTTCCTGGACAATAATAATGACCCTGAATATATAAGGAAACAGCTTTATATATTGAGAGATAAGGCAAGGCTTAATGGTTATGCCATTGGTATAGGCCATGACCGCAGAAATACCTTGCAGGTTTTGAGGGATGTTATGCCTGAAATTGAAAAAGAAGGCTATAAATTTGTATTTGTCTCGGAGTTAGCGCGATGATCGCATTAGGGATAGAGACTTCTTGCGATGAAACTTCCGTGGCGGTGGTAAAAGATGCAAGAAAAATACTTTCTAATGAAATTGCCTCCAGTATTAAGTTCCATAAACAGTATGGGGGGGTGATCCCTGAGATTGCCTCGCGTATGCAGCTTGAAACAATATCTGAGGTAGCTGCCAGCGCCTTGCGGGGGGCGGGGGTAAAATTAAAGAATATTGATTTAATCAGCGTTACTTGCGGCCCGGGTTTATTAGGCTCTCTTTTGGTGGGTATTTCATTTGCAAAGTCGCTTAGCCTGAGCCTGGGTATTCCGTTTTTAGGCGTTAACCACGTGCACAGCCATTTTTACGCAAATTTCCTTCAGGGGAAAGTTATTAGTTTGCCCTTTGTGGCATTAGTCGTCTCCGGAGGGCACACAAGCTTGTTCTATGTGCGTGATTTTGATAAAATAGAGGTTTTAGGGCAGACTTATGATGATGCCTGCGGAGAGGCATTTGATAAGGTGGCAAAGATTTTAGGTTTAGGTTATCCCGGCGGGCCTCTTATTGAAAGGCTGGCTCTAAGAGGAGACCCTGATAGCATAAAATTTAACTGCTCGGGGACAAAGAATCCGCTGGATTTCAGTTTCAGCGGCATTAAAACCGCGGTTCTATATTATGTTCATAAACATAACAGGCAAACCGGCAAACTGGCCGACAGGACAACTAATAACATCTGCGCCTCTTTTCAGCATGCGGTAGTTGAAACCTTGGTTAAAAAGGCAGTTCTGGCCTGCAAGATGAAGAAGGCAAAATCTTTGCTTTTGGGAGGAGGGGTTGTGGCTAATAAGGCCTTAAGGGAGAGGTTTGCCGGTATTTCAGCTAAGGAGGGGCTAGAATGCCATCTTCCTTCGCCGGGTATTTGCATGGATAATGCGGCGATGGTCGCGGGTTTTGGTTCGCAGTTATTTAAAAAAGGATATAGATCCAATCTCTATCTAAATACAGACTTGAATTGACGAATAACAAGGGGGTGGAGTAATGCTTACTGACCTGCAGATAATAACGCGCTTAGTCCTGGCTGTTGTTTTAAGCGGGCTCATTGGTTTAGAGCGCCAAATGCATAAGAGGACAGCAGGCTTACGTACGCATATACTCGTCTCTTTAGGGTCCTGCCTTATAATGTTGACATCGTTGTATGTTTTTGATATATATAAAGAGATAACCAAGCTTGATCCTTCACGTATCGCGGCCGGGGTAATTACGGGAATCGGTTTTTTGGGCGCAGGCACGATTATCCGCGACAGAGAGGGGGTCAGGGGATTGACTACTGCCGCCAGTCTTTGGGTCGTGGCGGGTATAGGCCTGGCTTCGGGTTGCGGATTTAAGAAGGCAGCAATATATGCTACTGTTTTGAGTATAATTGTGCTTTTCTTTTTAAGGTATATAGAGAAGTATATTTTTTTAAAGGAGTCGGGTAAGGTGCTTAAACAATAAGGAGGTGCGAGATGGCCTTTAACAAGAAAATGGAAGTGAAGATTCTTGATGTTGATGCCTCCATGCAGGGGACCCTTAGTTTCAAGGACCCGGTTAATCTAAGGATTAACGGAAAGTTTGAAGGTAACCTTGAGACAAAAGGCAATCTAACTGTTAGCCCTACAGCGCAGGTCTATGCGGATATGATAGGGGATAATATAATTATAGGGGGTAAGGTTAAAGGGAAGGTTATCGCCAGAGAAAGATTGACCCTTTTGCCCACGGCAGTAGTAGAGGGCGATATTTATCCCGTGAGATTGAACATAATTGAAGGCGCCCTCTTTGAGGGGAGATGCTCTATGCTGCATGATTTTCTAAATGCCGACGAGCTGGCAAAATATTTAGAGGTGGACCTTGATTCCATAATGGATTGGGCAAATGCCGGTAAGGTTCCCGGGCATAAGGAAGGCAATGAGTGGAGGTTTGAGAGGAAGGCTATTGATTCCTGGGTTGCTTCGGGTAAGATAGGCAAGTAGATAAGGGACAAAATAAATGAGCGAGGAAAAGCTTTTAACGGTTAGGGATGTATCTATACTTTTAAATATCTCCGAAAAAGAGGTTATGGATCTGGCGCAGGCCGGGGTTATTCCTGCCTATAAGGTCGGAGGGGTTTTTCTGCGGTTTAAAAAAGACCAAATTTACGACTACCAGAAGTCAGCGCATCCGTCTTTGGTAAGGGCAGCCCCGCCTCAGCCTAGTTCCCTGAAAGAAAAGATAAGCGACTTTTTCTACTTTTATGATTTTTATATTTTATCAGGGCTGCTTATTTTTCTACTGTTGGTAGTGATATTTAGGGGATAGCCTTTTCTAAATAAACTTGAGAATTTGATTTTTTAAGGAGCGGCAGGATATGGCCTTGTCAGGCTTAGATATTTATAAATTGTTACCTAAAACTAATTGCCGGGAGTGCGGGTTCTCCACCTGCCTGGCCTTTGCTATGCAGCTGGCTAAAAAGGCCGCCAGTATTGATAAATGCCCTTACTTAAGCAAGGAGTCGAAGGTTATCCTGGAGTCGCAGTCTCAGCCCTTGATAAGGCTGGTTACATTAGGCAACGGCGAGGATAAGTTTGAGATAGGCAATGAAAGCGTTATGTTCCGGCATGAAGAGAAATTCCATCATCCCTGTGGGATAGGGTTTATAATTGAGGACAGCTTAAAGGATGATGAGATTAAGGCCAGGGTTGCTAAGATTAATGACTTGAAGTTTGAGCGGGTTGGGCAAAGGCTTGAGGTTAATCTTGTCGCCTTAGAGCAAAAGGGCGATGCCTCCAGGTTTATTGAATCAGTTAAACTTGTTTCCGGCAATACTTCCTTGGGGTTGGTGCTTATGGGCCAGGATCTTTTATCATTAAAGGCAGCGCTGGATATCCTAAAGGGAAGAAGGGCGCTTATATATCCTGTTAAAAAACAGGATATCAAGGAGCTGGCAGAATTAACTAAGGCCTATAATGCTGCCTTGGTGATTTCAGCGGAGGATTTAGATGCTATCTCTGCCTTAACCTTGGAATTCAGCAAATTGGGGGTATCCGATTTGATTATTGAGGCGAAGGGAGAAACAGTCTCTGAGCGGATCTGGGGGTTAACCCAGATTAGAAGGCTTGCGCTTAAGAAAAATAACCGAAGCCTTGGTTATCCTGCCCTGACTATTGTTAATGAGAGCGGACCTTTTGAGGAAGCGCAGGAGGCAGCTACTTATATTGTTAAATACTCCGGAATAGTCTTAATTAGAGGTTTTCAGCCTTATGAGGCGCTTTCCCTTCTCACCTTAAGGCAGAATATTTATACTGACCCGCAGAAACCCCTTCAGATAGAGCCCAAGCTTTATCCGGTAGGGCAGGTAAATGATAAATCCCCGGTATTGGTTACCACGAATTTCTCGCTTTCATATTTTACTGTTTTAGGCGAAGTAGAGGCCAGCAAGGTTCCTTCTTATATCGTAAGTGTTGATACCGAAGGTATGTCGGTATTAACGGCTTGGGCTGCTGAGAAATTCACCCCACGCAGCATAACCGATTCTTTAAATAAATTCGGAGTAAAAGAAACTGTAGCGCATAATCGCCTGATTATACCCGGTTACGTAGCGGTAATGAGCGGAGAGCTGGAAGACGAATCGGGATTTAAGGTGATCGTAGGCCCTAAAGAGGCAGCGGGTATCCCCTCTTTTCTTAAAAATTTATAGGCCTGAGTTTAATTTTATCTTTTTGCCCGGCGTATAATTATATGAATAGATATAAAGTCACATTTTATCCGGATAATAAAGTTGTTGAGGTAGCTGAAGGCACTACTATTCTTTCTGCGGCTATATCCTGCGGCGTATATATAAATTCGCCTTGCGGTGGGGATGGGGTTTGCGGAAAATGCAAGGTAATGGTTATGGACAAAGAGGGTAAGGGGAGGCTTTCTTTAGCCTGCGCTAGCAGGATACATCAGGATCTTAGGGTAGATGTGCCCTTGGAGTCCAGGATGGAGCTGGGGCCGGAGATAAAAAATGCTGCCTTTGAAAGCCAGAAGGCTGAGTTTAAGCCTGTTGATTCAAGCGGGCTTGGGTTTAAGCGCGATCCTTTATCGAAAAAATTATATTTAGACCTTAAAGGCTTAGCTGCCGGGGATACCTTAAGCGACCTGGACCGTCTCTGCTGCGCAGTCAGCAAGGCTAGCGGTATTTCATCTGTTCAGGTTAATCTTTTTAATATCAGGTATCTCGGTGAATTGCTCCGCGGCTGCGGGTGGAAGGTAACGGTTACCCTGGCTAAAAAAAATAACGGTTTTGAAATAATCCTTATTGAGCCCCAGGATAATTCTGCGAATAATTTCGGCCTATCTTTTGATATAGGGACAACTACGATATCGGGACAACTTATTAATTTAAATAAAGGGGTTATCTTAGGCTCCAGGATAGCTTATAACAGCCAGGCTATTTTCGGGGCAGATGTCATTACCCGTATTATATACTCCGGGAAAGAGGGGGGATTGGAAAAACTGCATAATCTCGTGTCCGTGGCTATGAATCAGATGATTAAAGAATTGGTTGAGGGGTGCCGGGTAAGCTTGAATGACATTACCTCTATTGTCTGTAGCGGAAACACTACCATGATCCATCTCTTGCTTAAGATAAATCCCGCATATATCCGCATAGACCCTTATCTTCCGGTGGCAAATTCTATCCCGCCGTTAAGGGCCTCTGAGGCAGGAATTAATATTAACCCGCGCGGACTTCTTTATTGTGTCCCGGGAGTGGCTAGTTATGTGGGAGGAGATATTACCGCGGGCATCCTTTCAAGCCGGCTTTATAAAATGAAAGACTTGAGTCTGCTTATTGACATTGGGACAAACGGAGAGGTTGCCCTTGGAAACGAGGAATTTATCGTTGCCTCGGCAGCATCGGCAGGCCCGGCATTTGAAGGAAGCGGTTTAACTTGCGGGATGCGTGCTTCAACCGGAGCGATAGAGAGCGTTAAGATAAAACCGGATGGCTTCTCGGTAAGCTATAGCGTTATCGGAAATGTTAAACCCGGCGGAATATGCGGCTCAGGTTATATCAGCCTTCTTTCGGGCATGATTTCAAGCGGGATAATTGATAAAAGCGGCAAGATTGCGGGTATGGCAAATAAGAGGCTTCGGGCAAGCGATAGGGGCCGCGAATTTATTGTAGCCTTTGGCGCGGAAACAAATACGGGAGAGGATATAGTTATTACCGAGGCAGATATAGAAAACTTAAAGCGGGCCAAGGCTGCTGTTTATTCGGCTTTATCCGTACTTATAAGGCATATGAATTTTAAAATTGAAGATATACGGAATATTTTTATTGCCGGAGGTTTCGGTACCTCGCTGGATATTGACAGTGCCGTTAGAATAGGGCTCTTGCCGGATTTGGAGAGAGAAAAGTTTTCTTTTATCGGTAATAGCGCATTAGCCGGTGCAAGGGAAGTGCTTTTATCTTCTCAGGCGCATGATGAAGCTGAAGAGATTGCCCGTAAGGTTACTTATTTTGAGCTTTCCAATGATTCGGCATATATGGATGAATACATGGCGGCGTTGTTTTTTCCGCATACTGATTTATCAAGGTTCCAAAGCTTTAAAGGTTAAGTATAGCCTTAAATATAAATCGGGAGAGAAAATATGACAGTGCAATTGGCGCGGGAGAAATGGCAGGGGGCAATTTCTGCCGTAACTATCGGTGCTACTAAAGAAGACGGGGGGAGCCGCAGCAGCGCAATAAAGATCGGAGGAGAGGAATCTTTGCCCTGCCTTTTTAGTGAAGGCGCTATAACCAATAAGCCAAGGGTTGCTTTTGAGGTTTGGGATGTGCCCCCTGCTGACTGGCCAAAAGAGTTATCTAAAGAGTTTTCCAATTCCCTGAACGATCCTTTTATCTGGGCGGGGAAATGCATAAAAGATTATAACGCCGAACTTATTTGCCTTAGGCTTCAGGGGGCGCATCCGGATTATCAGGATAAAAGCCCCGAAGAGGAAGCTGCTTTTATTAAGGAATTTATCCGCAGTGTTAATTTGCCCTTAATTATCCTGGGCTGCGGGGATGACGCAAAAGATAATTTACTTTTACCGGCATGCTCTGAGGCTGCCAGAGGAGAGCGTTGTTTGATCGGTAATGCCACCCAGGAGAATTATAAAGCCATCGCTGCCAGTGCTATGGCTGATGGGCATAGTATTATCGCGGAATCTCCCATTGATGTTAATATTGCTAAACAGCTGAATATCCTTATCTGTGATACCGGACTGCCCCTGGAGAGGATTGTAATCGACCCTACTATAGGCGCGCTAGGTTATGGTTTAGAATATGCTTATTCTATAATGGAGCGGGCGCGCCTGGCGGCTTTATCCGGGGATAAGACCCTTGCCAGCCCTTTTATTTGTTTCGTGGGGCAGGAGGCCTGGAGGGCGAAGGAGGCAAAGTCAGGAGAGCCTAACCAGGGGGTTATGTGGGAGGTGATTACGGCAGCCTCTCTGATTCAGGCGGGAGCCGATCTATTGGTTATGCGCCATCCCGTCGCCGCGGAGAAGTCCAGCAAGTTTATAGATAAATTGTTTTATAAAAAGCAATAACAAGGGGATAATATGTTTATAGTCGGTGAATTGATTAACGGAATGTATGGAAACATAGGAAAGGCTATAGCCGGCAGGGATAAAAAGGTTATTCAAGAGTGCGCGTTAAGCCAGGTTAAGGCCGGCGCAGATGCCTTGGATGTAAATTGCGGGCCTGCTTCAAAGGATCCAGTCTCTGATATCCAGTGGCTTATTGAGTCTATACAGGAGGTAACCGATAAAACAATATGCGTTGATTCCAGCAAACCCAAGGTAATAGAGTCGGGCCTTAAAGCGGTTAAGGGTATAGCCATCCTTAATTCCACTACTGCTGACCTGGATAAAATGGATATCCTTGTGCCTTTAGCAAAACAATATAAGGCGAAGCTCATCGGCTTGACTATAAGCGCAAAAGGGATACCTCAGAATAAAGACCAGCGTTTGGAATTGGCGGCTGAGATTGTCGCCTATTGCGCGGAAAAAGAATTCCCCATTGAAGATCTCTATCTTGATCCTATAGCTATGCCGGTTAATGTAGCCCAGTCGCAGCAAAGGGAAATTCTAGAGGCTATTCATGAATTTAAGATAATTTCCGACCCCTCCCCTAAGACCATCTTGGGCTTAAGCAATGTCTCCCAGGGTTCCTCAGAGCGCTCTTTAATAAACCGCACCTTTCTGAGCATGGCCCTAGGTTTCGGGCTTGATGCGGCAATCTTGGATCCTCTAGACAGCTTATTGATGAATGCGGCGATTGCCTCCGGCCTGATTTTAAATAAAAATATATATTGCGACAAATTCCTGGAGGCATATAGAAAGAAATAGGGTGTTTAAGAACAGGGTTTGGAAGGATATTGCTGCGGGGTTAGAATATCCCATTTTATATTGCATTGTTTTTTTCTTATTGTATAATAAATAAAATTTTATCAAATATTCGGCGGCGTAGCTCAGCCTGATAGAGCACTCGGCTCATACCCGATCGGTCACTGGTTTAAATCCAGTCGCCGCCACAGTTTCTCAGGCAAGATTAACATTCCTGGATAACCTTAAGGTTGCAATCAATACGCCCGCCTCTATAAGTACCGTTGATATAGCCGCCCCCAGATAGGAAAAATAAAATATAGAAATAAATATAAGGGGCAACCCTATTATCGCCGCTCTTATGTGTATCTTGGAATAGGCCTTGGGCCTGCCGCTTACCAGCAGGAATTGTACCCTGAAAACATTCACCACCACAAGGAATACCCCGATTAAAAGCAGCCTTAGCGAAGATACAACCTCCTGGTACCGTGCGCCGCAGATAATTCTAACTATAAAAGGGGATAAGATAATGGCAACGGGTATCACCAGCACAAAGATTAAGCTGACAGAGTTTTGAAGCCTCTCCATCAGTTTAAGCGCCCTCTTTTTATTCTTGGCAAAAATACTGTTGAGCCTTGGATATATTGCCTGGGAAAAAGATTCAAGAGGGAAAGTCTGGAAGGCGTTTGCTATCCTCTCGGCAATGGCGTAGTATCCGGTTAGGGTATTATTGGTAAGCAGCCCTACTGCAAATATGCGCGTTGCGGTATAAGCGTTGACCGATACGATAGAAATGAATATACTCCATCCGGTTTTCATTTCAGCCAGGATATCCGAATATCCCTGAAATATAAATTCCAGGTTAAATCTTTTAAACGCTATATATAGGGCGCATATACCGGTTATCAGAAAGAAGCCGGAATTGAGCGCAGGGACTAAGATAAAATCCTGGGGGCTTTTGATAAAAACAAATATAGAGAGTGTATAGATTATGCCTCCCAGAATATTTATTATGGATATGAACTTCATTTTCTCCTGCCCCTGAAAGAACCATATGGGGAAGAGGGTATTGCCTATAACTGCCCCGAAGCTTAAGACAAAGATAAGCCAGTCGTTCTTAAACTTTGGGATGAAGGTTATCAGCAAAAGCAGAATAATAAAACCTACAAGAGCCAGCAGTATTTTTATCGTCATAACGGAAGAGAACACCAGGCAAACCTTTTCTTTATCATTACGGCAGAGAGAGATCTTTCTGGTGGCTGAAAGGCTGAAGCCATAGTCGGTAAAAATCATAAAATATTGAATTAGGGCCTGGGCAAAAGCGATTAATCCGAATTTTTCAGGCCCGATGACGCGAATCAAGTAAGGTAAGGCTAACACCGGCAGGATATAATTGATGCTTTGGAGGGTGGAAAGGGAAATGAAGTTATTTATTACGGTTTTTTTCTCTTTGGTGGTGATAGGGGCCGGATTCATGTTATTAATTTACTATCTTGTTTGAGAAAAGTCAATCGCAATATTTAATGGTTTAAAAAACCAATGGATTATGCTAAGATTAAGCAAATGAATATTAAAGAAAAGGTTAAAGATTATATCCTTAGGGAGGGGCTGATTAATAAGGGAGATCGGGTTATCCTGGGGGTCTCCGGAGGGGTGGATTCGGTCTGTCTTTTATACCTTTTAGCGTCTTTAAGGCAGGATCTGGGATTCAGTTTAACTATCGCGCATCTGGATCATGCCTTACGCAAGGAATCCGGGGATGACGCTAAATTCGTAAAGAAATTGGCGCTTGAGCTTAAATTACCTCTTATCTGTAAAAGAATTACAATTAAAAGAAACGCCAAGAGATTGTCCATTGAAGAGGCGGCCAGGAATATGCGCCTGGAATTCTTATTCAGGTCAGCGGATAAGACCGGGGCAGGCAAGATTGCCCTTGCGCATAATTTTGATGATCAGGCAGAGACGGTACTTATGCGCATTATAAGAGGGACCGGTTTATGCGGTTTATCCGCAATGCTGTCCAAGAGGAGGATAGGAAGGGTTTTTATTATCCGGCCGCTTCTTATGGTAAAGCGCAGAGAGATAGAAAATTTCTTAATGAAAGAAAAGAGAAGTTTTTGCCTGGATAAGACAAATAGCAGCGAGATTTATTTTAGGAATAAGATACGGCATAAGCTATTGCCTCTTCTTGAGAAGGGATACAATAAGAATATAAAGGAGGTTTTGGTAAATTTAGCTCATTGCGCAGGCGTTGATTACGATTACCTGCAGAAGGCAGCAGCGAATTATGCCAAGGGGAGCAAGGGTTCTTTAAATTTAAATATGCTCAAACGCCTTCACCCGTCTATGGTGCGGTTAAAGCTGAGGGAGGCAATCTCTCTGCTCCAGGGAGATACCCGCAGGATTAGCTTTAAGCATATTCAGGAGCTAGAGGATCTTGTATCCAGGCGCCCTCAGGGATCAATAGTAGACCTGCCTAAAGGGTTATCTGCTTTAAAGAGAAAGAAAACGCTTTACTTTTATCTAAGATAACCCTATAAAATGCTTGATTTTATGACTATTTAAATATATAATAAAAAATCTATCCTAACAATTTTCAGGTTAGTTAAGGGAAAGGCAAAAGATGGCTAATCATAAAAAGAAGAATACGGCAAAGCGCTCTCCGATAGGTTGGATAATCGCGATTATCTTCACCTTTATAATCATAAATTCTATCAATATGCCTGTGGGCGGAGCCCCTAAGGAGATTACTTACGGAGAATTTTATTCCTTATTAAAGAACGACCCTTCGGCTATTAAGTCTGCAATTAAAAGGGAGGCAATTGTTCAGGGAGAGTTTAAGGACAAGACAACTTTTTTGGTCCACATTCCCGATAATGATACTGAGTTGTTGGGCTTGATGCGCAGCAATCTTTCAAACTTTGATGTTAAGCCTGCGCGGACATTCTGGGCAGGCCTGTTATTTAATTTAGGCCCGATATTCCTTCTGATATTCTTCTGGTGGATGATGGCGGCAAGAGGAGAGCAGATAGGCAGTAAGATTATGGGGTTTGGTAAAGTGGTCCCTAAGATCCATAGCGGCACAGATAAGGTTACTTTTAATGATGTTGCGGGGGTTGATGAGGCGAAGGAAGAATTGAAAGAGGTAATCGAGTTTTTAAAAGACCCTAAAAGATTCCAGAAGTTGGGAGGTAAAATCCCAAAAGGGGTTTTATTGGTCGGCCCTCCGGGATGCGGCAAGACATTAATAGCTAAGGCGGTTGCCGGCGAAGCGGGAGTTCCGTTTTTTTCTATAAGCGGCTCTGACTTTGTGGAGATGTTTGTGGGGGTAGGCGCAAGCCGGGTGCGTGATTTATTCGACCAGGGCAGGCGGGCAGGAAAGGCATCCGGTAAAGGGGCGATTATTTTTATCGACGAAATTGACGCTGTGGGCCGCCTGCGTTTTTCGGGAATCGGCGGAGGGCATGATGAGCGCGAACAAACCCTGAATGCGCTTTTAGTGGAGATGGACGGTTTTGATACGCAGCAGGGTTTAATCCTTATAGCGGCTACCAATCGTCCTGATACGCTTGATCCGGCGCTGCTTAGGCCCGGCAGGTTTGACCGTAATATTATAGTTAATCTTCCTGATATAAGAGGCAGGGAAGAGATATTAAAAGTGCATACGCGCAAGATCAAGCTTGCGCCTTCTGTAAATTTAAAATCAATAGCTTCTCAGACTCCGGGTTTTTCCGGGGCAGACCTGGCAAACCTTTGTAATGAAGCAGCCCTTCTGGCGGCAAGGAACAGCAAGGAAGAGGTGGAGGAGATTGATTTTGATAAATCGGTGGAGAGGGTCTTGATGGGCCCCGAGAAGAAAAGCCATATAATGTCCAAGAAAGAAAAAGAGATTACCGCCTTGCATGAGTCAGGGCATGCCCTGCTTTCCTTGCTTATCCCGGAGGTCAACCCCTTAAAAAAAGTTTCTATAATCCCGCGGGGATTGGCAGGAGGTTATACCTTTACCCCTCCGCTTGAGGACAGGCATTACTGGACTAAGAGGGAATTAACCGCGGAAATATCCATGATGCTGGGGGGAAGGGCCTCCGAAGAAATTAATTTGAAAGAGGTGACTACCGGAGCCCAGAATGACCTTGAGATGGCTACGGGTATGGCCCGCAGGATGGTTACTCAATTTGGGATGTCTGACAGGCTGGGCAATATTACCTTGGGCCGCAGGGAGGGGTTAGTATTCTTGGGCCGCGATATTTCAGAAGAAAGAAATTACAGCGAAGAGACCGCCAGGCTTATTGATGAAGAGGTAAGGAAAATTATTGACGAGGCATATTTACGGGCAAGGTCTTTGCTTGAACAGAATGTTGAAAAGCTTAAAACCCTATCCGCCGCATTACTGGAGAAGGAGGTCTTGGACGGCGAGGTAGTTAAGGCTCTTTTAGGCATACAAAAGAGCGATCTTGTTTAAGAAAAACAATGCGAATTCTAAGCATATCCAGCCAGAATGATTTAAAGACCCTGATGCGGGATATTAATGTTGATCCTTACGGGATCAAGATTATGCTCCCTAAGGCGCAATACCGGCTCTTAAAAATAAATTCTTTAAGCAGCGTTTCGGCAAATATCCTTAAACAGGAGATGCTTTCCCTGGGAGGGGATGTAGCCCTGGCCCGCCAGTCCTTAACCGGAAAAGTTAAAAAAACCAATTGTTTAGTTATGGGCAGTCTTTCGCAGCTAGGTTCTTTAGGGCTTAAGCTTAATCGTCAGCCCTTTGGGCTGGAGATGCTTTCCCGGGAATTGCTATTAACGCTTAATAATTATCAGAGGAGCGCTTTTCAGCTTAAGGCCGGCAAGCATCGGATTAATCTGGGGGAACGTTCTTGTATTATGGGTATTGTAAATATAACCGGCGATTCCTTCAGCGGGGATGGCCTTCTCCGTTTAAACCTTGAGGGGATCGTTGAATATGCGATGAAGTTGATTGAGGATGGGGCTGATATTATTGATATAGGAGGAGAATCCAGCCGCCCCGGATCCAAAGGGGTATCTTTGAAAGAAGAGGCATCGAGGGTAATCCCGGTAATAAAAAAATTATCTAAGAAAGTAAAAAAACCTATTTCAATAGATACGTCTAAGCCTGAAATTGCAAAGATGGCATTGGATTGCGGAGCGAGCATTGTTAATGATATATCCGGATTGAGAAATTCAAAGATGGCAAGGGTTATCGCTTCTTTTAAGGCGGCGGTTGTGGTTATGCATATGCTTAAAAAGCCGTATTCCATGCAGAGAAACCCGGTATACAACTCATTAATTGACGATATCAGCGGATATTTAAAGTCTGCTGTTGAGAAAGCGCAGGGCTCAGGGATAGACAAGGATAGTATTATAATTGATCCGGGTATAGGTTTTGGCAAGACCCTAGCCCACAACCTTGAAATTCTTAAGAGGCTGGAGGAATTTAAATCCTTGGGAAAGCCTATTTTGATCGGTACTTCAAGAAAATCTTTTATCGGAAAGGTGCTGAATAAGGGCGCTCAAGAGAGGCTCTTTGGTTCTCTCGCCTCTTGTGTGTGCGCGCGCAGAAACGCAGCGAATATTTTCAGGGTCCACGACGTAAAAGAGACAAGAGAGGCCTTGGCAATTACGGACAATATACAAAGATGAGCTCTTCGATTATGCTGATTTACTGGAAAACATTGCTTGAGATAGCTATACTCTGGTTTGTGATTTACCAGATAATGCTTTTTTTCGAAGGTACGCGCGCTATACAGGTCGTCCGCGGGATAGCAATTATCCTGGTGGCATTCTTTGTCTTCCAGCGGCTGGGACTTACAACATTAGACTGGCTCTTTAAGAATTTTTTTGCTACGTCTGTAATCGCCGTCTTGATTATATTCCATCCTGAGATAAGGAGCGGCCTGGCAAGGTTAGGGCAAAGGCATATTTTTACGGCGCAATTACGGGATGAGGAGCTGGATTATATGTTAAGGGAGATCAGCAGGGCAGCGGAAGGGCTCTCCCGGGACAAAATCGGGGCATTGATTGCGATAGAGAAGATCGACCCCCTTAATACCTTCGCTGAAAACGGGGTAATGATTGATTCAAAGGTTTCTTCAGAGTTAATCCAGGCGGTTTTTACGCCCAATAATCCCCTCCATGACGGAGGGATGATTATTCAAAACGGAAGAATCTTAAGTGCCGGATGTTTTTTCCCTTTAGCGCAGAATCAGGACTTAAACCGTATATTTGGGACCAGGCATAGGGCAGCCTTGGGGCTAAGCGAGGAAGCGGATGCTTTAATAATTGTTGTTTCGGAGGAGAGGCGCGATATATCTCTGGTTTATCACGGAAAGCTATATAAGGATTTAAGCCAGGAAGGTTTATTCACAAAGACAAAAGAGATCTTTAAGCTTAAGGAGCCTAATGGTTAAAGAAAAAACTACTATTTTAAGCAGGGTAAAGCATATGTTTTTGCATCATCCCTGGTTAAAGCTTATATCCCTTGCCCTGGCAATAATCTCATGGATGTATATTAAATACGAAATGATAGTAAGGTAATCTTATGCGGCTAGGGGTAAATATCGACCATATTGCAACTATAAGGCAGGCCAGGCGTGCATTAGAGCCTGAGCCGGCGTTTGCAGCCTTGCTTGCCGAAAGAAGCGGGGCGGACAGTATAGTGGTGCATCTGCGAGAAGACCGCAGGCACATTAATGATAATGATCTTTATGTTTTAAGAGAGATAGTGCGTACAAGGTTGAATATGGAAATGTCTATTTCCAGGAAGATAGTTGATATTGCCTGTGCGGTTAAGCCGGATCAGTCAACCTTGGTCCCTGAAAATAGAGAAGAGCTTACCACTGAAGGCGGGCTGGATGTAACTAAGAATTTTAATAAGGTTAAGGAGGCAGTATTAAAACTAAAGGGCAAAGGGATTGATGTCAGTATCTTTGTTGATCCTTGCCTGGGCCAGATCGAGTCTGTCTCTAGGGCAGGCGCCAGGATGATCGAACTGCATACAGGGCGATATGCAAACGCCAAAGGCAAAATGCAAGAGCTTAAATACCTGAATGAATTAAGGGCTGCCGCAAAATTTGCAAAATCTCTGGGGATGGATGTCTTTGCCGGCCACGGCCTGGATTATAACAACGTAACCAGGGTTGCCGCCATTAACGAAATTGAAGAGTTGAATATCGGGCATTCTATTGTAGCCAGGGGGGTATTTACCGGCTTAGGCAGGGCCGTAAAGGAAATGAAGGAGTTGATTAATTAAGATGGTTTTAGGCACGGGCGTTGATATAACTGAAGTGAACCGTCTTAAGAAGGCAGTTGAAAAATGGGGAGAAGCTTTTTTGGATAGGATTTTTACTGACGAGGAGCTGGCCAACGCCAGGACTCGCGTAAGCCTTTATCAGCATTTAGCCGGCAGATTTGCCGCTAAGGAAGCTGTTTTTAAGGCCCTGGGAGATTCCCGCTTAAATTGGAAAGACGTAGAGGTGCTTAATGACAAAGAGGGCAAGCCTTTCTGCAAGATTTTAAATTCGAGGGGTAAAGGGGCCAAGGTAATTGTTTCAATATCCCATGTAAAAAATTATGCGGTTGCCAACGCGATTGTTACGAAGGCGCCTTAAGAGCAATAAGGGCGATTTCGGTCGTATATTTATTTTAGCCGGGTCAAGCCAGTATTCAGGGGCAGCCATTCTTTGTAGCCTGGCGGCATTACGTTCAGGGGCAGGGCTAGTAACCTTAGGAGTCCCTCAGGGCATAAATTCCGCGATAATAAAGATTAAGCCCGTAGAGGTAATGTCATTGCCCCTGCCTGAAACTAAAGAAGGGTCTTTGGGTATAAGCGGCTTTAACAAGGTAAAAACGTTCTTAGAAAAATGCAATTTGGCAGTTATCGGCCCGGGTTTAACTCAAAATACATCTACGCAGAAACTCTTGCTTAAGTTGTTATCTAAGATTCATAAACCTATGGTAATTGATGCAGACGGACTCAATGCTTTAGCCGGGCACTTGAACCTGTTATCTAATATGCACGTTCTCACCCCCCATCCCGGAGAGATGGCTCGGCTGTCAGGTTTAAGCATAGGTGAGATTCAGGGTAACCGCTCTGAGGTAGCTAAAAAATTTGCTAAGAAGTATAAGGTAACATTGGTTTTGAAAGGGCATCAAACCGTAGTATGCGATTATTCGGGCAATTTATATATTAATAAAACCGGCAATCCGGGCATGGCAACCGCGGGAAGCGGGGATGTCTTAACCGGAATGATCGCGGCTTTTATGGGGCAGGGATTAGGGGCTTTTGAGGCAGCTAAATTTGCGGTATACCTGCATGGACTGGCAGGGGATATGGCGGCGGACGAAAAAACGCAAATTTCCTTGATTGCTTCGGATATTATTGATAAAATCCCTGAAGCGATACAAGTATTAAAGTGATTGCCGGCGTAGCTCAGTTGGCAGAGCAGCTGTTTTGTAAACAGCGGGTCGGGGGTTCAATTCCTCTCGCCGGCTTTTAGAATAGGGCAGGTACCCAAGTGGCCAAAGGGGGCAGACTGTAAATCTGCTGCACCTGTGCTTCAGAGGTTCGAATCCTCTCCTGCCCATTGTTTTATTTTGCGGGTGTAGTTCAATGGTAGAACAATAGCCTTCCAAGCTATATATGTCGGTTCGATTCCGATCACCCGCTTAAAGGATAATATGAGTTTAAATGTAGATAAGGCAATCCATAATATTGTTG
>JBAZGD010000017.1:0-21192 GCA_041653055.1 Candidatus Omnitrophota bacterium
AAGGCCTCTTTCTTAAGATACTCCTCAACCTTAATCAAGTCATCAGGGGTATCTATGCCGATAGTATCAAACCTTGTCTCAATAACCTTAATCTTAAAACCCTCCTCCAGCACCCTTAACTGCTCCAGCTTCTCGCTTCTCTCCAAACTTGAAACCGGAAGGTTCTTATAAATAAAAAGGAAATCCTTGGTGTAGCCGTAAAGCCCGATATGCTTAAAATATTGTAGCTCCTTTATATCCAAATTAGCTGCCGCATAAGGGATAACGCTACGCGAAAAATATAAAGCAAAATTATTTTTATCTGTTACCACCTTAACAATATTAGGATCGTTTATTAAGCCTTGATCATCTATCCTTTTCATAATTGTAGCCATGGAGACAGAGTTATCTTCGAGCAAAGCGCGGGCAACACTATCAATCATAGTCGGATGGATTAACGGCTCATCTGCCTGGATATTGACTACCACCCTTACATCCAAGGGATTAATCACCTCGGCAATCCTATCGGTACCGCAAACATGCGATTTAGAAGTCATTACTACCTTTGCGCCGAATCCTTGGGCAACCTCGGCAACTTCCTCATGATCGCAGGCAACGATAACATCATCCAGCATCCTTGCCTGCTTCACCCTGTCCCAGACGTGTTGAATCATAGGCCTGCCCATTATATCCGCCAGGACCTTGCCGTGAAAACGGGTTGAAGAATATCTTGCCGGTATAACCCCTATCACATCCATCATTAACCCAACCCCCCTATCAACTCATCTAAAGTTAAAGTAGCCGTACCTATTTTACCGACAACAATCCCGGCGGCATAATTGGCAATATGAGCTGCCTCTATTTTGCTGGCACCCACAGCCAGGCTTAAGGCAAAAGTGGCAATCACCGTATCTCCGGCACCGGAAACATCAAAGACCTCCTGGGCTACCGTAGGTATATTTGTTACCCTGCCTTCATTTTCAAATAGCTTGACCCCCTGTTCCCCTAATGTCACCAGCAAAGAATCAAGCCCCAGATATTCCAGTATCTGCTTACCGGCTGCCTCAATATCGGAATCAGCAAAAAGCTTGTCGCTCTCCAGTTTCAATTTATTATTCCTATCCCTGATTTTCAAGTTTCTTACGGCATTCTCCAATTCCTTGCGGTTAGGGGTAATAGAGGTAACCCCGCGGTAATACTGGAAATGGTCCTCCTTAGGATCGACCAGAATTATTTTTTTATTCGACTGGGCAAGAAGGATTAGGCCCTCAAGAAGCTGGGGATTAATTACCCCCTTCCCGTAATCCTCTATGATAATAGCATCAAAGGTGTTAATATTCCTCTTGATAAAACTAAAAATCCTGCGGATTGTCTCCTTTGGCAAGGTTTCTGTATGTTCCCGATCAACCCTCACTATCTGCTGATGCCCGGAGATAATACGGGTTTTTACCGTTGTGCACCTGCCCAAAGAGGCAAAAACACCTTTTGTATCTATGTTTGCCTTTTTTAATACTCCCTTAAGGATATCTGCGTTTTTGTCTTCTCCGATAACTCCGGCCACAGACGCACAGGCCCCGTAGGAACTGATGTTATTTGCCACATTAGCTGCCCCGCCCGGGGCATGGGTCTCTTTATTTGCCCATACTACCGGAACCGGAGCCTCCGGGGAAATTCTTTCAACCTTACCCCAGATATATTCATCCAAAATTAAGTCGCCGATAACTAAAATACGCGCTCTTTTAAACTTTTTTACTATATCCTTAAGTTTTTTCATATTTTACGGGAAATTTTATTTAATTGCCTTAAGCTGCTTTGAACTAATGATTTTAGCATAATTTCAAAGTAAATCAACTATAAAAAGGTCAAAAAACCTTCAATAAGGTATCCGCGGCCTCCAATACATCTTCTACGGTAATTGCCTTAAGGCAGGCAAAATCTTTCTTGCAATTATGGGCCAGGCACTCAACACAGCCTGCATCTTTATGCAATACCTTGTCCCTAGGCCCTACCGGGCCCCAACGCCTGGGGCTTAAGCCTCTCTGTTTCCTCCCGAAAATAGAGATTACCGCAACCCCTAAGGCCGAAGCGATATGGACGGGCCCGGAATCATTCGAAATAAATAAAACGGACCTTTTTAGCAGGCTAGCCAGCTGAGAGAGCGAAACCTTGCCCGCTAAGGAATAAGCATGAATCTTCATCTGAGCGAGGACATTCTCAGCGATAAGAATATCCTTAGGCCCGCATACGATTATAACCTTTAGGCCGTATCTTTTAGCCAGCCTATCCGCTGCTTCCGCAAAACGATTTGAAGGCCAGATCTTTGAAGGGCAGCTTGCCGCGGGATTAATAAGCAGCAACCTGTCATTTTCTTTAATCCCCTGCGATTTAAGAAAATCCCCCGCCCATTCTTCAGACGCAGGTTTTATGGGCATAAAAAGGCTCTTGTCATTTATCCTTAACCCTAAATTCTTCAATAGATCCAGGTTGTATTCTAATTCATGCTTCTGGCCCAGCTGCTTCGTGTGGCTGAATTTATCGGTTAAAAGAAAACCCATCTTTCTGTCATAACCTATCCTTTTGGGGATACCGGCTAAATACGCTATCAAATGAACCCGGTTAGTCGGGTGCAGGATTATTGCTAAATCAAACCTGCTTCTACTTAATTTCCGCGCGAACTTAACAGAAGAAAACCACCCTTTTTCCTTAACGTCTTTATCGTAAAGCACCACTTCATCAAGATAAGGGTTTTCATCCACAATCTCCTTAGAATAAGGAGAAACCATCATCGCAATAAAGGCATGCGGATAATTATCCCGCAAAACCTTAATGACCGGGGTGGACAAAAGCACATCCCCAATCCTGTCCGTGCGCACAACCAATATTCTTTTATATTCACGCGGTAAAGAGAGGCCTAATCCCCGGCCCTCTTCAGGACGAAGGACTTTTCTTACCGCCCTTAAAACATCTTCCACCTTTACCAGGGACAGGCATCTAAGATTGCCATAACGGCATTGCGCTTTCCGGCAGGGGCGGCAGAAGATTTCTTTCTTTACCAAGGCTTTATCCTTAGACCAGGGCCCGTATTTACTATCATCGCTCTTGCCGAAAATAGCCACTGTGGGAATATCCAGATAGCTTGCCATATGCATAGCCGCGTTATCGTTACTAACTATTAACCTGGCCTTTTTTAATAAGAAGGCCAACTCCCCCAGATTAGTTTCTCCGCTTAAATCTAAACAAATACCGCCTAAGAAACTATTAATATACTGGTTGAGGGGCTGGTCCGTTTTTTCTCCTACCAGCACAATCTTAACGTTAAACTCTTCCATAAGCCCGGCGGCTAATTCGGCAAATCTTTCCTTGGGCCATCTCTTAGCCTGGCTGAGCGATCCGGCGGAAATAACAATAAAGCTGCACCCGCTATTTATTCCGGCGTTAACCAATAAAGACTCTATGCATTTTCCATCGTCAAAACCTGCACAAAAATATCTCTCTGCCGGGGGAATGGCGCCCCTGCGCCTTAACTGATATAGATGCCTATCCCTCATATGCTTTATAGACCCGGGGATCATTAAAAAGGGCATAGAAAATATCTTAGCCTTAAGAATGAATCCAAATAAAGAATTACGCAAATCTACTACCAGATCAAAATTTTCTTTATTTAAACCGCAGAATAAACGTATTTTCTCTCTTATCCTTATATGCTTATCATAAAGAATAAGCTTATCTACGGCAGGATTACCCAAAAATAAATCTTGAGCCCTTTTACCGCTTAAAACACTAATATGCCCTTTAGGAAAAATACCCCTGAGTGCGTCTAAAACCGGCAGGGTAAGAATGCAGTCGCCGATATTGTTTAAGGTGATAAAAAGGACCTTTTCTGCCATAATATTCTAGGGAACTGAAGCCCTAACTACATCATCCGGAGTAATCGCCTTCATACAGCGGTTGTCCCCGCACTTCAATTCGTAGCATGGGACCTTGCACCCTACATCCTTTTGCAATATTACCACGTTCTTTAAAGGGTAGGGACCGGTAACTTGGGGGGAGGTCGGCCCGAAAATAGCAATTATCTTTTTCGCGCCTACGCTATTTGCGATATGAAGAGGCCCGGTATCAGCGGTGATAAAAATACTGACCTGCTTAGACAGGGCAGCAAGTTGTTTTATATTAAATATTCCGCAGGCAATTATAGGCTTAGATTTCATCTTCTCTTTAATCTGCCCTGCCAGGGATAAGTCATTATGCCCCCCCGTTATGACAATCTTTGCCCCAAATTCTTCTACCAGCCTATCGCATGCCTGCGACCAAAACTCTTTAGGCCAACGCTTAGAGAGCCAGTTACCGCCCGGATTTATAGCAACTATAAAATCATCCTCTTGCGCCAGATTGGACTTTAAATATTCCTTCACATACTTTTCATCGCTATCGCTATAGAAGAATTCCGTATATCTGTCTTCAACCTTAAGGCCTGCCCTTTCAATAATATCCAGGTAATAATCTATACGATGGAGAGAATCCCTATGCGGAGGGATAATTTTCTTGGTCAATAAAAACCCTCTTTTTCTAGTGTAGTGGCCTATTCTCTCGGGGATACCGGCTAACCGGCATATAAGCGCCCGGCTGAAGGAGCGATGCAAAAGAAAAACAATATCAAAGCCCCTTATCTTTAAGGTCCGGACAAATTCAAAACGCTGGAATATGCCCTTATGCCTGTCCTTTTCATCAAAGATAAGAATCTCGTCTAAATTAGGATTGCCCTTTAATATAGGGTAACACCTGCTGGGTACGATGCAGGAGATAAAGCTACGCGGGAAATTACGCCGGATATTCCTGATAGCGGCGGTAGAAAACAAGACATCCCCCAGCCAGTTAACATTAAAAATCAACACCCTCTTGTTCTCTGAGCCCTTCATTTATAAACCCTGCCTTTTAATTACCCTGCAAACACTTAAGGTATGTTCCCTCCGTCTCTAAAACCATCTTATCGCGGGAAAAATTATTCACCATATGCTTATGTGCGTTTATCCCTAAATCAAGGGCCTTCTTAGAATCAGAAATTAAGCTAATAATAGCCTGAGAAATTCCCCGTGCATCTTTGGGATTAACCAACAAGCCATTTTCCATATCTTTGATTAATGTCTTTATCCCCCCCACACTGGAGCCTATAACCGCTAAGCCCATGCTCATTGCCTCCATCAGCGCCATTCCCAATCCTTCATTTACGGAAGGCATCACGAAAAAATCTATGGCAGAAAGGACCTCTCTGGTATTTAAAGTATTAGTTACGAATATGACATTCGCTTTAATGCCGAAATCCTCGGTTAGCCTTTTTAACTCTTTCTCCATCTTGCCTTCTCCTGCGATAAGCAATTGAGCCTGGGGATAAACCGGTAAAACATCCTTCATCGCTTCAATAAGATACCTATGCCCCTTAACATCGGATAAGCGGGCTAGAATTCCCACAACCGGCGCTGGCCTTAACCCTATTTTTAATTTTGCCTTCTGCCTGTTTTCAAAAGAAGGCGGGCTGAACTTATCCGTATCAATACCATTATAGACTAAATCTATCCTCTGCGGGTTTAATTTAAAATCATTAATTAAATGGCCCCTGACCTGGTCGCTTATGGCAATAATTTTATCCGGCCAACAGGGAAAAATCCTGCGCGAAAAACGCCTTTTAAAGAAACCATGGCAGGTGAAAATATGCTTTACGCCTGTAAGCCTCTGCAACAAACAACCCAATACCTGCGTAGTCCGGCTGTGGGAATGCAATATATCAATGTTATTCGCCTTAACCGCCTTAGTTAATTTAATTAAGCTCAATAAAATTTTCGGGCTTAACTCATTCTTTGTATTTAAGGGAACCCAAATAGGCTCTGCCCCAAGGTTTCTAAATTCTCCTGATAATTCTCCGCCGGAAGAAGCGATAAATAACCGGTGGCCTTTCTTTATTAAGCCTGCGGATAAATTCAAGGCATAACTTCCGATACCGCCTATATTAAGATGATTTATCAAATGCATTATCTTCATTTTAAAAGCGTCTCTATCCCCCGGATAACCTCTTCTACGGTTATCGCATTCATACATTTGCCATGTTTACATTTTGCCTTATAACAAGGGCTGCAGGATAATTCCTTGCGGATAAGAAAATAGTCTTTAGCCGGAGGCATATGCCTTAGCGGATCCGTCGGCCCAAAAAATGCTACTACCGGAGTATTGACCGCCGCGGCAATATGCAACGGCGAAGAATCAGCGGATATATAGACCGCGCAGCGCTTAATTAAAGCCGCAAGCTGGTTAACCGTAGT
Source organism: Candidatus Omnitrophota bacterium (assembly GCA_041653055.1). Classification (GTDB taxonomy): domain Bacteria; phylum Omnitrophota; class Gorgyraeia; order Gygaellales; family Profunditerraquicolaceae; genus Sherwoodlollariibacterium. The sequence continues at coordinate 6,291 of JBAZGD010000017.1, forward strand.
CTTTCCGCAGGCGTTAATTATCTTGGTATTTTTAGCGGTATTAACGAGCATGTTCGCCGCAGGCAAATCATCTTCAGTGCCGGTTATTACTACCCGCATATTCCTCAAACCCAGCTCATCGCAAAGCTTAATTATATATTCCTTGGGCCAGCATTTAGTTTCCCACCTTTTGCTTGCACTGATATTTATCCCGATAACTCTCTGCTCCTGGCTTAACCATTGGGTATTTAATAGCTTTTCTATATACTCCTCGTCGCTTTTTAAAGGCCATAGTTCCAAATGGCTATCTTTTAGATCTATGCCCAAGAGCTTAAGCACTTTAAACTGATGTTCTATCGGGCCTATCCTTGGCTTATTATCCTTAATCCGGTAATTAAGCAAAAACCCCAGTTTCTTATTATCATAGCCATATCTATTGAGGCTAAGGGAAAGAAAGGAAAGTATATGGCTTATGCGGTTATTCTGAAGGTCAATAACCAGGTCAAATCCTTTCTTTCTTAATCCTCCAGCAATGCCCAGGAGCCCCTTAAGGCCCTTATCTCTATTTTTAAAATCCGCCACCAAAAGCTCGTCTATATAAGGGCACTTAAAGAGCAGATCCCTGGACTCCTCCCCCACCAGCAGGCTTATCTTATGGTGAGGAAATTTTCTTCGTATCTCCCTTAAGGCCGGGGTAGATAAGATAATATCCCCCAGGGAACTTAATTTGATAATTAACAGGCTGAATTTACTGGATGCCTCTTCATAAACCTTAAGCGTATTCTCAACCATCAGGGCGATATTATATTTCTCCCGCACCCTGGCTATAGCTGACTCGGACAAAGAAAGGGCCAGCTGAGGGTCCTTAAATATCCTTATCGCTGCCTCAGCCATACTGGCAGGATCGGCAGGAGGGACAAGAAGGCCGTTTTTATTATTTTCGATAATATCTACGACTCCGCCCACTTCAGTAGCCACAACCGGGACTCCCGCGGCCTGGGCCTCAATAATTACCCTGCCGAATGCCTCATGGGTAGTCGTAGCCAAAATCAAAAGGTCTAAATGAGAGAGGATTTCGGGGATGTTCTTTTGCGTACCCAGAAACTCGGTGCAATGCGTCAACCCAAGCCTTCTCACCAAGACGTGTATTTCTTCTTTATAGGCCTGGCGGGATGCAGAGGCATCTCCGACAATCCAAACCTTTAAATACGGTATAGCCCTGGCAACCTTAGCCATAGCCTTAATAAAGTAAAGATGCCCCTTAATAGGGGTTATCCTGCCGATAATCCCGACATTGAATTCTTTGCCCCTTTTCTTATCAGGGCTTAAATATTGGAATCTATCCAAATCCACGCTACGCGGAATTAAACGTATCCTCTCATGAGGGACAGAAAAATCTTCTATCATATGCCGGGCTATAATATTACTTAATACAATCACCCTCTTCCCCCACCCCATTACGCAGCTAAATAGATGTTTTGTATAATAACCGTGGCAGGTAGTAATAAATATGGCGCGGCTTCTGCGGCAGGCAAAATAAGCTATCCAGGCAGGAACCCGTGAGCGCGCGTGCACAATATCTATATCTTCTTTTTTAATAATATCGGCCAGAAGGGGAACTGCCCTAATCATTGATAATATCGACTTCTTATGCACCGGAAGTTGGTAATGCTTGGCACCGGCTTCCTCCAGGTCTTTAACTAAGGCCCCTCCGGCAGAAACTACAACCGCTTTATGGTTTAAACGGACAAGCTGCCTGGCTAAGTCCAGGGTGCCAGTTTCAACTCCCCCCACATTTAATTCCGGCAGAATTTGAAGTATATTCAATTCAAGCCTCCTTTACTCCTACAATATTTTATTTAAGGCCCGGCTAAGCGACTGGTTATCCCTCAAAGAAGGCATAACAGGTTTAGCCGCCCAAATATCTTTAATCGTATTGCCCAGATTATCAATTTCATCCCTGTAAATATATTTTCTTTCGGATAGATATTTCAGAAAACGCTTATGCTTTAGGCTTAAGCCCGGGGCATTGAAAATAAATACATATTTTCTGCTATTTACTGCCTCTGAAATCATAGAGATGCTCTCGGGGGTAGAAATAACAATACTGCTTAATCCCAATATCCCGCCCATCACCCCCGGAATATTTGTTTCATTGGCAATAACCATAAGTTTCATAGCATAAAACCCCTCAAGCTCCCTCTTAATAATTTCCTCCGCTTCCTTGGGCGTACGCCTTGAGGTAGTAAGAAGAATTTCGGCATTTAAATTAAGGCTCAAGGATTTTAACTGCGCCATAAGCTTAACGATTAAGCTTGAGGAAAGATTAAAACGTTTACTATTGCCCCCGACTAATAATGCGATATAAAGGCGATCCTTGCTTAAGCCCTTGCTGGCGGCAAGCTTCTTTGATTCTATATCAAGGAATTCTTCATCGATTAAGTTTAGCGCAGCATCCGTAACAACCACGTTCTTCTTTTTTGCCGGAAGGTCATGGCGGGGCACAATTACAAGGCTAAACTTTTTTGGGCCTAAAAAGGCAGGGCGCATAATAATAATTGACTTGCTTAAATTCTCCCGTGAGAGGAAAAAATTTACCCCAGAGAGGGAAGAACCGGCGGATATAATTATATCCGCGGAAATATTAGATACCGCCCGGAAGGAATCGGGGGAAAGGAATTTGCTGAGCCAGGCAGGGAAGAAATTTAACAAAATGCTGCAAAAATTATTTTTAAATCTTATCTCTGCCTTTTCAATTTCTGATTTAATATTTCTCCCGGCTAATACCCTCCGGGCTTCTCTTGCCGCTGCCTCTGACTGGTGCAAATGCCCTGCCCTGCCGTCGCTTAAAATAAGTATTTTCTTCTTATTTGAATGTTTCCATATTTTATAAGTCCATAGGTATTCCTTTGGATTATTAAAAATGAAATCCTCGAATATAGCGATGATCTTACGCAAGCCATCCCTTATATCAGCACCTTCATCTTGGCCTGCTGATAACGGAACTTCTTCGCCTGCCCAAACCTTGATTTTAGGCCCGTTAATACGCGCAAAAAATATCGGGATTAAAACAGCCTTATGCCTTAGGGCCAATTTCACTGCTCCCTTGGGGATAGAGGCTGGGAGGCCAAAAAAATCAATTAATAAACCCGCTCTCCCACCCTGGTCAACAGTCATGCCGATTGCTTCGTTATTACTCAATGCCTTAATGGCCTCTTTCAGGCCTCCTTCGCGGCTTATGATACGGCAACCCTTCTGTTTACGGTAATCATTAAGCAATTTATTAAGCCTGGGCAAGCCCTGCTGCCTTATAAACATAGAAAAGGGGAAACCAAGATTAGAGCTGATAATATTAGCCAACTCCCAGCTGCCGGCATGGACGGAAACAAGTATTACCCCTTTTTTCTTTTTAAAGGCCTCTGAAACCCTGTCTTTACCTTCAATGGTAATATACTTATCTATATATTTTTGATCGATCAGGGGGATTAAAAATACCTCGATGATGCTTTGCCCAAAGGATTGGTAAAAATCGCGCGTTAAACGGGATAAACCGCTAGAGGGCATGTTAAAGCCAAATACCTTCTTAATATTTGCATAGGCTATTGCCTTATGCTTAGAATCAAAATAATAAAAAAAGTCTCCTAGGCGCCTCCCCAAAAAGAAGCTTAAACTTAAAGGCATTGCCCTAAAAAGAGGGCCAAACGCCTTAAAGAGAATACAACCCAAGTAATCGGTTAAAAAAGAGTTCTTCATTCTTTACGATATTCAATTCTATGCGCAAAACAAGGATCTCAAGGTCCCCCAGGATAGAGGCGGCCTCTTCAGAAATTCTTGCCGCATCTTTTTCCGTAGTAACAATAAACTTTAAACCGCTATTCCTGGCCCTATCGGCAATTACCTCTATCTCCCTGCCGGTATAATAATGGTGGTCGGAGAAAACCAATTCTAACCCCACCCCTATCCCAAGCCCCGCGACCGTCTTTAAAAACGACGCGGGATCGCCGATACCGGATAAAAGGACAACTTTTTCTTTCTTAAGGCAACCCAGGCTCAGTAATTTGCCCGGATCTCTTATATTATAGAAACCGACCGGCTTGTGAATAGACTCAACAATTAATGCCCTGGGGTTATATTTAGCCAAAGAAAGCTTGATTTCATCTAAGGCCCCCTTCGTAACAAAATTAGTCTTGCTTAAAACAAAAATATCCCCCCTCTTCAAAGAGCTTAAGGGCTCACGCAATAAACCTCGCGGCAGCATATGCCTGTTGCCAAAAGGATTAAGCGAATCGATAACCACTATATCTAAATCCTTCTTTATATGCCACTGCTGGAAACCATCATCTAATATAGCCGTATCGCAATTATACTCCCTTACAGCCCTTTTTGCCGAACGGGCCCTATTTTTGTCAATAATAACCGGGATATCTCCGAGATTCTTAGCAAGCATCCTAGGCTCATCACCGGCATAATCAACGCCCTTACGCTTATATCCTCGGGTAAGAATAGCCAGAGAATTACCACGGCCCTTAAGATACCCGGAGATTAATTCAACCAGAGAAGTTTTACCTGTACCGCCTACGGTAATATTACCGGCACTGATTATCCTTAAATTAAAACGCTTCTGGTCAAAAGAAGAACAGAAGGTTAAAAGACGAATAATAATCCCGTAGGCAGGGAGAGAAGGAACAAGGCGGGCTTTATCACTGCTGCCAAAACCCCTCCCTGCTTGCCTGTTACTATCCTATAAAAATACCCTCTCATCTTAATATTAAACAACCTTCATCAGCATAAGTATGCCCAAAATGATAAAAGTGCCCGCGCCGAAATAACGTATTATTTGAGGATTAATAAACTTAGCCATAGTCGCTCCGATTACAACCGAGATAACCGTAACGATAATATATGCGCAGACCGAACCAAACCAGACCAAAAAGGGCTTGCCTGTCTTAGCGGCCATGGTTATTCCTACCATCTGCGTTTTATCAGCTAATTCCGCAAAAAAAACAGCGCCAAAGGTGCCTAAAAATACCCTCCAATCCATATACCCTCCTTAGGTTATTTATTATAATAACACAGCCTTATGCAATAAACAATATTTTTGTCTGAGAGAAAAACCTATAAAAGACAAGGAGATGTATAAATTTCTTCTGGAAATTAAACCCTGCAGGAACCTTCAATAAACCCGAAAATATCGCTCAATTTATCGGCTACAATATCTGCTTTGCTAAGGTATTCCTTGGGAAGGCTGGTAGTCAAGGCAACACAAAACATCCCTGCTTTTTTAGCCGATTCTATACCGAAAGGGGCATTCTCAACAACCAGGCACTGCCTGGGCCTTAAGCCTATTGATTGCGCGCATTTAAGATACGGCTCAGGGTGAGGCTTGCCTTTTTTAACCTGGTTGCCGGCAACTATAGAATCGAATAATAACCGAATTTTAGCCGGGAGTATTTTCTCAACCTCTTCTAAAGGGCTGCCGGTAACCAACCCCAGAATGTATCCTTGCCTTTTTAGGCAGGTCAGAAAATCTTCTACCCCCCGGAAGATAAAACGCTTAAAATTCTTTTTAAATATAATTTGCCGCTTTAGGAAGATTTCTTTCAGCATCCTCGCCGAATATTTTATTTGAGCCCTTCCTAATAAGTCTTTTAAGGTTTTTTCCCATTTCTCCCCTTCTTTAGAATATACGTCAAAACAGCTTACCCGCACTCCGTAAGGCCTTAAGGCTTCATACCAAGCCAGGAAATGATAAGGCATGGAATCGATAATAACTCCATCCATATCAAAAATTACCGACCTGGGCTTAACTTTCAATCTGTTTATTTTCATAATTAATCCGAAGGCATAAAAGAAAGGTTTCTTTCAATAAACTCCACCAGCCTCTGCTGGGTATCTGCAGAAATATTGGTAAATTCCAGGCCCATCCCGGGATGAGCGTGCGGCTGGATCTGCTTATCCGGAATCCAAACAACCCTGGCATCTAATTCTATCTCCTTTTGGTTCGGGGGTAATTTCATCTTGAAGACTACCTCATCCCCCAGCCTGAATTGATCGCAACCAAATATAAAAGCGCCTACTGCGCTTAAGTTAACCAGATCCAAATGCAGGCATTGAGGGCTACTCTGGCCTTTGCTCTTAAGCTCTATCTTAATATCTATAGGCAAGCGCTTAAACCTGCGCCTAAGCTGCAGCTTCTTTATATCCTCGATAATCCTGTCCTCGCTGAAACTCTTTAATGCGGATTCCTCATCAGGGTATATCTCTACAGCCCTATCTAGCCCCGCAATACAGAAAATATTACGGATATGCGCCGCTACATTGGCAAACTTAATCCTGCCCTTGGAATTAATAACTTCCTTATAGGCAATTACCACAACCGAAATACCCATGTAGTCAATAAACTCCACGTCCTCAAGATTACATACAATATCACAATAACCGTCCCGCAGGCACTGGCCGATAGCCTCCACCAGATTAGCGGAATTTACGTCAATCCTGCCGGATAAATCCAAGATAACTATGTTATCTTTCTGCCGCGCCCTTATATCCATAATTTGTTAAATAGTAACATAGTTGGCAATCTTAAACAATGAGTTTTCTTACTAAATTAAAGTTTTTCTCGGTAGCGCCCTGATTATTCAATATAACCTCTTTTGAATTTCTGGCGAGTTCAATTATTTTAGGTTTGTCCCCCAAAAGTTCCTTTATTATAGAAAGCAGGCCTTCCGGGGTTAAGGCCTGTAATGCCGCATTGCTCTTTAAAAACTCCGCGGCAATATCGCGGAAATTAAACATATGGGGGCCAAAGATTACCGGCTTCCCTAATGCAGCGGGCTCCAGAATATTCTGCCCTCCCTTTTTCACCAAACTACCCCCCACAAAAACGATATCTGCGGCGGCATAAAATGAAATTAGCTCCCCCACCGTATCCAAAATAAAAACTGCATCTGCAAAAGCCTCTTTAGGCTGTAATAAACTAATCCTTATGGGCTTAAACCCAAAATGCCTTACTAATAGCGCAACCTCATCCGCCCTCTCCGGATGACGCGGTGCAAGCAGAAGGCGAAGATGAGGAAAAGAACCTATAAGCTTGCGATAGGTATTTAGTAAAATCCGCTCTTCTCCCGGATGAGTTGAACCTGCTACTAAAAGAATTTCCTCCTCCTTCAGGGATAATTTGCCCTTAAAACTATTTACCCCCTCTGATAACTGCCAAGCCTGATCAAACTTCATGCTTGCGGTAACCTCAATCCTTTCAGGCTCAACCCCCAGAGAAATCAGCCTATCCCTGTCGCTTTTAGACTGGGCACAAAAAAGATGAATTTTATTTAAAATTGGCTTAAGTAAATATTTTATAGTTGAATACCCTTTAAAAGATTTATCTGAAATCCGGGCATTAAGCACGGCTATAGGCACCTTAAGGTCGTAAAGAGAACTGATAAGATTAGGCCAAATTTCAGTCTCGGCGATAATAAAGGCGCAGGGCCTGACTTTTCTTATCACCCTGTTTGTGATAAAACTTAAATCAAAAGGAAGGTAGGTAACAAAATCGGATTTTTCTGCAATGGACCTGGCAATCTTATTCCCGGTAGGAGTAACGGTAGAGATCACAAAGCTCTTGGAAGGATAAGAGGCGCGCAACCGGGCAATTAAACCGCGCATTAATACAGCCTCGCCTACGCTTACCGCGTGAATCCATATAGGGCGCTCAAGTGCAAGCCCCTTAGGCAATGCCCCCAGCCTCCTTAAGAAACCGCGGTGGAATTTACCCTTAAATAAATAAACCGGCAGGCTGATTAAAATAAAAATTAAAAATACAAAATCATATAATATTTCATTTCTGATATACGAAATTGCCGCCCTGGCCTCAGGCATGCGGATGCGCCTTATTATAAACACTCTTTAATTTATCCGTAGTCAAATGCGTATAAATCTGCGTAGTAGACAAGTTGGCATGCCCCAGCAATTCCTGCACCGTTCGTAAATCTGCCCCCCGGTTTAACAGATGGGTAGCAAAAGAATGCCTTAAAGTATGGGGAGAAATTCCCCGGTTCATTCCGGCTACCTTTAAGTACTTGCATACAATATCCCTGACCCCGCGGGTAGTAATCCGCTTTCCGTTTTTATTCAGGAAAATAATATCGCTTTTTTTCTTTCTTCCTTCAAGATATCTCCTTAACGCCCTTATAGCAATATCGCCCAAAGGGACAATCCTCTCTTTCTTTCCTTTTCCCATAACCTTGATTATGCCGCTTATAAAATCCACATTACTTAAGTCCATGGCTACCAGTTCAGAGATACGCAGCCCGCTTGAATAAAAAGTTTCCAGGATCGCCCGGTCACGCAGCGCCCTTTCATCCTTATCGTCTTTAGCGAATACTGATTCTATAAGCTTTGTTACCTCTGCCTCGGTCATAAAAAGCGGAAGGTGTTTATCCAATTTAGGGCTTGAGAGCATAAGGATAGGACTGGTTTTAAGGTAATTTTCACGGGTTAAAAACCTGAAGAAGCTTCGCAGGGCAGAGAGATGACGCCCTACGCTCCTATTCCCCAAGTTTTTTTCTTTTAAAACCGCAAGGTACTTTCTTAAATACAGATAATCTATTTTTTCTATCTCAACCTCTCCGCAAAACTTCTTAAAATCCTCAAGGTCAAGTTTATAGTTTAAGATAGTATGCGCGGAATAATTCTTTTCAATTTCCAGATAACGGATGAATTTCTCGATATATTTATCCATAAGCGATAAAACCCGCCTTATTCTTTATCCTGCGGTAAAGTACGAGAAACAAACCTGCACTTGGGAAAATTGGAGCAGCCGTAGAAGAACCCCCGCTTTGAACGGCGCTCAATCAATTCTCCGCCGCAGCCTTCTTGAGGGCATTTAACCCCAGAGGTTATAGATTTGGAATTCTTGCAGGCAGGAAAATCCGAACAGCTTAAAAACTTTCCACGCCTGCCCCATTTGACAATCAAAGGCTTGCCGCACTTGTCACAAACCTGGTCAGTAGTAATAATCTCCTTTTTTACATTTGCCTGCGCAAAATCAAGGCTGGCCTTAAACGGCTCATAAAAATCCTGCAAGACCTTAAGCTTGCCAATCCGGCCCTCCTCAACTTCATCGAGTTCCTCTTCCATAAGCGCGGTAAATCCGATATCCAGGATTTTCGGGAAATACTCAACCAGTAAATCGCAGACCTTAAAACCTAATTCCGTAGGGTTAAAGTAGCCTTTAACCCTGCGCACATAATCACGCATTATCAAGGTATAAATTATCGGGGCATAAGTAGAAGGCCTGCCGATACCATCTTCTTCCAGCGCCTTTATTAATGAACTGTCGGAATACCTTCCCAAAGGCTTGGTAAAATGTTGCGAAGGCAAGACTTTTAAGAGCTCTAAAATATCGCCCTTAGACAAAAGAGGGACCGCATTCTTCACCGGCTTATCCTTATCCTGTTCATCATCCTCAACATTATCATTGTATGCGGCTGTAAATCCTGCAAAAGAAAGCGTGCTCCCGGAAGCACTGAATTGATACTCCCCTGCCTCTATACTTAAGGATGTAACCTTATAAACTGCCGGTTTCATCTGGCTGGCCACAAAGCGGTTATAAATAAGCGTATATAACTTAATCTGGTCGGGGGTTAAGAAATCTTTAAGGCTTTCTGGGTGGCGCGACACAAAGGTAGGCCTTATCGCCTCATGCGCTTCCTGCGCTGATTTCTTTACCTTATAGTAATTTGGCTTCTCCGGAAGATGCTCCTTACCGAAATTCATCACGATATAATCACGCACCTCGGAAATCGCCTCCGGGGCTACACGCGGTGAATCTGTACGCATGTAGGTAATTAAGCCAACCGGATTATCCTGCCCTATATCAATGCCTTCATAGAGCCCTTGCGCCACAGACATAGCCTTATTGGCGTTAAATCTTAATTTATTAAAGGCCTCCTGCTGCATAGTACTGGTAATAAAGGGAGGGCTGGGGTAGCGCTTCTTCTGTGAAACCTTAACCTCGGATACCTTAAACTCCTTATCTTTCAGGTCATTACAAATATTCTCTGCTTCTATATTATTATTTATTTCAACCTTTACATTATTCTTTTTATCAAGCTTGGCCGAGAATTTGCTTTCTCCTTTTAAAAACTCCGCCTCAACTTCCCAGTATTCTTTAGAAATAAACTTCTGAATCGCCCTCTCCCTTTCAATAACCAGCCTTAAGGCTACCGACTGTACCCTTCCCGCGCTTAGTCCCCGGGCGATCTTTTTCCAAAGCAATGGACTTAGAAAATAACCTACTACCCTGTCTAAGACCCGTCTTCCAACCTGGGCCTCAATCATATTAATGTCAAAGTCACGCGCATGGGTAAACGCCTCTTTTACCGCTGCCGGGGTTATTTCATGAAAAGTAACCCTTAGGACATTGTCCCCCTTCTTAAAAACTCTTTGCTTTAACTGCCAGCCGATAGCCTCGCCCTCACGGTCAGGGTCAGTAGCAATATAAATAGCTTCTTTCCCCTTGGCCTCTTTCTTAAGCGCAGCTAAAACCTTCTGCCTGCCAGGTATAGTTACGTATTCAGCCTCAAACCCCTTTTCAATATCAACGCCCAATTTCTTTAAAGGCAAATCAATAATATGCCCCATGGAAGACACTATAGTAAAATTATCCCCCAGTATCTTTCCGATAGTCTTGGCCTTTGTCGGCGACTCCACAACCACTAAACTCTTTTTCTTCATTAAGAATACCTCATATAATGTTTGCCCGGAAGCTCCCTAACTAATTTCCTTACCATAAGCTTAAAAAGTACACCGGAGATACTTGGGATATCCATACCTGTAAGCTCAACAAGGTCGTCCAATTGAACAGCCTGATTAGATATTAAACCATATACCTTATCCTCTTCTTCTGCCTTAGGGATAAATTTATCTTCGGATGGCTTCTTAGCTGAAGATAAAGAAGGCAGGTTAAACTCTTCTAATACATCATTGAGATTAGTAACCAGCTTAGCCCCCTGCTTTATCAGCTCATTGGTGCCAAAAGAATTTGCAGAATCAATTTTACCAGGGATGGCAAATACCTCCCTGCCTTGCTCAAGTGCGAAATCAGCAGTTATAAGGGCTCCGCTGTTTTTAGCTGCTTCAACTACCAAAACCCCCAGGCTCATCCCGCTTATAAGGCGGTTACGCCTGGGAAAATTCTGAGGCATGGGCTTGGCATCCAAAGGAAACTCAGAGATTACTGCCCCATTTTCAGAGATCTCCTGGGCTAAATTTCTATTTTCTTCAGGATATAAATAATTAAAACCGCTTCCGATTACGGCAATGGTGCGTTTACCTGCCCTTAACGCCCCTTTATGGCTAAAAGTATCTATTCCCCGGGCCATGCCCGAAATAACGGTAAATCCCTGATTAGCTAAACCAAAGGCAAATTCCTGGGCCTGGCTTAATCCGTAAAAAGAAGCTCTGCGTGATCCTACGATACCAATAGAAAAATTATCTTCAGGCCTTAATTCACCCTTTACATAAAGTACAAGCGGGCAGGAAGGTATGCTTTTAAGATTACGGGGAAAATCCTTGTCCTCAATCGTCAGAATCTTAAGCCCCATTTTCTCGGCAGAGAGCAGTTCTTCTTTTACTCCTTCTTTCCCTAAAGAAACAATTCTTTCGGCAACTCTATCTTTTATGCCAAGAACCGACGAGAGCCTCTCATAAGGGGCGCGTAAAATACCCTCGGGGCTGTGAAAATACTCAATCAGCTTATTAAGCTTAACGCTGCCTATCCCGCCGACCTTATTCAAGGCAACCAAAGCTTCGAGTTTGTTCATCTTTTAATTAATTTTATAACCTCATCCGCCACTTCAGCAATGGAAAGCCTGGATGTATTTATTGACTTATGCGCTTTGGCATAATAAGGGGCCCGTAATCTAAGTAAAAACCTGATTCTTTCCTTTGGATTATTGACATTAAGCAATGGCCGGCACCCAGCCATCTGCTTTGTCCTCCTGAGGATAACGGCAGGCGTAGCCTTAAGGCAGACAATAAGACCGGTTTCTTTCATCACCCTTATATTCTCTTCGCTAGTAACAACCCCGCCGCCGCAAGAGACTATGAATTTATCTTCTTTGGCTACCTCTGCCAATATCTTTTTCTCAAGGCGCCTGAAGTAAGGTTCCCCCTTCTTACTGAAGATATCGGCTATGCATCTGCCTTCCCTTAACTCAATCAAATCGTCTAAATCAACAAAACTCCATTTCTTTTTCTTGGCTAATTCACATCCTACAGCACTCTTGCCGGTACCCATAAAACCAACCAAATAAATATTATTCATTGCTGTAATACCCTCTTGGCAAATTAAGGTATAGGCAAAGGCAGGCGCCCTTACCTATACCCTACCCTATTTTACTCTTGATAGGCAGCCAAGACTATATCCGTCAAGGCCTGCCTCGCCTCTTTAGTTACAGGATAAAAGGCATTGTACCACTTTCCGTCTTTAGCCTTATCCTGGGGCATGCTCAGGAATAACCCCTTTTGCCCCTGGATAATCTTCAGCCCCTTAACAATAAAATCTCCCAAGGCTATATCCAAAAAGGCCTTAGTCTTTGAGTCTCCCTCTAATCTGTAAAGCCTAACCACCTTTAAACCTAACCCATCAGACATTGCTATCACCTCCTTCCGTACTAATAGACGAAGGAGGAAGCAAAATCTAACTAATTCTTTTCAGGTAATTCTTATAGTTATTCTTTATATCCGCAAGGGAATCTGACCCAAATTTATCCAGGAAAAGGTCTGCCAGGACATAAGCGCAGGCAGATTCTGCCACAACCCCGGCAGCGCTTACCACACAGGTATCTGTACGCTCAACAGCCGCCTTAGATGCCTTTCTGGTTTTTATGTTGACCGAATCTAGCGGATTCATTAATGTACAAATCGGCTTCATACATGCGCGCAAGATTATATCTTCGCCGTTTGATATCCCGCCTTCAATACCGCCCGAATTATTGCTTTTGCGCAAGAAACCCTTATTTTTATTCTTATATATCGGGTCGTGCACCTCCGATCCGAAGCTTACCGCATAACCAAAACCTAAACCGAACTCCAGGGCCTTAATACCCGGGATAGAAATTATTGCCTGGGCCAGGCGCCCATCAAGCCTTTTATCAGGCTGAACATAACTGCCTAATCCTACGGGAATTCCGCAGGCCCTAACCTCAAATACCCCCCCGACAGTATCCTTAGACTTTATAGCCTCGCTTATCACCGCCCTCATGCCCACGGGGGAATCATCTCCGGCAACAGATAACACCCTGCTGGATATGGTGATATTAAATTCTCTTAAAAGGATCTTGCATAAAGCACCTATGCCTACGGTAGCAACCGTACCCCTGGCTGAGGCGCGCTCTAAAACCTCACGAATATCATTAAAACCGTACTTCAAAAACCCCGCAAGATCCGCATGCCCGGGCCTTGGGCATAATACTTTATGTAACTTCTCAATGCTGAAATCCTTATTCCTTACCAGCAAGGTTAGCGGACTGCCCAATGTAAGATTGCCCTTAACCCCGGAGAGCAATTCGGCAGCATCATTTTCTATCTGCATACGCTTTCCGCGGCCAAAACCCTGCTGCCTGCGCCTGAGCTCGCCATTTACCGCTGTTAAATCTATTCTCAGGCCTGCCGGCATGCCTTCTAATATGGCTATGATTGCCCTGCCGTGCGACTCGCCTGCGGTTAAGTATCTTAACATAATACCCTCCTTAATCTTTCCATAACCCGCGCTGGTTCTGCCGGGCCTCCTGATACAACCCCAGAAACAAATCCGCATATTTTACATTCGGGGGGTATGTCATAAGAGAAGCGTACCCCTCTTTCACTATGTGCGCATTTACAAATGTCCCGTCTTCTAAATAAACATAGGCAAGCAGCCTCTTGTATTTATCGTACTTCTCAACATCAAATTCCAGGCTTACCCTCTTGCCCTCCAGGATTTTCTTGGTGAATTCATAAGACTTGCGCCCCATAGCCTTGATCTCGGAGGCATTAACTCCGCTGCGCCCGGAGTCACGGATTAATTTATCGGAATCATGCATCTCAGGAGTATCAATCCCGATCAAACGCACCCTTTCCCCGCTCTCTAAAAGAAGCGTGTCGCCATCCACCACCCTTTTAACTAAAATATTCGTATAGTTATAGTTTCTGCCGAAAGGAATCTTAAGGCTGAATTCCTCTTTAGAGTGATACTTAGGATCCAAATCCCCAGCGTGAAGAAAACCCGGATAAAGCAGCACCACAAGGATAAAGATAGAAACAAAAAGCAGATTCCGCATAAAGACTCCTTTCTAGGGCAAAAAGCCTATTGATTCATTCTACTATTTTTATTAGATAAATCAATGATTTTAGACTATAATAGGTTTTGGGCTTTAAGCCCATGCCAACACTTATCTTGCCGCGGGACAGTCCCTGATGGCAATACGCTTGCACAAGTATAATATGATATATGATTTCTTCCAACAGGAAGCTATAGGCCATATCAATAACGGCTATTCCGTAATAGTTTCTGCCCCTACGGGCGCAGGGAAAACCGCCATAGCCGAACATGTCATCTCAACCGCCTTAGAGAAAAATATCGGGGTAATTTATACCGCTCCGATTAAAGCCCTCTCCAATCAAAAATTCAGGGATTTTCAGGGACAGTTTAAAGATAAGATCGGCATATTAACCGGAGATGTATCTTTAAACCCTTTTGCCCCGGTTTTAATTATGACCACGGAGATATTGCGCAATAAGATTCTCGATGAACCAACCTCATTAGACAAATACTCCTGGGTGATATTTGATGAGATACATTATATTGATAACCCTGAACGCGGGACAGTATGGGAAGAGTCGCTTATATTCCTGCCCAAACAGATGAATATACTGGGCCTCT
>JBAZGD010000018.1:0-19351 GCA_041653055.1 Candidatus Omnitrophota bacterium
CACTTACGTTTGCGGGCATTACCAAGGCCTCGCATCCTACACCCATCAGTTTACGCAGAATATTGTATTTTAAGCCGCAATCAATAACTACTACCTTATATTTCTTGCTCTTAATATGCGACCAGATGTATTGCTTTCCTATGGTCACTTCTTTAACTAAATCCACCCCCGAAAGAGAAGGCGATAACTTTACCTTATTAATTAAACTTGTAGCATCAAGGTCCAGGGTAGATAAAACTGCCTTCATCGAACCGGACTTGCGTATGAGTAAAGTAAGCGCCCTGGTATCGATACCCTCAAGGCCCATAATATTATTCGCTTTCAGATATCCCTGCAAGTTATCCATCGAACGCCAGTTACTGGCTATCCTGCTGCACTCCTTTACCACAAATGCTTCTAGAAATGGCTTACGCGATTCCACATCTTCCCTGCTGACTCCGTAATTGCCTATCAACGGGTAGGTCATTACGACAATCTGGCCCTTATAGGAAGGGTCGGTAATTATTTCCTGGTAACCGCTCATCGCAGTATTAAATACAACCTCACCGTATCTTTCTCCGCTTGAGCCAAAAGACCTTCCTCTAAATATACTCCCGTCTTCCAATACAAGCATTGCCTCCATTATCCCTCCAAGCCCCTTTCTAATGCCGCCTTTATAAAACCCTTAAACAAAGGGTGGGCATTATCCGGTTTTGACTTAAACTCCGGATGGAACTGGACTGCGATAAAATAAGGATGCCCTTTAATCTCAACTATCTCCGCTAAATTATCTTTAGGGTATATCCCGGAAAAAACTAGCCCCTTCTTGATTAATAATTCCCTGTATTTATTATTAAACTCGTACCTGTGGCGGTGCCTTTCATGGATAAGCCCCCTGCCGTATAAACTAAAGGCCAGACTGTTATTCTTTATCCTGCAGGGATAGGCGCCCAGGCGCATAGTCCCCCCTAAATTGTTAACTCTCCTTTGCTCTTCCAATAAACTTATCACAGGATACCTGGCCTTCGGTTTAAATTCCGTGGAATTAGCATCCTTTAGCCCGCAGCAGTTACGGGCAAATTCAATCACCGCGCATTGCATTCCAAGGCATAAGCCTAGAAACGGCAGCCTCTTCTCCCGGGCAAACTTAATTGCACCTATCTTGCCCTCAATTCCGCGATAACCAAAACCTCCGGGGACAAGGATACCGGATATCTTTCTTAAATATTTATCCGCCCCCAGCTTTTGGATATCCTCAGAGTCTATCCTTTCAACCTCCACCCTAGCATCGTTTGCAATACCGGCATGCGATAAGGCCTCGTAAATGGATTTATAGGCATCCTGCAAGGCGATGTACTTTCCCACTAAAGCAACGGTAACTTTATGCTTAGGAGAAGTAACCTTTTCTACTACGTCTTTTTCCCAATGCTTTAAATCCGAAGGCTTGGAGATCAAATTAAAATGGCCCAAGATTATCTCATCTAGAATCTGGTTTTTCAAGATAATCGGGATCTCGTATATTGAGCTTACATCCCTATTCTCAATTACGGCTTCCTTGCGGATATTGCAGAATAATGATATTTTTTCCTTCAATTCATCTGAAAGCGGCTTTTCTGTACGGCAAATCAGGATATCCGGCTGTATCCCTATTTCACGCAAAGTTCCCACGCTATGCTGAGTAGGCTTGGTCTTGACCTCCTCCGAACATTTTATATAAGGAACAAGCGTTAGGTGTATATAAACTACATTACCCTTGCCTAAATCATGGCTGAATTGCCTTGCTGCCTCTAAGAAAGGAAGGCTCTCTATATCACCGACTGTCCCTCCTATCTCCACCAATACTATATCCGCCTTAGAGATATCGCCGACCCTTCTTATCCTGTCTTTTATTTCGTTAGTAATGTGGGGAATTACCTGAATAGTCTTGCCCAGGTAATCTCCATGGCGTTCTTTTGCAATAACGGAATTATAGACCTGCCCCGTGGTAAGATTGTTAAACTTAGTCATAGATGTGTTAATAAAACGTTCGTAGTGGCCTAAATCCAGGTCCGTTTCAGCACCGTCCTCAGTGACATATACCTCGCCATGCTGATATGGGTTCATCGTGCCCGGGTCAACGTTTATGTAAGGATCAAGCTTCATCAGGGTAACCTTTAGGCCGCGGGACTCAAGTATCTTCCCGATAGAAGCGCTGGTTATTCCCTTGCCCAGGCCAGAAATAACCCCTCCGGTTATAAATATATATTTAGCCATAATAATTCCCCCGCTTTAGAAATAAAAAGGCGTCTAATGCCGATGGAACGGCCCTTAAACGCCATTGTTTAAACTCTTCAGTTCTACCTTGAACTATTTGAAAGTATAGCATAACTTAAGAAACTGTCAATGAGTAAACCCTTAGGCAAAACAAACAACTCTCTGCGAAACTACCTCGGAAATAATCTTAAAGTTTTTATCGCTTACATCATATACCCCGATTACATCTTCGTACTTTGCCGACTCGGGGATAAGGTCAGTAAATAGATTCCTGTTCTTATCAAACCATTTGTTATTTAAAACAACTCCCTTTCTATCGGGGAACAGGGCTGCGTAAAATATATTTGCTTCCACCAAATCCTGAAAGAAATGGGTACCGAATGACAACTCCGGCATTAAATTTCCGGCTGAAAAAGCGATCTCAGCAAGGGCCGCTACATTATTTATCTCGGCGAATTTAACCGGTACCCCCAGTGAAGGTGTAGTTGTGCCCCACCTGCCCGGACCCATTAAAAGGGTAGGCAGCTCATCCCTGCTCTTAATAGATATATTTAATTTGCCTACTATCCGGGCTACCTCATATTTATCGGAGAGAATGAGCTTGCTGTACCTTTCAGGGTCAATATAAATAACCCAGCTTATCTTCTGATTAATATTACCTCCTAAAAAATAACCCCTGGAATCAAATAGTGTATCCTCCTTACTTATCACCCTGGGTATCTTAACCTTACTCTCCAGGCCGTATGTTTGTAACGGACGGCACTGCAGAAGATTTATTTTGAATTTATTATCCCTCGTGAAATTAACCGTAAATTCTATTTCAACCGGATAATTATAGCTCAACTCTAATTCACTGAGTATTTTCCTAAAGAAATCCGGCAATTTATTATCATTAAATATATTATCAAGTGTCAGAATCCAATACTGCCTATCCTGGCCTCTTTGGCTCATAAAATCCATCGAATCATAATCTTTCACCGCGAAGGCTTCGATATTTTTATAGATATTCTTTAAGGCAAGCTCATTAAAGGATATTGTAACCAGGGAGTTTTCTTTTGTATCTATAACATCTGCGTCATGCTGGGAATATTTCCTTAGATCCTCGTTTTGCGCATAAGGCCTGCGCAGGGGATCAGACAAAGCTACCATCCTAGGATAATCCCCTTCCACCCGGTTAACCGCCCTGGTACCAAGCCCGAAAACAACCCTCAGCATGCCTGCCTTAGGGTTGATTTCGTTATTCCAGACATATGTATTATATGAAACACCTACCCCTGCTAAATCCGGAAAGAAAAAATCCTTATGATGGGCGCCTGAAACACGCTGCACTAAAAGGGCCATCTGCTCATCCAGCTTATCCAGCCCTCTCTGCTTCCTATAAACTAAAGCATCCTCATTCATTGTGCTGGCATAAATTTTCCTGACTGCCTCGGCAAATTGTATATACCTCTGCTCGGGGCTGCCTTGGTTAGCCAGGAATATACTCTCATATTTACCGGCAAAGGCATTGCCAAAATCATCCTCCAGCAGGGAGCTGGAGCGTATTATAATAGGGGATGACCCGAAATATTCAATGATCTGCTGAAAATGTTCCATAATCTCTTCGGGAAATACCCCGTAAAGCATCCTTTCTTTCAATAACCTTGCCGCATTAAAATATCCTTCTTCGGTTTTCTGCTGCATATGCAGCTTCCACCAGCGGTTATGCACTATATAGGAATAAAATATATCCGAACCAATATAAAAAGAGTCGTGGGGCTCAGATAATTCATTCCAGTTCAAAAGCTTTTGCGAAAGTATTTTCCTGGCAATGAGCATGCCCACGGTTTTACCCCCGATAAAACCGGTCCCGATTAAGCGCGACTTTATTTCTATAAGCTCTTCCAGCGAGAAAGTACGCATCGCCAAATCCAATATTTTCTTATTCTTAGAGATCATTATGCTGCATAACTTTGCCAGGGTTTCCTTAACTTTCTCTTCAGGGAGGTTTTCCCTTGCCAGATCGCCTGCCTCCAGGAATAAACGGTCCCAATAATCAAGGTTGCGTTTGGCATTCTCTGCCCCCTTTTCCCTGATATAGGAAAAAAACCTTGCGGCGTTCACGCTATCCGTAATCGGAATACATTCATCGCCCTTCCTTAAATGCGGCAAAAACATAGTAGGAGAATAACGGTTCCATACCTTTAAGGGATGGATATAAAAACTCTCCTGGCAACGGTAAACATCGAGCAATAATTGTGTCGTTTCGCGTATGCGTGCTATAGACTTAAAGGAATGGTTGTTGCGTAAAATAGAAAAGTAGGTTATCGTCTTAAGCTCGTAGAGATAAGGGCAAGTCAGCATAAAGAAATCACCCATCATAAGATCGGTAGCCCAAGCCAAAAGCAGCTCAGACAAACAATCAAACACATAATAAACCCCTTCCCCTTCCGCGGTGATAATATTATTCACCCTGGCAGTAAAAGATTCAAAACCGGCATTGGCATCTAAATCATAGCGCCTTACCTTAGCGGATGGCTTAAGGAGCTCTTTGTGCGCGGCAAACCTGATATAAACGACTTTTCTTCCCTCTTTTAACGACTGCCTAACAAATGGTTTTACCAAATCTGCATAGTCATCGATATTATCAATCTGCCAAACTACATTATCCCCGAGCCTTAACCCCGTAATAACATTATCTAACCCTTTTATACCGGTACTGATCATATTAAGCGCTCCTCTTTAAATTTGGACTAAACTGCTCTCTCCCATAAGAAATTTATCTATCGCATGGGCGCAGCGCCTGCCCTCTGAAATAGCCCATACAACCAGAGATTGTCCGCGGCGCATATCGCCTGCACAGAATATCTTGTCCACCGAGGTAGAATAATTGTCTTGAGTGAAAACATTGCCCTTCTGGTCAAGGCAAATATTTAATTCTTTAAGCAATCCCGCATGCTCCGGATGCAAAAACCCTGCCGCAATTATTACTAAATCCGCCTTGATATAAAATTCACTTCCGGGTATTTCTTTACTTACTAAACAGGAATTACCCGGCTGAGGGGTAAACTCAACCTTAACGCAAGATAATTTCTCTACCCTGCCTTTTTCGCCTGCAAACTTCTTAGTTAATACCGACCAATGGCGTTCTCCGCCTTCTTCATGGCTGCTAGAAGTTCTTAAAAGAAGCGGATAATCAGGCCAGGGCTGGTCTTTTGTGCGGCAGCAGGGAGGCCTGGGTAAAACTTCAATCTGCACAACGCAGCCAGCTTTCTGGCGATGCGCAATACCTACGCAATCCGATCCGGTATCTCCTCCGCCTATAACCACAACACTCTTCCCCCTGGCATCGATTAACTCTTCTATCGGGATTTTCTTGCCGGATACGCGAAGGTTAGACTGCTTAAGGTAATCCATTGCAAAATATATTCCTTTTAAGTTGCGGCCTTCAATATTTAAATCCCTGGGGATTCGCGATCCCCCTGCCAGGCAAATTGCGTCAAAGCCTTCAATTAATTTAGCCACCGGATAATCGCTGCCCACATCTGTATTGACCTTGAAGATAACCCCCTCTTTATTCCATAAACCAATACGCCTATCCAAAATACCTTTCTCAAGTTTAAAATCCGGAATGCCAAAACGGAGAATTCCCCCAAGGTCACTATCGCGCTCAAAAACAGTAACCGTATGCCCTGCCTTATTAAGAAGGGATGCGCATGATAGTCCTGCCGGCCCAGAACCAACCACCGCAACTTTCTTACCCGTTCTTTTGCTAATTTTGGCAGGCTTAATCAAACCATTATTAAAACCGTATTCCACTACAGCTAACTCGTTATCGCGGATAGTTACCGGATCATCGTTAAGGCCTAAAACACAGGCGTATTCGCATAAAGCCGGGCAAACCCTCCCGGTAATCTCCGCAAGGCTATTGGTTGCCTCCAATAACTTTACTGCCTCTTCCCAATTACCCCGAAACATAAAATCATTCCACTCGGGTATATAATTACCCAGCGGGCATTTGAAATGGCAAAAGGGAGTCCCGCAATCCATGCAGCGCGAAGCCTGTTCTTTTGACTTAATATCCTTACGGGGCTTAACCACATCCCTGTAATCTTCTACCCTCTGGCAGGCCTCCCGGTAACAATTACCCTGCCTGGCTAATTTTAAGAATCCCCTTAAATCACCCATCAGATCTCTCCATTAAATCGAGTTTTTGTTCAATCTTAATACCCTCAAGTATTCTTTTATATTCTATGGGTATTACCTTGATAAAATGCTTAAGCTCATCGTGAATATTCTCAAGTATCAACTGTGCCTTCTTGCTTTTGGCATATTTTAAATGATTATGCAAAAGATGATATATGATATCTAAATCATCGTCCTTTATCCTATCCAGCCCAACCATATCCATATTGCATCTATCTTTAAAGCTGCCATCCTGATCGTAAACATAGGCTATGCCCCCGGACATACCTGCGGCAAAATTTCTTCCGGTTCTTCCGAGTATTATAACCCTTCCCCCGGTCATATATTCACAGCCATGGTCTCCCACTCCTTCCACAACCGCATATAAGCCGGAATTCCTGATACAGAACCGCTCCCCTGCCAAACCGCTTATATAAGCCTCCCCTGATATTGCCCCGTAGAAACTGGTATTACCAATAATAATATTCTCGTGGGCTTTGAAAGAAGAACTTTGGTCAGGATAAATTATTATCTTCCCTCCGGATATACTCTTGCCTACATAATCATTACTCATCCCCTCAAGCTCAAATGTTATCCCCTTAGCCAAAAAAGCCCCGAAGCTCTGGCCGGCTATCCCGCGGAATCGGCATCTTAGGGTATCCTCAAGAAGTACCCCATCCCCGCAAATACGGCATACTTCCCCGCTTAACATCGCGCCTACAGAACGGTCTGCATTATTTATCCCGCTAGTTACTACTATCGGCTTGTTTTCCCTAATAGAAGCCGCGCATTCTTCAATCAGCTTATTATCTAACACCGGCCCTAAACTGTTATCCTGTTTAGGCTGAAAATGCCTTGCTACCCCATCGGCTAGCAAAGGACGGTAGAGTATACGGGAATAATCCAAGCTTTTGGCCTTTAAGGGGATCCTGTCTTTATCTACTTCAAGAAGATCCGAGCGTCCAACCATTTCATCCATCTTCCTTATTCCAAGGCTGCTCATAATCTCTCTTATCTCCTGGGCAACAAAATTAAAATAATTAACTATATATTCCGGCCTCCCCTTAAATCTTTTCTGCAGAATATCGTCCTGCGTAGCCACTCCCAGGGAACAATTATTTAAATGGCAATGCCTAAGCATTACACACCCGATTACCACCAATACTGCAGAACAAAAACCGAATTCCTCCGCTCCCAATAAAGCCGCGATAACCACATCCCGCCCGCTACGCATCTGGCCATCAGTCTGTATACGAACCCTTGAGCGCAGATTATTTAAAAGCAATGTCTGATGCGTCTCGGATAAACCCAGCTCCCATGGGAGGCCCGCATATTTAATAGAACTTAAGGGCGAAGCCCCTGTGCCACCGTCTCCTGCGGAGATTAAAATCATATCGGCATGCCCCTTTGCCACACCAGCAGCCACAGTACCCACGCCTATTTCTGAGACAAGCTTCACGCTAATGCGCGCTTTAGGATTTGCATTCTTCAAGTCAAAAATAAGCTGCGCTAAATCTTCGATCGAATATATGTCATGATGAGGAGGAGGAGATATTAAAGTTACCCCGGCGGTAGTATAACGTATCCTGGCGATAACCCCGCTTACCTTATGCCCGGGTAACTGCCCTCCCTCTCCCGGTTTAGCGCCCTGGGCAATCTTAATCTGTATCTCATCGGCATTAATAAGGTAATTTATAGTTACCCCGAATCTTCCTGACGCCACCTGTTTAATAGCCGACCTTCGCGAATCACCGTTAGGCAAGGCTATAAATCTATTAGGATCCTCCCCTCCCTCTCCGGTATTAGACTTTCCGCCGATCCTATTCATGGCAATAGCTATAGTTTCATGGGCAGGAGCACTTATGGAGCCAAAACTCATTGCGCCGGTTACGAAACGTTTCATTATAGCGCTTACAGGCTCCACTTCTTCAAGCGGAACCTTTTCTACCGGCTTAAATCTGAATAAGCTTCTTAAAGTAGTCGGATTATCGGACTGATCATTAATCAGTTTTGCAAACTCGGCGTATTTAACCGGGTTATTTTCCCTCGCAGCATCCTGCAAAGCTGCGATACTCTTGGGATTCCACAGATGGAATTCTCCATCCTTCTTCCATTGGTATACCCCGCCGCTTGGTAAACAAGCGTTCTGGGAATTACGCGCAGAATAGGCTTGCCTGTGGCGTAGAATGGTTTCCAGGGCAATCCCGCTTAAATCAACTCCCCCTATCCTTGAAACAGTACCTGTAAAATACCGATCAACTAAATCCTGGCTTAAGCCTAAGGCCTCAAAAATTTGCGCACCGCGGTAACTTCTAAGGGTAGAAATACCCATTTTTGAGAGTATTTTTAGTATCCCATCGGTTACCGCCTTGTTATAATTCTTAAGCGCAGTCTTTATATCTGTTTTTAATTCTTTTTGTTCGATAAGATATTCAACTGCCCTATAGGCAAGATAGGGGTTAATACAATCGGCGCCATAACCAAAAAGAAGCGCAAAATGATGCACCTCCCTGGGTTCTGCACTCTCCACTATTAAAGCAACCTGCGAACGTATAGTTTTCTTGACTAAATAGTGGTGTATCGCACTTGTAGCTAAAAGTGCCGGCAGGGCAATACCATCCCTATCCGCCCCTCTGTCGCTTAATATGATAAAAGAATACCCCTGCTCTATAGCGTATTCCGCTTCAAAACATATCCTTTCCAGGGCCATCACGAAACCATCTTCCTTATTCCCGGCATCAAAGAAAGTATATATTGTCTTGGTCTTAAAGTTATTTACGCTTACATCCCTGATCCTGGATAATTCCTCATCCGTAAGAATAGGGTTATTAACCCTTAACTTGTGGCTGTGTTTTGGAGTTTCTTCCAACAGATTCTTCTCCGGGCCGATAAAGCTTTCCAGGCTCATAACCAGTTTTTCCCTTATAGAATCAATTGCCGGGTTAGTGACCTGGGCAAAAAGCTGCTTAAAATAATTATACAAAAGTTGCGGTTTATCGGATAAAAATGCATGGGGGGTATCATTCCCCATAGACCCTACAGGCTCCTTGCCTTCCTCAGCCATAGGCCTGATAATTAATTTCAGGTCTTCGCGCGAATAACCAAAACTTTTCAAGATCGCAATTAAATCCCCGGATTTATATTTCAACGGCAAACTTGAACCGGACAACTTATCTAGATCCACCAGGTTCTCCGAAAGCCAATAACCATAAGGATTACGCTGAGATATTTCCTCTTTAATCTTTGAGTCGTTAATTAAACACCCGGCTTTTGTGTCTATAAAGAAGATCTTTCCCGGCTCAAGCCTGCCGGAAACTTTGATATCCTTAGGCGCGATATCCAGGACCCCGACCTCAGAAGCCATTACGCATATATTATCGTTTGTAATAATATAACGTGCCGGCCTCAAGCCGTTCCTATCCAAGGCTGCCGCTATGTTATCCCCATCGGTAAAAGCAACCGCTGCCGGGCCGTCCCAGGGCTCCATAAAACAGGCGTGGTATTTATAGAAATCCCTTAACCCTTTCTTCATGAGTTTATCGTGTTCCCAGGCAAAGGGAATAAGCATCATCATTACATGATCAATGGGCCTCCCGGATAAAACGAGCAATTCAAAGAAATTATCTATCGCTGCGGAATCGCTGCCCCCCTCCACAATTATCGGCTTTAACTTTTCTATATCCAGGCCAAAAAACTCGCTTGCTAAAAGGCGCTCCCTAGCGCTAACCCCGTTAATATTGCCGCGGATGGTATTGATTTCTCCGTTATGCGCCAGAAACCTGAATGGCTGTGCTAAATCCCAGGTAGGAAAGGTATTTGTCGAATACCTGGAATGCACAAGGCACAATGCGCTTTTTAAGCTGCTATCCTTCAAATCAATAAAGAAACTATCCAGCTGCCCCGGCATAAGCAGGCCCTTATAAGAAAAAGTCCGGCTTGAAATATTGGTGATATAAAATGCTCTTTTTTGCTTTAATTTGGAGGAGCGGACAATATTTTCTATTCTCCTGCGGATTACATACAGCCTTCTTTCAAAGTCTAATTGGCTTTTAATCTCCTTACCCCTGGCGATAAAAACCTGCTCAAAAACCGGCTGGGTGAATTTTGCGCCCTCTCCGATACCAGAACTATCAATAGGCACAACCCGCCAACCAAGCAAAGACTGCCCATGTTCATTTATGGATTCTTCAAAAGAATCTTTACAGAATTGGCGCTCTTCTTTATCTTGAGGCAAGAATACCAATCCAGTTGCATAAAACCCCGGATCAGGCAAGGTAATGCCTTTATCTTGGGCAACCTTAGCGAAAAACTCATGAGGAATCTGGATTAAAATGCCTGCCCCATCCCCGGTCTTAGGATCTGCCCCCACAGCCCCGCGATGAGCAAGCCTGTTTAATACGCTGATTCCCTGCCTGAGAATACCGTTAGATTTTCTGCCAAGGATATCGCAAACAAAACCTACGCCGCAAGAATCATGTTCAAAGCGAGGATCGTATAATCCCTGGGCAAGAGGCAAGCTATTATCTTTTTTCATATAATTTTCCATTTTCTAACATTAATTCCTAGTTTTCTTATCTTGGTGCGCAAGGTATTACGATTCAACCCTAAGACCTTTGCTGCTTTTATCTGGTTGCCCTGAGTACTCTCAAGGGTATGTTCAATTAAGGGCTTTTCTATTTCTTCTACTACCGATTTATACAATGCCCCCCTGCCCCTGAGAAATGAATCCTGTATCTCAATTGCCCTATTGCCTATAAAGGCAAGGTCGCGGATGCATCCTTTCTTTACTACCCTAATAATATTGC
Source organism: Candidatus Omnitrophota bacterium (assembly GCA_041653055.1). Taxonomy (GTDB): domain Bacteria; phylum Omnitrophota; class Gorgyraeia; order Gygaellales; family Profunditerraquicolaceae; genus Sherwoodlollariibacterium. The sequence continues at coordinate 11,202 of JBAZGD010000018.1, forward strand.
CCGTAAGGCGGGATTCTGAAAACTCGTATCCTTCCTGGATAAACATCCTGGCGAGGGCCTCTTTAGCCTTTATTTCATCTTCGGATATTAGGATAGTTATCATAGCTGCCTAAATTTTAATCACCGCTAAACCAAAAAAAGACGCTCACTTTAGCTTATTTATCAGCTATCATGAACGTCTTCGTTCTTTCTGGTACTATTACGCTACTATGTGCCTTCTACGTATACAAGTAAACAAAACCCAAGCTTGGTAACAAAATTATTTAATAAAAAGCATCTCGCGGTACTTAGGCAGATCCCAGGCATCATCGGAGACAACAGACTCAAGCTGGTCTACGTGCTTTCTGATATGCTCCATTAAAGGCTTTAAATTCTTAAAATAAACCTCAGCCCTTTTTTCACTGCTAAGGGCGCATGCCTTCTCAAGCAAACAGCTCATTGAGGCTGTATTATGCCTAACATAATAAATCTTATTCACTATTTCACTCAGATGTTCCTTCTTGTCCTTCAATGCGTTAGCATCAATCTTTAACCCGGCTGATTTCTTAAGCCTTACTATCTCATCAAGGGTCCTGGCAAGAAGCTTCTCGTATTCATACCCTGCGGGGACAACCGAGGCATTAACCATCTCGCTTAAAGTATTCGCCTCAATTTCAAGGGTCAAATTATACATATGGATCCATATGTGATAACGGGCAATAAGCTCCTCCCTTGAAAAAACCTTATACTTCTCAAAAAGACCGACGTTACTCTCCTTCTTTAGCGCCTTAAGCGATTCATAGGTAGAAGCTATATTAGGAAGCCCCCTCTTCTTCGCCTCATTCAGCCATTCTTTAGAATAATTATTACCTTCAAAACGGACCTTCTTTGTCTCTTTTATGGCTGAACTGACGACCTTAAGTACCGCAGAGTTAAAATCCTTTCCCAAATTGACAGCTCTTTTAAGTTCGCCGGCAACAAAATCAAGGCTTTCGGCAATAATAGTATTTATAATAGTAATCGGAGTTGAAATGTTCTGGGATGAGCCTACTGCGCGAAACTCGAATTTTGCTCCGGTAAAGGCAAAGGGGGAGGTGCGGTTTCTATCCGTGCTATCCTTATTGAATCTAGGAAGGCGCGCAATCCCCAGGTCAATGATATCGCGTTTAGAGACCTTCGCCTTAACCCCATTTTCCAGCATATCCAATACTTCAGTAAGCTGTTCTCCTAGAAATACGCTGATAATAGCCGGAGGGGCTTCATTTGCCCCCAAACGGTGTTCATTGCCTGCCATAGCAATTGAAGCGCGTAAAAGATCGGCATGAAGGTATACTGCACGCAAAACAGCCGCTAAGATAGCTAAAAACTGCAGGTTGTCTTCAGGCGTCTCTCCAGGGTTAAGAAGGTTATTACCGTTGTCATCGGACAAAGACCAGTTAAGGTGTTTGCCGCTTCCGTTTATGCCGGCAAAAGGCTTTTCATGCAAAAGGCATACCATATCATGCCTTAAGGCAACCTTCTTCATTAATTCCATCAAAAGCTGGTTATGATCCGCAGCTATATTAGACTCTTCAAAAATAGGGGCAAACTCATACTGATGAGGAGCAACTTCGTTATGCCGGGTCATTATAGGAATACCTAATTTATAAGCCTCCTGGGCCAATTCAAACATAAAATTAACTACCCGCTCCTTAATCGTGCCAAAATATTGGTCTTCAAGCTGCTGCCCTTTCGGAGAAGGGGCACCAATCAAGGTCCTCCCTGCCATTAATAAATCCTGCCGCAAATTATAAAAATGCTTATCAATTAAGAAATACTCCTGTTCCGGACCGCAGGTTGAGAATACTTTCTTTATATCCTTGCGCCCAAAAATCTTTAACAGGCCTACTGCTGCTTTATTTAACGCTTCATCGGAACGTAAAAGTGGCAGCTTCTTATCTAAGGCCTCTCCGTGATAAGAGATAAATATGCTGGGGATACAAAGAGTCTTCCCAAGGGCGCTTTCAATAATAAAGGCCGGGCTTGAAGGATCCCAAGCGGTATAACCGCGGGCCTCAAAAGTAGCGCGAATTCCGCCAGAAGGAAAACTTGAAGCATCAGGCTCGCCCTGAATTAGCTTATTCCCTGAGAATTTCTCGATCACCTTCCCAGGCGATACCACAGAAATAAAACTATCGTGCTTTTCTGCGGTCAGCCCGGTCATAGGCTGAAACCAATGAGTGTAATAAGTGGCGCCCTTTGCCATAGCCCACTCCTTCATCGCCTCGGCAATTTCATTTGCCTGGCCTAAAGTAATAGTACTGCCTTGCGACATCCATCTCTTAAAGGCCTCAAAAGTACCCTTTGAGATGTGTTTACGCATAGTATCTGAACTAAAGGTGTTTTCACCGAAATACCCGGAAACCTTCTCAGGGGTATTTATCTTATCTAATGCAATACTCTTAACTTTAAACAAAGCCTCTTGCCTTATACTCATATATTCCTCCCTTTGCACTATTTTACCACAAGCTTATAATAAATAAACATACTTTTAAAACACCAGGCACTAAATGACAGAATCCCCCTTTTCTCCCGTACGTATCCTTATCGCCTCCGTAATCGGGTATATAAATATCTTACCATCGCCTATCTCGCCTGTCCTGGCGCTTTCAATAATAACGCCGGCTATACGCTCCACATCATCATCCTTAACCACGGTCTCAATTCTTATTTTCGCGAGAAGCTCCACCTTATACTTTTCCCCCCGCCATTGCTGGACAACTCCTTTTTGTTTACCATGGCCTTCAATCTCGAAAATCATCAATCCGGTTACTCCTGCGATATTCAACGCGTTACGTACTGCCTCAAGGCTTTCCGGCCTGATAATAGCTTCTATTTTTTTCATTTTATCCTCCGTAATAAAAAATGTTATTCATTTTTAACTTCAAGAAATGCGTAAGCCGGCTTCTTGCCGTAAAATTCAGGATAAGCTGAATTTCCGTGTTCACCGATATCCAAGCCTTCAATCTCTTCCTTAAGCGAAACCCTGATTCCCATGGTATATTTCAGGAAAAGCCAAAAAATAAGAGAAATTACAAAGGTAAACACCGCTACCCCCAAGACTCCGGATAACTGGGCCATTAGCAATGTTGTCCCTCCTCCATAGAATAAGCCATTACCGGTAGCTACGCCGACTATCTTATCCTGCGCGAACAACCCTACGCAAAGCGTGCCGAAAACACCATTTACCAGATGCACCGAAAGAGCGCCTACCGGGTCATCTATCTTGATCCTATCAAACATGATCACTGCTAAAACCACCAATATCCCAGCGATTAAACCAATGATCAGCGAGCTTGGCACACTTACAAATGCGCAAGGCGCGGTAATCGCTACCAAACCGGCAAGGCAGCCATTTAAAGTCATACCTAAATCCGGCTTACCCAATAATACCCACGATAATATAGTAGCGCTTAGAGTTGCCATTGCTGCTGCCATATTAGTAGTAATTGCTACGTGGCTGATTGCCATGGGGTCAGCTGACATCGTAGAACCCGGGTTAAAACCAAACCACCCAAACCAGAGAACAAAAGTTCCTAATGTTGCTATTGTCAAATTATGCCCGGGAATAGGATTAACTCTTCCGGTTGCATATTTACCAAAACGCGGTCCTAATACCAAAACTCCGGCCAAAGCCGCCCATCCTCCGACTGAATGAACGACTGTGGAACCGGCAAAGTCAAACATGCCCTTTAATTGCAGCCAACCGCCTCCCCAAATCCAGTGGCCTACTATAGGATAAATAAACATGGCCATAAGAAAAGAGAAAACTATGAACGACTTGTATTTAATACGTTCGGCCACAACCCCTGAAACAATCGTAGCTGCCGTGCCGCAGAATACCAGCTGGAAGAAAAATTTCGCCCACATCGGGACTCCTGTCCAGGAGAGCGCCGAATAGACACCTTTATAGGCTTCGCCGGTTGCCGGAGAATTATCCAAACCTCCGGCAAAAAACAACCCCTTTAAACCAATCAACGGATTGCCGTCCCCAAACATCAAGCCCCAGCCTAAAAGTAAGAACCCCAAAGAAGATACCGCGAAAACAACGAAATTCTTGGAAAGAATATTTACGCAGTTTTTAGAACGCGCAAACCCTGACTCAACCATAGCAAAGCCCAGGTTCATAAAGAATACCAGCTTCGCGGTGAGTAAAACCCAAATTGTATCAATAACCACCTTCATATCCATAAACCCCTCCTATGTAAAAAAATAGCGCCCCTTTATTAAGGAACGCCTTTGTATTGAATTACACTTCAATGTGTCTTATGTATACAAGTAAAGACTGCTGGAGTCTGGTAACTAAATAATATCCTGGTATTTGCGGCACTTAATTCTTATATTCTGCATAATCTTGACTATTCTAACATGGGAAAGGCTAAGCCTCCCCCCTATTTCCCTAGTGGTCAGGCCGTCTTTATAAAACCTAAGTATCTGCTTTTCCCTTGTAGTAAAACCGTTATTTTCAATAGCATCCACCAGGAACTTATTATTCAAAGCATCGCGTAAATCTCTCCCATCACTTAAAACGAGCAGGCCTTCAAGGGTTACATCGTTATCTTCATTAACCAATGAATCCAGGCTTAAGAAGATATTTTTCTCGCTAAATTTACGGATATAATTCCTCAGATGAAAGTAACAACCCTGTAATATATAACTTTGTGTCTTATCTGCCAAATGGCCTTCTTTAAAATTAACCCAAAGATGGGTAATTGCCTCCTGGCATAAATCATCATAAGCAAAAGGCCCATAATACCTATTTAGCTTAAAGGCTATCCCCTTTATTTTAGGTAAAAGTTTCTTTAATAACTGGCCATACTCCATCTTTCCCCCAAAAAAAGAGCCCCCAACCGCGATAAATTTCGGGTTGAGGACTTCAATGTCCATAAAAAGAAAAAGCCTTCCGGCTTTTTTAACAAGCCCGGAAGACTTCTATGTCCTAGCGTATTACTGCATCATTGCGTAATCTGATATTAGTGTAACATAAAATCTATATTTGTCAATACCTCTTGCTCTTAATATCCTTGGCCAGGATTATGGCCTCGGCCACCTCGCGCATTGACTTACGAGAATCCATACTCTGTTTTTGAATAAGGCGGTAGGCCTGCGAAGGCAGAAGATTAGCTTCCTGGGATAAAATATCCCTCGCCCTCTCTACGACTTTGCGCGTAGTAAGGGCTTCTTCCGCAGAGCGTGCCCGAAGGTCCAGCTCTGCATTCTCGATAGCTATAGCTGCCTGATTTGCCAAGGCGTTGAGAAGATTCAGCTCTGTCTTGGTAAATTTATGCTTCATGGAAGTATAACAATTAAGCACGCCGATAACCTTCCCTTTTACCGCCATAGGGATACTCGCCAGGGAGCAAAGTTTTTCTTTTCTTGCGATATCCTGATTAAGGTAGCGGGGGTCTTTTTTGAGGTCAAGCACAACTATGGCCTTATTATTTAAGGCAACCTCGCCGGCTATACCATACCCCAGCCTTATATTAGGCTTCTTATTATAAGATTCGGAGATTGACTGAGTAGCGCGCACCATCAACTCTTTCTTTTCATGGTCTAAGAGCATCAAAGAGGATATCTTGGAATTCATTATCTCAGCAGTGACGCTGACAATCAGGCGCAGAAGCTCCTCCAGGTACATTCCTGAGGTAATCAGATTAGCTACCTTAGACAAAACCTCAATCTGTTTTACGTAAATCTCGTAATTATCCTTGTTTTTTCCAGGCATTATGATTGTTTCTTTAAGAATGCGCCCATCCTGCGTAGCGCCTCCTTTAAATTATCAAAGCTAGAGGCATAAGATATTCTTATATAATCTTCAAACTTTGCTCCAAAGGCAGTCCCCGGGACAACAGCAACTTTTTCATCCTTCAACAGCTTCTGCGCAAAATCCAGGGACTTTAACCCCGTTTTCCTAATGCTGGGGAAGGCATAGAAAGCGCCCTGGGGCTTATGGCAGGTTAGCCCTATGCTGTTTAGCCCATCGATTACAAATTCCCTGCGCCTTGCATATTCCCTTTTCATTTCTTCAACAAAACTTTTACCCGCATGCAAAGCTTCGCAGGCTGCCATTTGCGAGGTTATAGAAACGCACATAATTGTATACTGGTGGATTTTTGTCATTCCTGCGATAATCTCCTTTGGCCCGCAGGCATATCCCACGCGCCAGCCGGTCATCGCATAGGATTTTGAGAAACCGTTAAAGTAAACCGTATTCTCCTTTGCCCCGGGAAGCGAGGGGAATGATACATGCTCAAAATCATATGTCAGGTCCGCGTATATCTCATCAGAAAGGCAAATAATCTTATTTTTCAATAACACCTTGCTTAACTGGTTTAATTCTTTCCTGCTGTAGGATGTGCCGGTAGGATTGCAGGGGTAATTAAAGATTATCCCCTTAGTCTTGTCATCAATATGCCTTTCTAGTTCATCGGGTGTAAGTTTAAAACCATTTTTTTGGGTATCTATATATACGGGTAAACCGCCGGCCAGTTCCGTAAGCGGGCCGTAAGAAACGTAGCTTGGAGTAGGAATCAAGATCTTATCGTTAGGATTTATTATGGTACGCAGGGCTAAATCCATTGCCTCGCTGACGCCTACGGTTATAAGTATCTCCTCATCCGGGCAATATTCAACCCCGTATCTGTTTCTTAGGTAACGACTGACACTAAGGCGTAACTTATACAAACCCTTATTGGATGTGTAAGAAGTAAACCCTCCTTCAAGGGAAAAGATACCTGCCTCGCGAATAGGCCAAGGAGTGGTAAAATCCGGCTCCCCCACCCCTAAGGATATCACATCTTTCATCCCCAGGACCAGGTCAAAAAAAGCCCGGATCCCGGAAGGCTGCATTTTATCTACCTTCTTAGAAGTTTTCATTTTTTAATAGGAAATTGCTATCCTTTTATTCTCCTCTTTGTGTTTTAATATAATCCCGTCCTCTTTATACTTTTTCAAAAGAAAATGCGTGGTTGTCCCCCTTACGTTCTCAAGGCAAGAGAGCTTTTCCGCGACAAAGCTTGATACCGTATGTATATTCTTTCCTTCTACCACCACCAGAAGATCATAGGTACCTGATATAAGGTAACAGCTGGATACTTCGGGGAATGAATATATGCGCTCGGCGATTTTATCGAAGCCGACGTCCTTTTGTGGGACAATATTAACCTCTATTAAGGCGCGCAGCCTTGGTTCTTCATCATGCGCTAAATCCTTGTTTAAGACTGCTTTATACTTTAGGATTACCCCTTCTTTTTCGTATTTTTTAATCTTCTCCTTGATATCTTTAGGCTTTTTCTTAAGCATCTTGGCAATATCTTCAGGTGATATACGAGCGTCTTTTTCTAAAACCTCCAGTATTTCATCCATTCTTAACCTCCCTTTAAATGCGGAATATTCCCGCAACCCTTCTCTTATGCGCTGAAGCCTCAATCATTTTCTTTACCCTCTTCACCTTATTAAAAGAGGCTGCCTGCCTGGCCTTGTTCTCCAGGCGGCTCAATATATCATCCAGGTCCTGATAAGTAATCCCCATTTCTCCCTCATCGGTCTGCCCTTGCCATAGGCCGGCAGTAGGGGCCTTATTAATTATTGGCTTTGGAATATTAAACTCTCTTGCTAAAGACCAAACCTGCCTCTTAAGCAACCCTCCGATGGGGAGAATGTCCGCCCCCCCATCTCCGTATTTCGTGAAATAACCTACCGAGAGTTCTGATTTATTCCCGGTACCGCAAACAAGATAATTTAATTTATTGGCAAAGAAATAAAGCGTTAACATTCGTAAGCGCGGCTTAAGGTTATTTTTTGCAAGGCCAGAAGCGTTAGGGAATATTCTCAATAGGCTATTATATACCGGTGATAAATCCACCAATTTGGTTTTAAGCCTCAAGGCCCTGGCAACCAGCCTAGCATCTTTTAAATCCTGCGGGTTACTATTACAAGGAAGGAATAGAACCAATACATTCTTACGGCCTAGCGCCTTAGAGCACAAACCTGCGACTACTGCCGAGTCTATCCCGCCGGAAAGCCCAAGGACTATCCCCTTAGAGTTAGACGCCTTAACCTGATTTTTTATCCAAGAAACGATTCTCTTCCTCATATTGAAAGAATTATATGCCAGCTAAGAAGGCGGGTCA
>JBAZGD010000019.1:0-19147 GCA_041653055.1 Candidatus Omnitrophota bacterium
CCCAAAGGATAGGGCGCTAGCCTCCGGAGCTAGATGTGCAGGTTCGATTCCCGCCAGGCGCACAAATAAGATGAGAAAAAAAATAGTTGCGGTAATTGGCGGCCATGATTGTGATGCAAAAGTGGAGGGATTGGCCTATAAATTAGGCAAAAAACTCTCAGAAGTGGTTGATTTAATTGTTTGCGGGGGCTTAAGTGGAGTAATGGAGGCGGTTTGCAAGGGTTTTAGGGTAGGAGGTGGCTTAACTATAGGTATTATACCAGGTTATAATAAAGATGAAGCTAATGCTTATATCGATATTGTGCTTCCTACAGGTTTGGGTTTGGCAAGAAATGTGCTTGTGGTTAAAAGCGCAGATGTCGTGATTGCCTTGCCTGGCAAGGCAGGCACCCTTTCAGAGATTGCCTATTGTCTACAGTTTGGCATTCCGGTTATATCGCTTAAATCCTGGGATATCCCGGGGGTTATACGGGCAGAAAGAGTTGATAAGGCAGTAATTCTAGCAAGAAAACTATTATATTCAGGGAAGGCCGGAGGGTCAAAATGAAAGCAATTCTTATGTTAGAAGACGGGAAAAGCTTTACAGGAGAATCGGAAACCCTACAAAAGGAAAGGGTTGGCGAGGTTATCATGAATACCGCAGTGGTAGGGTATCAGGAGATGATGACTGACCCTGCTAATGTTGATAAAATATTAGTTTTAACATACCCCTTGATTGGCAACTATGGATGTGCGGCTAAGTTTAACGAATCGGATAAAGTTTGGCTGGCGGGATTGGTTATCAAAGAAAGTTCGCGCATATTCTCCAACTGGCAAGCTAAGGAGAGCCTGGGGAGCTTTGTAAAGCGCAATAGCCTGCCTTTTATGCATTCAGTTGACACCCGTACTCTAGCGGTGCATTTAAGGCAGAAGGGTTCTATGATGGGGGTAATCTCCACAGAGACCTTTGACCGCAAGGAGCTGTTATCAAAGATAGCCGCGTTGGGCAAAGAGAAATCTTCAGCTTTAATTGATAAGGTATCAACGCAAAAGGTTGTGCATTCGGGAAGATCTGCGGGGAAGAGGGTGGCTGTGCTTGATTTGGGCGTAACCCGAAGCATTATGCGCCAGATGGAATCCCTGGGTTATTCTTTGAAGCTTTTGCCGCATAGCACAAGCGGGGAAGAAATCCTTAAATTAAAAACCAAGGGTTTAATTATTTCAAGCGGGCCGGAGGATGTTTCCGGGTTAGAGAAGGTGGCAGGGAATATAAGGCCTTTAATCGGCAAGTTGCCTATTTTAGGCATAGCCTCAGGCAATCTAGCTTTGGCTATGGCATTAGGGGGAAGGATTAATAAGTTAAAGATCGGTCATCGAGGGGTTAACTATCCGATACAAAGCCCTTCTTCCTTTAAGGGTGAAATTACTGCGCAAAACCATGCCTATATCTTAAACCATGATTCTTTGTTGGAGATTAAAGGTTTGAAGATCAGCAGTTATAATTTGAATGACAGGACGGTAGAGGGGATCGAGAGTAAGGCGCTTAAGATTATCGGCGTACAGTATATGCCTATTTCTCCCGGGTTCCATGAAACTAACGAAGTGTTCATTAAATTCATGAAAATGTTAGGGAGGGATTAAGAGATGCCGCGCAGAAAGGATATAAAAAAAGTCTTGATGATTGGCTCCGGCCCGATTGTTATAGGGCAGGCTTGCGAATTTGATTATTCGGGCTCCCAGGCTTGTAAAGCGTTGAGGGAAGAGGGGTATTTTACTATACTGATTAATTCAAATCCGGCTACCATAATGACTGACCCCGGGATGGCAGATGTAACTTATATAGAGCCCTTGACTATTGAAATGGTTACAAAGGTAATCGCTAAAGAGCGCCCGGATGCCATATTGCCGACTTTAGGAGGCCAGACGGGGTTAAACCTCGCCTTCTTTTTAATGAAGCAGGGGGTTTTGAGAAAATACGGGGTTGAGTCTATCGGCGCCTCAGTGAGCGCTATATCCTGTGCCGAGGATAGGAATCTGTTTAAAAAGGCGATGCAGGAGATAGGCGTTAACACCCCTAGAAGCGGAATTGCTACTTCTATAGAGGCAGGAATGAAGATGGGCCTTTCAATAGGGTTTCCGCTCATATTAAGGCCGGCTTATACCTTAGGAGGCAGCGGCGGGTCCATTGCCTATAACCGGGAAGAGCTGGAAAAATTCTTGGCCAAGGGTTTAGAGACAAGCCCGGTACATCAGGTTTTAGTTGAACAGTCTGTATTGGGGTGGAAAGAGATTGAGTTTGAGGTAATGCGAGATTGTTGCGATAATGTTATTATGATTACCTCTATGGAAAATGTTGACCCGATGGGGGTGCATACCGGGGATAGCATTGTAGTGGCTCCTGCCCAGACGCTGACTGCCCAAGAGTATAATAATTTTGTAAATTTATCTAAACGAATTATCCGGCGTATCGGCATAACCGCAGGAGGAGCGAATATCCAGTTTGGCCAGAATCCGCGCAACGGCGATATCGTTATTATTGAGGTTAATCCCAGGCTTTCACGGTCTTCCGCCTTAGCCTCAAAGGCAACCGGGTTTCCTATTGCCCGCGTTGCTACAAAGCTAGCTGTCGGCTATACCCTGCCCGAGGTGATGAACCAGATAACAGGCAAGACTACATCCTTTTTTGAGCCAACGGTAGATTACTGCGTATTTAAAATTTGCCGTTTTACCTTTGAGAAATTCCCCCATGCACAGAGGGCCTTAAACACATCAATGAAGGCTGTGGGGGAGGTAATGTCCATAGGAAGAAACTTTAAAGAAGCGTTTCAGAAAGGCATCCGTTCTATGGAGATATCGCGCTTTGGTTTTGGCTGTGACGGCAAGGATAAGTTAAGCGACGAGGACCTTAAAAAGGCCGACAAAGGGCTTCTTCAATTGATACGCGATAAAATCCGCCTGCCCAATGATGAAAGGATTTTTTATATCCGCTACGCGTTTAAGGCGGGGATATCAACAGATGAGATTTGCGCCCTTTCCGATATCGACCGTTGGTTTGTTGATAATATGAAAGAATTAGTAGAGATAGAAGAGGAGATAATGAAATATAGGAATAATAAGATTGATGAGGAGATTAAATTGCCTCTTGAGTTAATGAAGGTTGCTAAATTAAACGGTTTCTCCGATCATCAGTTGGCATTTATTTTAAACTCCAGGGAGGCCAGGGTGAGGGAAACACGGAAAAAACAAAATGTAAAGGCGGTATATAAATTAGTAGATACCTGCGCCGGAGAAGTAGCGGCTAAGCAGCCGTATTATTACTCTACTTATGAAACAGCAGATGAGTCAAGGCAGAGTAGAAATAAGAAGGTGGTAATTTTAGGGGGAGGGCCCAACAGGATCGGCCAGGGCATTGAGTTTGATTATTGCTGTTGCCATGCAGCCTATGCCTTAAAAGAGGAGGGGGTAGACAGTATTATGGTTAATTGTAACCCCGAGACCGTATCTACTGATTATGATACATCGGATAGGCTCTATTTCGAGCCGCTTACCTTTGAAGACATAATGAATATTATTGAACTTGAAAAACCGATGGGTGTGATTGTGCAATTCGGAGGCCAAACTCCGCTGAATTTAGCTGTTTCACTGCGTAAGGCGGGGGTAAATATCCTGGGTACTTCTGCGGAGAGTATTGATATCGCTGAAGATAGAAAACGTTTTAAGCATATGCTGCATAAATTAGGATTGTTGCAGCCGGAAAATGGAACAGCCTTTAATTTTGATGAGGCTAAAGATGTGGCTAAGAAAATAGGTTATCCGGTTTTAGTCAGGCCCTCCTATGTTTTAGGAGGCAGGGCCATGGAGATAGCCTATGATGATGAGGCGCTGGAGAAATTCATTAAAGAGGCGGCCGAGGTTTCAGGGGAACATCCGGTTTTAATTGATAAGTTCTTGGAAGACGCTATAGAGGTGGATGTTGATTTAATCGGTGATGCCGAGACCTTTGTTATCGGGGGGGTCTTAGAGCATATTGAATATGCCGGCGTACATTCAGGGGACGCGGCAATGTCGCTTCCTACTTATACCCTCTCTCAGGGCATATTGCAAAAGATACGCCAGGCAACATATGAGATGGCTAAGGAATTAAGCCTGGTAGGATTAATGAATATACAGTATGCGGTGAAAGATGAGAAGGTTTATGTTTTAGAGGTTAACCCCAGGGCCTCTAGGACTATACCGTTTGTATCCAAGGTTATCGGAATCCCCCTGGCAGAGCTTGCTACTAAAGTTTTATTGGGCAAGAAACTTAAAGACCTGGGTTTTACCAAAGAGATAATTCCAGATTGTGTAGCGATAAAAGAATCGGTATTTCCCTTTAACCGTTTCCCGGGAGTGGATGTAATATTGGGCCCTGAGATGAAGTCTACCGGAGAGGTTATGGGTATAGATAAGGATTTCGGCCGGGCTTATATCAAGAGCCAGCTTGCAGCCGGGCAAAAACTTCCCCGAAAGGGCAATGTTTTTATCTCTGTGCGGGACAGGGATAAGAGGCAGGTTATTTTTATCGCCAAGAAGCTCGCGGATTTAGGTTTTAATATATATGCCAGTACCGGCACCGCAGATGCCCTTAATAAAAGCGGGATTAAAGTAAAGGTCCTGCCGAAGATTGCTGAAGGCAGGCCGAATATCCTGGACTTGATGAAAGACGGCAGGATACAACTGGTCATTAATACGCCTTCGGGAAGGATACCTCGTCAGGATGAGGTTAAAATTCGCTCCCATGTAATCTTGTATAATATCCCCTATACTACCAGTATATCTGCTGCCCAGGCCACCGTAAGCGGTATCGAGGCGTTGCTGAAAAAGGATTTAGAGGTGAAGTCTCTGCAGGCGTATCATAAAAAAAGAAAGAAATAAGGATGCCGGAGCTGCCGGAGGTTGAGACTATTAAGAGGGATTTAGAGCAGGTAGTCGTCGGTAAGAAGATTACGGGAGTATCTGTTTACAACCCTAAGGTTATACGAGAGCCTTCACCCTTGAATTTTAAACAGGGATTGACGGGGGCAAGAATTAACCGCGTATTGAGAAGGGGGAAGGTTTTGATAATGGAGTTATCGAACGCCAAGTCTCTTACTTTGCATTTAAAGATGACCGGTCAATTAATTTATCCTGGCTTGAAGCAAAAAGACACAAGGGTTACCTTTCATCTCTCAAGCGGCAAGAACCTGGATTTCAATGATCAAAGGCTCTTTGGTGATTTGAGGCTTTTAGATGACTGGAGGGATTTAAAATTTATCCGGGGGCTTGGGCCTGAGCCAAAGGATTTGACCTTAATCCAGTTTCAGGATATGCTCTCCCGTAAAAAAACCAAGATCAAGCCTTTGTTAATGGACCAGCAGTTTATCAGCGGGATAGGAAATCTTTATGCCGCGGAGATACTTTTTTCTGCTAAAATAAATCCTCAACGTAGGGCCTGTGAGTTTTCCGCCAGGGAAAAAGAAACCTTGTTTAATTCTATGCAGGATATTTTAGCAGCGGCGGTTAGCAGCGGCGGTTCTTCGGTAGATGATTATGTCAGGCTATCCGGAGGCAAGGGGGATTATAAGAAATACCATAAGGTTTACGGAAGGGAAGGTAAACCATGCCTTGTTTGTAAATCTTTAATAAAAAGGACTGTATTAGGGGGAAGGGGGACTTACTTTTGCCCTAAGTGCCAGAAAAAAGCATGAAGAAGAGGCTTAAGATTAACGGTATAGTGATGTTTTTGGCCGCTGTTATATTGGCTATTTTCCCGGGGATTTTTTTCCGAAGAAATACTTTTGGCTGGAATAACGGTATAGCTGAAATTTTTGGCATCGGCTTTATTTTACTGGGGCAACTCATCAGGGTTTCTGCCCGCGGGTTTAAGTCTGAAAATTCAAAAAACGGTTTTGGTTTAGTAAGGCAGGGTCCGTATTCATTGGTGCGCAACCCTATGTATTTAGGAATAATTTTAATCGGCTTTGGGGCAGTGCTGATACTTTTTAAATGGTGGGTAGTCATAATTTTTTTATGTTTTTTTTACATACGGTATATTTTGCTTGTATATAAGGAGGAGAAAAAACTAAAATTATTCTTCGCTGAAGAATATGCGGATTATTGCAAAGATGTTCCTAACCGTATTTTTCCTTCAGTAGATGCGCTTTTCAACAGGGATATACTGCAGTATATCCCGTTGAAGCTGAAATGGGTAAGAAAAGAAGCCGGCTCGATAATTGCTGTTTTAGTTTTAATTATTTTGATTGAATCATGGGAGGATTTGCGTTACGGAGGAGTAGGCCTCTATCTAAAAGAATTGCTCGGGCTGCTTATAGTGTTTTCTTTGTTTATCTTTTTGTATGTATATTTAATCCGTTTTATTAATTTTGATAATGTTACAGATAAAAGCAAGGATAATATCTAATAAATGGTTTAAGGGGAACTGCTGGCATTGTATTGTTAGCGCTCCTTCCCTTGGCAGGGCCTCTAAGCCGGGGCAGTTTTTAAACGTAAAGATATCCGAGGGCCTTAAGCCTTTTTTGCGGCGGCCCTTTAGCATACATAATATCTCCGGCGGTAAATTGGAAATCCTCTATGATGTTGTAGGCGAGGGGACACGGGTTTTTTCAGGTAAAAAAAGCGGTAATTATTTGGATCTCATCGGCCCCTTAGGCAAAGGCTTTGATTACAGAGGCACGCGCGGGAAAAGGGTTATTTTAATCGCAGGAGGGATAGGGGTGGCGCCGTTACTTTTTTTATCCAAGGAAATTAAGTCAAGGGATAAGCTTGTTTTAATCGGCGCAAGGACGAGGGATCAGGTTTTATGCGAAAAAGAGTTTCAGAATTCAGGAAGCGGTGTTATGATATCTACGGATGATGGTTCCCTGGGTTTTAGCGGGAGGGTGACCGATTTATTAAAGAATATTATATCAACCGGGAAGAAGGGAAGAGGGGCAATACAGCTATACGCCTGCGGGCCAGGGCCCATGCTTAAGGAGGTCTGTAATATTGCTATGGCCAATAATCTGCAAGCCCAGGTTTCTTTAGAGGAACATATGGGCTGCGGTATAGGTGCTTGTCTGGGGTGTGTGGTTAAGACAAAGAATGGCCTGAAGAGGGTATGCAAGGAAGGCCCGGTTTTTGATGCCAAGGAACTGATCTGGTAAGAGATGAGAGTTAATCTTTCGGTTAAAATAGGCAAGCTTAAGTTAAAGAATCCGGTGATGGTGGCATCCGGTACATTCGGTTATGCCGAAGAATTTAAGGGCTTTATTAATTTAAAAAAACTCGGGGCTATTGTTACCAAGACTATAACCTTGAATCCGCGCCGCGGTAATCCTCCTGCGCGTACCTGCGAGACTCCTTCGGGGATGCTTAATTCCATAGGCTTGGAAAACCCGGGTTTAGGGGCCTTTTTAAAAGATAAGCTCCCCTTCCTTGAAAAACTGGGGATACCCATTATTATGAGTATCGCCTCTGAAGACGGCCCCAAGGAATTTATTGAATTGGTTAAAAGATTAGATAAGCTTAAGGCGGTCTCTGCCTTGGAACTTAATATCTCCTGCCCTAATGTTATGGGCCAGAAATCCTTAATTTCCCAGGACTGCCAGGCAACATATAGCATTGTAAAATCTATACGCCGGATGACGGCAAAAACATTAATTACCAAACTGTCCCCTAATGTTACCTGTATTGGCGATCTTGCCAAGGCTGCCGAGGATGCAGGAAGCGATGGCCTGGCCCTGATTAATACTTTATCCGGCATGAGCATTAATACAGAAAAGCAAAACCCCAGACTTGCGGCAGTGGTAGGCGGCTTAAGCGGCCCGGCAATAAGGCCGGTAGCCCTGAAGATGGTTTGGGAGGCATACAATAAGATTAAAATTCCAATTATCGGAATGGGTGGTATAATAGATACTCCCAGCGCCTTAGAATTCTTTATCGCCGGGGCATCCGCTATAAGCATAGGGACCGCAAATTTTATCAATCCCCGGGTAAGCGTTGAGATTATTTCCGGTTTAGGCGGGTATCTTAAACGGAAAAAAATTAAAGATATACACAGCCTCACCGGGAGCTTAATTTATGAAAGCTGATATAATTTTAGCATTAGATGTGGATAGCCTGGAAAAGGCAAAATATTTTGTTAACAGGCTTTCCCCTGTAATAAAAATATTCAAGGTCGGAGCGCAGCTTTTTACTGCCTGCGGGCCGAAGATCATCGAGGTTATCAATAAAAAAGGCTCTGAAGCATTTCTGGACCTGAAATTCTTTGATATACCCAATACCGTGGCTAAGGCAGTGCGAATGGCAGTAAGGCATAGGGTGAAGATAATAACTTTACACATATTAGGCGATGAAGAAATGATTAGGGAGGCTGTTTTTGCTGCCAGGGATGAGGCGGGAAAACTGCACATTAAAAAACCACTTTTAATAGGAGTTACGGTGCTAACCAGCAAAGAGGCCAAGTCTAGCGATGTTTTGATTCTGGCCCGTATGGGAATAGAGTCTGGGCTGGATGGCGTGGTCTGCTCTGCCCAGGAGGCTAAGATGTTAAGGGATAATATCAAGAGCAAGTTTGTTATCGTAACCCCCGGCATTAGGCCTGAGGGAGGGGTAAAAAACGATCAGAAGAGGACTGCTACCGTCAGCGAGGCAATCGCCGCGGGGAGCGATTTTCTTGTGGTAGGCAGGCCGATATTAGAAGCCCAAGATCCTAAAGCAACTGCTAAAGCCATGTCAGGAGAGATATATGCCAGAGGAGATTAAGGGATTATTAGAGAAGATTCAAAAAGAAGGAATTCAAAAGGCTCAGGAAGAATCCCTCAGGGTTATAAATGAGGCAAAGGCCAGGTCTGCGGAAATCATCGCAAAGGCCAGGCAGGAAGCGGATCTTGTTATCCAAAAAGCCGAGGAAGAGGCTGTAAAGTTGCAAGATTCTACTGATTCCGCATTGAAGCAGGCAGGGAGAGATTTTTTAATTTCTTTGCGCGCTGAAATAAGTTCTTTGCTTAAAGGCATTGTGCGGGAAAAAATATCCCAAGCCCTCACCTCTCAGGAAATGGCAGCGATGATCAATCTCTTAATTAAAGAATATGCAAAAGGAAATAGCCCGGATACAATTGAAGTTTTATTCAGTAAGGAAGATTTGGAAAAGATGAAAAGCGTTTTCTTTGAAAAGTTGTCCGGTAGCATTAAGGGCGGCATTGTAATGAAGTCTTGCGATGATATAAAGTCGGGTTTTACCATAAGTTTTGATTCCGGAAAGTCGCATTTTGATTTTTCAGACCAGTCCTTGGCAGAGTATTTAAGCTTGTATCTTAATAAAGAATTGACGAAAGCGTTCAACCTGGAATAAATGCCTTCATATTATACATATTTAATCTCCAGCCTGCCGTATCTCATTTTTAATTCAAAGCCCCCCTTTTCCCTGGAGGGTTTCTTTGACACTTGTTTATATTCTATTTCCAAAGTTGATTTAAGAAAGGTTAAGGAGGCGGTAACTGCTTTTGATTATCAGGTTTCCTTAAAAGATACGCCGCTCTTAAAAGAATGGCATCATTTTAATCTTTTCTTACGCAACGAGTTAGTGCGCGCACGATCCGCAAGGATGAAGGCGGATCCTTTAAAATACCTGCGCAATGAGGTATATTTTTCAGCGACAGTAAGGCACGTAGCAATGGCGGCATACCGTAATCAAAATATACTTGAGGCTGAAAAATCCCTAGATTTAGAGAGGTGGCGTTTCTTGGATGAGATAAGCGCAGGGCATCATTTCGACATCGATAGCTTAATTGTCTACGCCTTAAAGCTTAAAATCCTAATCCGTTGGGATAAAGTTTATAATGCCAACAGCGAGGAGGTCTTGCAAAAAGCCCTCGGCAGGAACTGATATGAATAATACAAGAACCGGATATATCTCTGGGGTTAACGGCAATATGGTCAGCGCAAATGTTGAGGGAGCAGTTATCCAGAATGAGACTGCCTATATTTTGCATAATAATGAACGCTTAAAATCCGAAGTTATCAGGATCCGCGGGCAATTAGCCCAGATGCAGGTTTATGAGAGTACATCCGGCCTTCGGGTAGGCGATAAGGTTGAATTTACGAATGAACTTATCTCTGTAGAATTAGGGCCAGGACTTTTGGGGCAGATATTCGATGGCCTGCAGAATCCGCTTCCTGCTTTAGCGCGTGAATGCGGTTTTTTCCTTAAGAGAGGGGTATATTTAGAGGCCTTATCCGATAAAGAAAAATGGGATTTTACGCCTCTGGTCTCGCTCGGGGACCGGGTAATTTCCGGATTCAGGTTAGGTTCTGTGCCCGAGAAGATATTTAAACACTATTGCATGGTTCCTTTTAATCTAAAGGGAGTTTGGGAAGTAGCTTATATTGCCCCCGCAGGAGAATACACCATAAAAGAAAAAATAGCACAATTAAAAAATGAAGAAGGTAAGGTTTGTAATGTTTATCTGCGCCAGTTCTGGCCGATAAAAATTCCTATCAAGGCTTTCGCTGAAAAGTTAAAGCCTTCTCAGGCCTTAGTGACAAAAATACGGTTAATAGATTCGTTGTTTCCGGTGGCAAGAGGAGGTACATATTGTATCCCCGGGCCATTTGGCGCGGGCAAGACCGTATTGCAGCAGTTGACCAGCCGGCATGCGCAGGTTGATATCGTAATTATTGCCGCATGCGGTGAGCGCGCCGGGGAGGTAGTGGAAACATTAAAGACATTCCCTAATATTGTTGATCCAAGGACCAATAAGCCCTTAAGCGACAGAACGGTAATTATTTGCAATACCAGTTCTATGCCTGTTGCCGCAAGGGAGTCTAGCGTATACACGGCAGTTACAATCGCCGAATATTACAGGCAGATGGGGTTGAATGTATTATTGCTGGCCGATTCAACTTCCCGTTGGGCACAGGCAATGCGGGAAATGTCCGGTAGGCTTGAGGAGATTCCGGGGGAAGAGGCTTTTCCTGCGTATCTTGAATCGCGCATAGCTTCATTTTATGAGCGCGCCGGGCTTGTCCGGCTTCATAGCGGAGATTTTGGGTCCGTTACTATCGGAGGCACGGTTAGCCCTGCCGGAGGCAATTTTGAGGAGCCGGTAACTCAGGCAACATTAAAGGTAGTCGGCGCCTTTCACGGTTTGTCCAGGGAGCGCTCAGACGCAAGAAAGTATCCTGCGATAGATCCTTTAATAAGCTGGAGTAAATACCAGAGCTTTATTAAGGAATCCGATAGGCAGCTCGGGCATAAGGTCCTAATAAAAAGCAATAATATTATGCAGATGATGAAGGTGATCGGAGAGGAAGGGACATCCCTGCAAGATTACGTTGATTATCTTAAGGGTGAATTTTTTGATTCGGTATACCTGCAGCAAAATGCCTTTGACCCTGTGGATGAGGCAACTTCACAAGAAAGGCAGGAATATGTTTTCGGGTTTATTCGCGGTATCTTGGAGGGTAATTTTAATTTTAAAGAGAAGGGCCAGGCATTGCAATTCTTTCAAAAACTGAAACAGCTCTTTAAGGGCTGGAATTCCACGGAATTTAACCTTGAGGAATTTCGTAAGATCCAAGAGGAGCTGGATATGCTTATAGAAGGAAATAAAAAGGGCGGGGTTGAGGGGGATGCATAAAGTTTATACAAATATTATACAGATTGCCGGTGACGTCATTATTGTAGAGGCTGAGGGCGTAGGGTATGCGGATATCGCGGAGGTTGCCACAAGCCGCGGGATATCCCTGGCGCAGGTCATTAGTCTCAACGGTAAAAAGGTTTCTTTGCAAGTTTTTGCCGGAAGCCGCGGTATATCCACTAAAGATAAGGTGCGTTTCTTGAATCATCCCATGCAGGTGGCAAGCGGGGATGCGCTCTTGGGCCGGATTTTCAGCGCCAGCGGCCTGCCCCTTGATAAAGGGCCTAAGCTGTCGGGAAATCTTATCGATACGGGCGGCCCGTCAGTGAACCCGGTAAAAAGGATTATACCCGATAAAATGATCCGTACCGGCATACCGATGATAGATGTTTTTAATTCCCTGGTGGAGTCTCAGAAGCTGCCAATTTTTTCTATTGCCGGGGAGCCCTATAATGACCTTTTAGCGCGCATTGCCATTCAAGCCGAGATAGATATCATTATCTTGGGGGGAATGGGGTTAAAGTACGATGATTATTTATTTTTCCGCGATACCTTAAGCGAAAAAGGGGCTCTCTCGCGCTCGATATTATTTATTCATACTGCCGCTGACCCTGTGGTGGAATGTTTATTAGTACCCGATATAAGCCTGGCCATTGCCGAAGATTTTGCCTTAAAGGGAAAGCGTGTTTTGGTCCTGCTTACGGATATGACTAATTTTTGTGATGCGCTTAAAGAGATATCCATAACTATGGAGCAGGTTCCTTCAAACCGCGGCTATCCCGGAGATCTCTACAGTCAGCTAGCCTTGCGTTATGAAAAGGCAGTTGATTTTGAGGGGGCCGGTTCAATCACTATATTAGCCGCGACTACTATGCCCGGAGATGATGTTACCCATCCTGTTCCCGATAATACCGGATATATTACCGAAGGGCAGTTTTATCTTAAAGGGGGAGTTATCGAGCCTTTTGGTTCGCTCTCTAGGCTTAAGCAGCAGGTGAATGGTAAAACCCGCCCGGACCACAGGACGCTGATGGATACGATGATACAACTTTTTGCAAATTACCGCTTAACACTTGAAAAGCAGGCAATGGGTTTTAAGATGAGCCCCTGGGATAGCAAGCTTCTTAAATACGGCGGTCTTTTTGAGAAAGAGCTAATGTCTTTAAGCGTGAATATCCCGCTGGAGAATGCCCTGGATTTAGGCTGGCGTATCCTCGCAGATTGTTTCGCTCCCGAGGAGACAGGGATAAAGCGCTCAATGATTGAGGCGTATTGGCCAAATGGGAAAGATTAAGTTTACTAAAGGCGAATTAAAGCGGCAGCGCGACGCCTTAAAACAGTATGAGCGTTATCTGCCCACCCTTCAATTAAAAAAGCAGCAGCTGCAATTAGAGATCCTGCATCAGCTTTCTCTCCTGGATGAAAAGAGGCGTATTCTGGATAAAAGAATTCAGCAGGCTCAAACCTGGGCGGGGCTTTTAACCGAGGAGGCTGTAGATATTAAGCCCTTGCTTGCCGTTAATGAGATTAAGAGCAGGTCTTTAAATATTGCCGGCGTGGATATCCCAATTTTTATCGAGGCATCGTTTCTGCCGGCTGATTACGACTTATTTTCTGCTCCCCTGTGGCTGGATTTGGGGGTAGAGGCTCTAAGGGGGATATTAGCTTTGCAATCGGAGATTGACATTATCACAGAGGGTGTTTCGATATTACGCCATGAGCTTAAAGTGACTGCGCAAAGGGTTAACCTTTTTGAAAAGGTTAAAATTCCGGAGACAGAAGAGGATATCAGGTTGATTAAGATCTATATCGGAGACCAGATGGCCAATGCCGTAGGCCGCAGCAAGATCGCTAAAAGAAAAATTGAGGAATTAGTCCTGGAGGAATCTTTAGCATGATTGTGCCAATGAAAAAAATTTTTTTGGTGATGCAGGCTAAAGATGCCCAGGGTTCACTTGAGAAGGTCCGCAAGTTAGGTATTTTGCATGTTGAGCATTTAAACACCCCTAAAGGGGATAAGCTCACTGCCTTGAGTAAGGACGCAGTCCTTTTAAGCCAGGCGATATCTTTACTGGAGGCGATAGATAAAAGGAGTGTTGTTAATATAGGCAATAAGCAAGCGGTAGAATGGGATGTATTAGCCCGGCATATTATCGATTTAAACAAGCGCTACCAGCAGCTGCAGGAATATTCCTTAACCCTTTCTTCTAAAATCGAGAAATTGAGAGAATGGGGCGACTTTGACCCGCAGGAGATTAACCGCCTTGGTTTAAACGGCATATCCGTGGGTTTTTATAAGCTTTCCGATGAGCAGATAGCCCAGTTGCCTAAGGGGGTTTACCTGGAAAAGGTAAGAAGTAAGGGCAGCCTCCATAACTGTGTTATTTTTACACAGGCTGACATAGAGATTCCTTTTAAGGCGGTAGAATTGCCAGGGGATTCCTTAGTTAGAATGCAGGAGAGGTCTGTCGAAGATATCAAAACCGCTGCATTGCTTAAGGCTGATCTTTTAAGGCAGGTTGTATATCTGGATTTTTTAAGAGAAACCCGCGATAAGCTCACCCGGGAGATCCAGTTTCATGAAGCATTGGCAGGAATGGCCCAGGAAGGCGCCTTAATGTATATTAAGGGATATATACCATTTGATTCTAAGGGCAAGATTGAGGAGTCTGCCAGGTCTTGGGGATGGGCTGTTTTAACCGCTGATCCCGCAGAAGGCGATAGTGTACCGACTTTGGTGCGTAATCCTAAGTGGCTGAGTATAATTAATCCTGTTTTCAGGATAATTGAGGTTGTCCCGGGATATAAGGAACTGGACATAAGTTTGTGGTTTCTCATCTTTTTCTCATTATTCTTCGGTATATTAATCGGAGATGCCGGCTATGGAGCCGTATATTTAATTCTTACCTTTTTGGCAGAAAAAAAATGGGGTTTTAGATTCAGCGATAAGTCGGTTTTTGTTCTTTTATACCTTTTAAGCGGTTGTTCCATTATCTGGGGGGTGCTTACCGCCACATTTTTCGGCCAAGAATGGCTTCCTGCCTGGGTTAAGCCGCTGCTGCCTTCTTTGCGCAACGATAAAAATATGCAATCATTCTGTTTCTTTTTAGGAGCCCTGCATTTGAGTATCGCGCATACCTGGAAGGGGATCTTAAAATTTCCCGCGCTCTCTTTCCTGGCGGAAATAGGATGGATACTGATATTGTGGATGGCCTTTTTTATCGCCAAGCTGCTTGTTTTAGGGGATGCCCTTATGGGGTTTTATCTCTACCTTTTGATTCCCGGGGTATTTTTGATTGTTTTCTTTAGTAACCCGCAGAAAAATATTTTTAAGGCCATAGGCAGCGGATTAGGGGCTTTGCTTTTTAACGCCATGAATAATTTCACAGACGTTGTTTCTTATATACGTCTTTTTGCGGTAGGATTAGCTACCCTGGCTGTGGCAGATGCATTCAATAAAATGGCAATGGAAGTGGGTTTTGGAAGTTTTATCTCGGGGTTGTTAACTTCTCTGATACTTTTAGTAGGACATTTCTTAAATATTATTTTAGGGCCTTTATCTATTCTTGTCCACGGGGTGAGATTAAATGTGCTTGAATTTTGCAGCCATCTGGATATAAAATGGAGTGGGTTTAATTATAAGCCTCTTATTGAGGAGAAATAATTTAAAAAGGAGCTGTTATGGAGATAGGAGTGCTTTCACAGTTTAAGGATTTAGGGGTAGCTGCGGCATTAGGCCTTGCAGCCGTTGGTTCAGGGCTGGGCGCAGGAGTCGCGGGGATGGCGGTTGTGGGTGCCTGGAAAAAGGCTTTTATTCAGAATAAACCCGCCTCTTTTATGCTGCTTGTTTTTGTAGGCGCGCCCCTTACCCAGACAATTTACGGGATGATTTTGATGAATAAAATGGCAGAGGGCGTGACTAAAGGGGTTTATGCCTGGGATATAGGTTTGTTTTGCGGGTTAGCAATGGGTTTTTCTGCTTTTATGCAGGGTAAGGCAGGGGCCTGTGCCGCTGACGCCATGGGGGATACGGGCAAGGGTTTTGGGAACTACCTTGTTGTCTTGGGTATTATTGAAACAGTAGCCCTTTTTGTCATGGCTTTTTCCCTGGGGCTTTTAGGAAAGCTTGCCCAATAAATTATTAATTTCGTTGAAGAAGGAGGAGAGGATGAAAAGAATTCTTATTTTAGCCCTGGGGGTGATATTTATTTCCGGATGCGCTTCAGCGGCCAGGCACCGCCAATTAACTCAGGATGATAGCAAAGATAGGATTACCGTGGGTAAGGTGCAAAGAGAAATTAAGGTTGGCATGTCTTCTGCGCAGGTTGCAGAAATTTTAGGCTCGCCCAATATTGTAAGTACGGATGAAGATCGCCGGGAGGTTTGGGTTTATGACAAGGTGGCTACGGATGTCAGTTACTCAAGAAGCGAGTCCGGAGCATCTTTGATTTTGTTAGGGGGTTATGGTTCCTCCGGGGCGGCGTCTTCCACGCAAAGAACATTAACTATTATTATCAAATTTGATAATAATAGTAAGGTACGCGATTTCAGCTACCATTCATCTAAATTCTGATTTTGTTTTCATCTATGCGTAAGAATATGCCCTCGGTTTTGGTTTTTATGGCTACCATTTTTATCTGCGGGTGCGCGGCTACTTCTTCTAACCTTTTTAAGCCTGCGGTATCCAGCCTTCAGGCGCGCCAGGTAGAGATGAAGCAGTTTGAGATTAAGGATGAGTTGAGGGTGCTCTCTGCGACTGCGGCTGTATTGCAGGATATGGGGTTTACCTTAACCGAGGTTGAGAAGAAGCTTGGTTTAATCGTTGCCTCAAAAGAGAGGGATGCCACTGTTCCAAGACAGATTGCTATGGCGGCATTTATAGATATCTTGGGGGCTGCAGGAGGGTCTTCTTCAAATGCAATGCAGACAATAGATACTATTCAGACTATACTGGTCTCGTGTGTTACAAAAAGAAACCTGGAGGGAAATAAAGTTGTCGTAAGGGTGAGCTTCCAAAGGGTCGTTTTTAACAGGATGAACCAAGTCTCGCGGCTTGAGACAATTAAGGATCCTAAGATATATGAAGGATTCTTCGAGAAACTATCCAAGTCTATCTTTTTGGAGGCAGATAAAATATGAAGCGTATAAAAATTAAATTTTTAGCTGCGTCATTGTTGGTTTTTTTGATATGCGGTTGCGCAACCACAACGCAGGAGCGTATCCTCGATTTAAGCCAAGACCAGCTTAAATTGCGCAGTATTCAGACCAGGGCATTTGATACCAGCGATAAAGAAAAGATGATGCGCAGTATTATGGCCACTTTACAGGACCTAGATTTTGTAATTACCAAGGCGGATTACGATTTAGGAATAGTAACTTCTACTAAGTTTGTCGATAACCAGGTTTTAAAGATGACGGTTATCACCAGAGAGAAGGGGAGTAAGCAGCTTTTAGTGAGGGCAAATGCCCAGTACGGGATTAAGGCCGTAAATTCACCCGGGCCTTACCAGAATTTCTTCGACGCTTTAGCTAGGTCAGTATTTTTAACTGCGCAGCAGATTGACTAAATCCACCCTTGCAATAGCGCGTATTTTAAGTTAGAATAAACAAAATTTATGGTTTGGGGCGATTAGCTCAGTTGGTTAGAGCATCTGCTTTACACGCAGAGGGTCAGGGGTTCAAGTCCTCTATCGCCCACTTAAAAATAAAAAAGCAGGCCTTTTTAGGTGCCTGCTTTTTTATTAAATGCCTGCTATGGATTAGTCGCCGTATACAGTTGTGGTATATTCGCCGTAGAGGCCGAGTATATTTTTGGCGTCATAATCAACATATTTGATTGTTTTGATCCCGCCGTTAGATGCGGCAGTTTTAATGCTTGAGTCACCGGTTGCGACTAACCCGAGGATAGAAGTAGATTTTGCCTTACCTACCCTACTGTAGGATATTCCACCCGTAGCAGCAACAGGAGCCTTTATCTCTGTGTAGAAAACCCCGTATGGAAACGGCGTTGCGCATCCTACCAGCATTACTGTTAAGGAAACCAGCGCTACCAATAAACCTATTTTTTTCATTTCTCCTCCTTTCTCCGATATTTTATCAGATAAAATATTCTTTGCAACTATTATTAGGCTTCATAATGTAAAATAAGTTTCGCACTTTTGATATTGCCTTAAGCATAAAAAAGGCATATCCTCTTAGGTTGATAACGCAAATTATTAACCTAACCGGCCCTTACGGGCCAGCAAAAGGAGGATACGCCTTATGAGTACTAACGGAGTAAACTTTTCTAACGCTACTTTACCAAAGCAATGGCAATATGTAAAGCGTAACTTACGGGAGATGGGGATATTAAATCAGACAGAAGCGGATAGTATTGAAGCCAAGGCTAAAATGACGGTAGATAATTTCTTCCAATGTTCGATAGACGCAGAGTTTAAAGAACAGATTAAGGCCGGGGAATATGAACGTTCGGAAGAACGAGCCGATATTCGCTCCGGGACCTACTCAAGATTATTCACCACTACCTTCGGTAAGACAAAACTGCTTATCCCTAAGGTTAGGCATAAAAGCAAAAATTACGCTTACAGGCTGCTTGCCAAGTACCAACGCAGGCAGCAGAAGTTTGACGATATGATAGTGCTGTCATTATTGCTTGGTTTTTCAACCCGTAAGCAACAAAGATTCTTCCAGGCTTTTATCGGTGATTCGGTAAGCCATCAGACAGCTTCAGCATTAATGCAAAGCCTTAGTGATGATCTAAGGCAGTATCAATCCATGCCGATAGAAGATAAATACCGTTTTATCTTCATTGACGGTCTCTGGGTGCATATCAAGGAGGTAGACATAAAGAAGAGGCCGATTCTCTTTGCTATGGGCATAACCAAAGACGGCAAACAGGAGATTATCGCTTTTAAACTGGCTAAAGGCGAGACCGAAGAGGAATACACCAGCTTCCTGAACGATCTTTACCGCAGAGGGCTAAAAGGCAAGGCATTGGAACTTATCATTCAAGACGGCTCAGAGGCGATTACCGCTGCCGTTAATATGGTTTATCCTTATACTCCCAGGCAGCGGTGCTATACGCATAAGCTAAGGAACCTTATGCAAAACATAAGGTATAAGTTTAAGCATAGGGCTAAGCTAATGAGGCAGGCCAGCAATATCTACAAAGCTGCGTCCCGGCAAGAAGCGATCAGGAGATTCCGGGTATTTGTAAACCGATGGAAGAACCTTGAGCCAAAGGCTGTTAAATGCTTCCAGGATGAGTTTTATAATACGCTTAACTTTTATGACTTCCCAAAAGAGGTGCGCTCTGCCATATCTACCACGAACCACTTGGAGCGCTTCCTTGAGGAGATACGCAGGCGTATTAAGATACAAGGTTACTTCAAGAACGAAAGGAGCCTTAACCTTTGGATATTCGGCCTTATCAGGCACATAAATCTAAGGCCAATTCAACAACCTAAGAAGATACTTCAATGCGAAAGTGCGAAATAATCCTTGCGCTACTT
>JBAZGD010000020.1:0-19100 GCA_041653055.1 Candidatus Omnitrophota bacterium
ATTTATCTCTTTGGCCAGATTAGGAATGATTAATTCCTTGATGAGCTGGGTGGAGTATTCGTTAAGGGCGCGGGAGCGCTCGTCTTTGAAGGCGTAAGGCGATTGCTTCGTCGCCTCGCTCCTCGCAATACCGCTTTTTAAATAATCCGATTCCAGCATCACCTTCAGAGTGGCTTTGTAGATGTAGGCTGAAGGAGCTTCGGGGACTGTCCCCGCAGGGGACTGTCCCTGGCTTGAGGTCTCGCGGATAATAATTTCATCCGGCACAATCCAGGGGCGGGTCAAGGTAGGGATAGTGACGTTTTCACTGCCGTATAATTCTCCTGCCTTCTTATAAAGCTTATCCCAATAATCTCTTCCTTCGGGAGACTGCGGCGAAGTAGCTTGAGCCGTATCTTTTTTTAGCTGCACATCTGCTTCAAGGAGGATCCTGCCCACGTCTGTCTGGGCCAGAAGAGGATCAATGATATTCTCCGGTGAATCCGGCCGCAAGTTCACCCAAAAACTGGAGCTGGGCAAAGTAAGGCCGATGAAGAAGTAGTTGAGCAGTATCTTAGCGGTATTTTCAAGCTCCGTTTCTTTAGGGTTCTTGGTGTCGCCTTTATCTAACAATAGCTTGAATTGGTTATTCAGGTTGTCGTAGGAGAGGTATCTTAAATGCAGGGGTCGGAATTTATCCGGAAAGATACTGCCGTATAAGCTGGAAAGATGGCCGGTAATATTCAGCTCAGCTGCTACTTGGGCAAATGCCGATTGCTCAAAGATAAGACAGAAACAAAGTAAAATAGATAAAATTCTCACTAGCTTCTTTTTCATTTTTTTGCGGGATATTTGGTTTATAAGCCGTTGTAATAAAATATAACCAATATAGGTAAGAGTTTCAAGGCTATTAAGGGGATTGAAGAAAGCGTTTTCTTGGGAGGAATTACGCGATACTAGATGATTACGACAAATTCGCCGCGCGTTTTCTGGCGGGAAAAATACTCTATAAGCTCCGCGGCTTCGGCACGCTTTACTTCTTCAAATTTTTTAGTAAGCTCCCTGCAGACAACCACTTCCTTATCTGCGAAAATTCCCCGGATGTCCTCCAGGGCCTTAAGGATACGATGGCTGGATTCATAAAAAATAATGGTCCGGCCAAGTTCCTTTAACTCCTTAAGCCTGTTCCTCCTGGCAATGGCTTTAACCGGCAAAAAACCTTCAAAAACAAATGCGTGCGCAGGTTTACCGGAAAGGACCAGGGCATTCACCAGCGCCACCGGCCCGGGGATGACCGTCAACGGGATATTCTCCTTAATGGCAAGGTTGATCAGGTTATAGCCGGGGTCCAGTATGCCGGGCATTCCGGCATCGGAGACAAGAGCGACTTTTTTGCCTTCCCGTAAAAACCTTATGATCTGCCCGGCCTTCACAAAGCGGTTGTGCTGGAAGAAGCTGGTTGTGGGTGTTTTGATATTGTAATGGCAAAGCAATATCCTGGTATGCCGCGTATCCTCGCAGGCAATCAGATCCACTGCCTTTAAGACTTCTATTGCACGCAAGGTGATATCCTGTAAATTGCCTATTGGGGTGGCGACAATATAAAGCATATTATGCTTCTTTCTATTCGACGGTAACAGATTTGGCAAGGTTACGCGGCTGGTCTACGTCGCATCCCCTCTTCACGGCCACATGGTAGGCTAACAATTGCAACGGAAGGGCGACCAAAAGCGGCGTGAAAATCTCGTCGGTCTTAGGGATGTAAACAACCTCGCGGGTCAAACCTGCAATTTCATCATTACCCTCAGTAGCTATAACGATAATCTTCCCCTTGCGGGAACGGATCTCTTGTATATTGGAGATCATTTTTTCATATACCTTGGACTGCGGGGCAATACAAACTACTGCCCGGTATTCGTCAATTAAGGCGATAGGCCCATGCTTCATTTCCCCGGCGGCGTAACCTTCAGCAGGTATATAAGAAATTTCTTTTAGCTTGAGCGCGCCCTCCAGGGCAGAAGGATAATTTATATTCCGGCCCAAATATAAAAAACAGCCAAAATGCGAATATCGTTGGGCCAGCCGGGCGATATCTTTCTGCCTGCGCAAGATCTCTTCTACCTTTGCGGGAATTTTACGCAACTCATACAAATATTTATTTATCTTTGTCTGCGGCAGCACTCCGCGTATCCCGGCAAGATATAATGCAAAAAGGTAGAGGGCGGCCAATTGCGCAGTATAGGCCTTTGTTGAAGCTACCCCTATTTCCGGCCCGGCATGGGTATAAATTACCCCCTCTGCCTCGCGGGTTAAAGTTGAACCCAAAACATTACATATGGAAATAACCTTTGCGCCGTGTTTTCTGGCCTCCCGGACTCCGGCTAAGGTATCCGCAGTCTCGCCAGACTGGCTTATAGCAATAATCAATGTTTCCGGGCCGATCAAAAGATCACGGTAGCGAAATTCGCTGGATACATCTATGCGCACCGATACCGAACATATGGACTCAAAGATATATTTTCCTACCAGGCCGGCATGGTAAGCGGTACCGCAGGCGACAATAAAAATATCCTTTATCCCCCTTAAAACCTCCTCGCTGATATGCTGCTCCTGAAAAAGGATCTGCCCGGATTCTTTCTTAATCCTGGAACTCAATAAATTATTTAGAATTTTAGGCTGCTCATTGATCTCTTTAAGCATAAAGTGATCAAAACCGCACTTTTCTGCCTGATCAACATTCCAGCCGATACGCGAGATTTTCTTAAAAACCGTCTTACCGTTAAAATCAGTAACCTTTAAGCTATCTTTGGACAAAACTACCAACTCGTTTTCATCCAGGAAAATAACATCCTTAGTGTAACCTAATACCGCAGAGACATCCGAGGCTAAAAAATTTTCATTAACCCCTACCCCCACTATTAACGGGCTACCGGATCTAGCCCCCACTAACTTATTGGGTTCACGGCTAGAGATTACCCCTAAGGCAAAAGAACCGGTTAATAATTTCAACGCCTTCTGCAGCGCCTCTTCCAAAGGGACTTGTTTGTAGAATTTTTCTATCAGATGCACAACTACCTCTGTGTCGGTTGAGCTGCGGAAAGAATGGCCCTCATTAATTAACTGGTTTTTAAGGGTTTCGTAATTTTCTATAATTCCGTTGTGCACAATGGCAATCTCGCCTGCGCAATCTTGATGGGGATGAGCATTTACCTGATTAGGCACGCCATGAGTTGCCCAACGGGTATGGGCAATGCCGGTATTGCCGGAAAGGGGATTAACTTTTAAGATTTTCTCTAATGCCTTAATTTTGCCTGGGGATTTTTTAATAGAAATTGCTTGCTTCTTGGGAGAGATGAGGGCCATACCGCTTGAGTCATAACCGCGGTATTCAAGCCTTTTCAACCCGGATAAAAGAATTGACTGCGCCGGCTTTACCCCTATATATCCGATTATCCCACACATAAATTAAAAATGACCCTGACGGGATTTGAACCCGTGTCGAGAGCTTGAAAAGCTCTTGTCCTAGACCAGGCTAGACGACAGGGTCATAGCCTATTCTTCCGCCTCAGCAATGACCGGGGCAACGCAGGAAATATGATCCCTGCCCTGCAGCTTTATTAACCGGACCCCCTGAGAAGAACGTCCGGTCTCGCGAATATCCTTTACCGCGCAACGTAAAAATATGCCATTTTGGGTAATAACCATTAGCTCATCATCATCGCTTACGGTTTTAAGGTTTACGGCTTCGCCGTTTTTATCGGTAACCTTTATATTAATAACCCCTTTTCCTCCGCGCGAGGTAAGCCTATATTCATCTACAGTGGTGCGCTTGGCAAAACCTAAAGAGGTAACAGTTAATATAGCTGATCCTTTTTGGGGGATTACCAAATCTATCACCTCGTCTTTTTTATCTAAAGCTACCCCTCTTACCCCCCGCGCGCCCCTGCCCATATCTCGCACTTTGATCTCCGAGAACCTTATCGCCTTACCCCGCCGCGTGCCAATTAAAAGCTCCTGTTTCCCATCAGTCATCTCAACACCTATTAACGCATCGCCTTTGTCAAGGGTAATACCGATAATGCCTCCCTTGCGCGGGTTGCCGTAAGCATCAAGCTTGGTCTTTTTGATCTGGCCAAGCCTTGTTGCCATCACCAAATACCTATCGCTTGCAAATTCTTTAACCGGCACAGTAGAGCTGATTTTAGAGCCCTGTTCCATCTGCAATAAGTTGATTATCGCCTTGCCCTTAGAAATGCGGCTTGCCTGGGGAATTTCATAAACCTTAAGCCAATGCACCTGGCCCTTATCTGTAAAAATCAGCAGATAATCTTTTGTAGAGGCTACAAAAAGATGCTCAATAAAATCTTCCTCTTTAACCTCGGCGCCGGTAACCCCCTTGCCTCCGCGCTTCTGCTTGCGATAAGAACTAACCGGAAGGCGTTTAATATAACCGCCATGGCTAATAGTTACCACAACATCTTCTTCGGCAATCAAATCTTCAACCTCAAGCTCCTCTACCTCTCCCACGATATCAGTCCTGCGTTCGTCGCCATATTTCTTCTTTAGCTCTTCCAACTCATATTTGATAATGCCTTCGATCTTCTTCTCGGAAGCTAAAATCGAACGGCATAATTCTATTTTCTTAAGAAGCTCGGCGTATTCTGCGTCTATTTTATCGCGCTCCAGGGCGGTTAAACGCTGTAGCTGCATCTCCAAAATTGCCTGAGCCTGTATTTCAGATAAGCCAAACTCCTTCATCAAATTCACCCTGGCTGCATCTACGCTCTTGGATGTTTTAATCACCTTAATAATCCGGTCTATAAACTTAAGCGCTATCTTTAAGCCCTCTAAGATATGCGCCCTCCTCAGGGCTTTATCCAGTTCAAATTGAGTCCGGCGGCGGATGATAATCTTCCGGTGTTCAATGTAGCAATCGAGAACCTGCTTTAAATTCAAAACCTTAGGCCTGTTCTCAACCAGGGCCAGCATGATAATGCCAAAGGTAGTCTCTAGTTGCGTATGTTTAAAGAGCTGGTTTAAAATAATCTGGGCTTCAGCGTCGCGCTTCAACTCAACCGCAATACGCATTCCATCTTTGTCCGACTCATCGCGTATATCTGAGATGCCTTCAATTTTCTTATCGTCAACCAGGCCGGCGACAGCCTCAATGAGGGAGGATTTCTGTACCTGATAAGGAATCTCGGTTATAATAATCAGGTCTTTGCCGTTCTTCTGGTGCTCAACAGTTGCCCTGGCGCGCACGGTAAGCTTGCCTCGCCCGGTTGTATAGGCATCCTTAATTCCCCCTTTACCGCAGATTACCCCGCCCGTAGGAAAATCCGGCCCCTTGATATACCGCATTAGGTCTTTTACCTCAGCCGAAGGATTATCCAAAAGATACATTATCGCATCGGCGACCTCATGCAAATTATGCGGAGGAATATTAGTAGCCATGCCCACGGCAATACCGCTGGACCCGTTTACTAAGAGGTTAGGGAGGGCTGCCGGCAATAAAAGCGGCTCCTTAAGAGAGGCGTCAAAATTCGGCCCGAAATTTACAGTCTCCTTATCGATATCGCCTAACATCACGTCGGCAATAGCGGCAAGGCGCGCCTCAGTATATCTCATCGCAGCAGCAGCATCACCGTCAACTGAGCCGAAGTTTCCCTGCCCATCCACCAAGGGATAGCGCAGGGAAAAATCCTGCGCCATTCTCACTAAGGTATCATAAACCGCCACATCGCCATGGGGATGATATTTACCCAAGACCTCTCCGACAATACGCGCGCATTTTTTATAAGACTTGGAGTGGTCCAAATTAAGTTCTTGCATAGCATAGAGTATCCTCCTATGCACAGGCTTTAGGCCGTCGCGCACATCGGGCAGGGCGCGCCCTACAATTACGCTCATCGCGTAATTTAAATACGCATCCTTTACCTCTTCCTCAATATAGATAGGCACTACTTTTTCATTGCGTGTATACATTTTATGAACCTGCCGCCTCTTTTAGATTTTTATATAAAACAACCATAATACTTGCCCAAATACACTGCATAACGATGTTAGCACAAAAGAGATAAATATCTGCGGCCACACCCGATGCCGCACCGCTGCGCACATATTCTGCTACCCATAGCGGAATAAAAAATGCAATAATCATTAAACTCGCTAAACAATACTCACCTACAACCGCGTTAACATAAGGTTTCACTAGGCGATAGCTGCGCCTTAACGCGGCGAAGGCAAAATTATCTTCCATTATACAAATAACCGCGCATAACGACATCCTGATAATCCAATAAACCGCGGCTGCTAAGAATACCGCTACAAAAGGCAAAATAGCCAAGAGGCTTAACATGACACCCAAGGGCTTAATGAAAAAATAATATAGCCAGAACGAGGAGGCGACACCCGCGAAGAGTATCCCTGCCACAATAATACTATAGAGCGTGCTGGTCAAAAGGTACGGCCAGAAATATTTTTTAGTAGCATATATAACGCCCTTGATAGATACAGCGCCGCCTAAGATCCTCTCTTTTACTGCGATAAGCAAAAAGGCCATTAATAAAGCCCCGGCTAACCAGTTAATTAAGGCATAGAAAAACCATAGGAATTGGCTTTGGGAGCTTGGCCCTTTCAGAAAAAGATTAATGATTAAAAGGGGCAGGGCAACTACTAAATAAAGCTTAGCCAAAGACTGCCAATCCAGCTTCCATATACCTAAGGCTTCCTTAAAAATTGATACCGGGTGAATCGCTTTTTTATTCTCCATGTTATATGTCCAGGTTTTTAACCTGATGCGCGTAATTCTCGATAAACTCCCTGCGCGGCTCAACCTGGTCTCCCATTAGCACCGTAAACATTTTATCTGTCTCTACCGGATCTTCCAAAGTAACCTTCAACATGGTGCGCTTATCAGGATCCATAGTTGTATCCCATAGTTGCTGCGGATTCATTTCTCCCAAACCCTTATACCTTTGAATATGCATACCCTTAGTCGCCACTTCTTTGATAAAAGCTAAAACCTCCTTAAGGCTTCCTAAATCCTTTTGGTCCTTCTCATTGATAATGCGATAAAGCCCCTTGTATTTCTTTACCGCGTCCTTGCCGCTTGCCCCCTTCTCCGCCAAAAGTTCCGGGGCATAAGTAGCGATGTCTAATCCTAGTTTTTCTATTTTGCCGATTAGCTCCTCTATTTCTTGTGCCTCAAATAATTCTATTGTATCCGGCTCTGGCGCCTTTTCATCTTTATCAGTAAGCGCGGCTAACTCTTTGTCTGAATACAGGAAAAGTTCTTTACCCTCCGCTTTTACCCTATAAATAGGCATTTTCTTGGTCTTTTGGTGCCTAAAACTGATGTATTTCGCAATATCTACTCCCTTTTTCCCTAAACTTCTACCTATCTTGTCTAAGGCAACCAATAGCTCTAGCAGGCTTTTAAATTGATTATCTGTGAAGTCTTTTTTGTCTTTCAAGCAAATAAGCTTATGCCCTTCCCTGCCTAAGTCTAAAAGCATTTCATCCATCTCTTGCTCAGTCTGGATATACTCCTCCCTTTGTCCTCTTTTAATCTTATAAAGCGGCGGCTGCGCTATATAAACATAACCACCCTCAATGAGCTTAGGCATCTGCCTATAAAGAAGCGTTAATAAGAGCGTGCGGATATGCGAACCGTCTATATCTGCATCAGCCATAAGGACTAGTTTATGATACCTTAATTTCGTAACATCAAATTCCTCCCCTATGCCGGTACCTAGGGCTGTAATAATGGTACGGATTTCTTCATTAGAAAGAATTTTGTCTAAGCGCGATTTCTCAACATTCAATATTTTTCCCTTAATAGGTAATATGGCCTGGAATCTTCTGTCTCGGCCCTGTTTTGCGCTGCCCCCGGCGGAATCTCCTTCTACAATATATAATTCGCATAATGCCGCATCGCGCTCAGAGCAATCTGCTAACTTACCCGGGAGCCCGGCACCTTCTAAGGCGCCTTTTCTACGGGTTAACTCTCTGGCCTTGCGTGCTGCCTCGCGCGCCCGGGATGCCACAATAACTTTATCAACTATTTTATTCGCGATAGAAGGGTTTTCTTCAAAATAACCACTGAGCGCGTTCAGGCTCTCTGAGGCCACCAGGCCCTCCACCTCAGAATTGCCCAGCTTGGTTTTAGTCTGCCCTTCAAATTGCGGATTAGGAACCTTCACGCTTATAACCGCAGTTAATCCCTCCCGCACATCGTCGCCGCTTATAGCAATATCGTCCTTTAATAAATTTTTGCCCTTTGCATACTGATTAATGGCCCGCGTCAAGGCAGCCTTGAATCCGGAAAGGTGAGTGCCTCCTTCTATAGTATTAATATTATTGGCAAAGGAGAACAAGGTTTCCGCATAGCCGTCGTTATACTGCAGGGCGACTTCCACGTTGATATCATCCTGTAGTTTTTGAAAATACACTACCTTGTTATGCAAGGAGTTTTTATTTTTATTCAGGTACTCCACAAAAGAGATAATTCCGCCGGCAAACTCAAAAACCGACTTTTTCTCTGTCCGCTCATCCTCTAGCACAATCTGTAAACCCTTGTTGAGAAAGGCAAGTTCGCGCAGGCGCTGCGAAAGAAGGTCGTAAGAATATTCTGTTTTAGAAAATATGGTCTTGTCCGGCTTAAAGGTAATTTTAGTGCCGGTATAGGCGCTTTTACCGATAATGGTCAGTTTTGATACAGTCTTGCCTCGTTCATAGCGCTGATGGTATACCTTGCCGTCCCGCTTGACCTCCACCTCCAACCAATCCGAGAGGGCATTAACACAGCTGACGCCAACACCATGCAGGCCCCCGGATACCTTATATGAACGATGGTCGAATTTACCGCCGGCATGCAGGGTAGTTAATGCGACTTCTACCGCCGGTTTCTTTTCGGTTTTATGCATATCCACCGGAATACCGCGCCCGTTATCCGCCACTGTAATGCTATTATCGGATCGTATCACAACAGAAATAGAATTACAGTGCCCTGCCATAGATTCATCTACGCTATTATCCACAACCTCGTAAACCAAATGATGCAGCCCGCGGCCAGAGGTATCCCCTATATACATCGCCGGCCTTCGCCGAACCGCCTCAATACCCTCTAAGACCTGAATACTGGTCGCATCGTAAGCCCTAGTTTTGTCTGCCGGCTTAGCTTCCTCTTTTAATTTTTCTTGTTTATTAACCCTCAACTTGCTCATTCTATATCTCCCACGCTAAATCGCAGTTCCTTAATTTCCGGGGCATAACCCTGTAATTTCATCAGTAAATTTGCCTTCTTCAGGCTTAAGCTATACTTCCACGCAGAAGAATCTACGCGCACCCCTAAGACGCCCTGCCGGAAATAATGAAACTTTATATGCCCCAACTCTTTTCTTGTCAAGGTTTTTTTTAACCAAACCTCGGGAGCGCTTTCCTTATTCGCTTTTTTTTGTGTTGTAAGTTCACGAATAATATTTTCAACCGTATCCCTAATTCTCTCCATAGCGCCCTAACTTAACCGCATAGGCAAGACGATATACGTATAACCATTGATCCGGATAACTCCGGGTTTTTCGCTATCGGTCAGCTCTAAGTCCAGGGATTCTTCACTAAGATTCTTTAAAACATCCGCCAGATAGGCCGGATTAAACCCAATGGCCAGTTCTTTCCCCTGATAACCAATTTGTATCTCCTCGCGCGATTCTCCTATGTCCGGGGTGGATTTAGAGACAACCAATTTATTTTTAAAAACCTCCAGTTTAACCGCCTGATAATCCGGGGTGGATAATAACGCCGCCCGCTTAACCGATAATAAAAACGCCTCTCTACTAACTCGCATTTTGTTGTCTGTGGGCGGAGGAACAACTTGTTTATAATCAGGAAATTCTCCTTCAATTAAGCGAGAAATTACCGTAATATTGCCCAACTCAAATAACACCTGATTTCCGCCCAAAACCAACGACAACTCTCCTTCTTCTTGCAGGTTGCGATTAAGCTCATGAACCGTTTTAATAGGAACGATTATGCTGATATCCTTATTGGATCCTGTAGTAAGTTTTTTTTCTACTACTGCCAGCCGCTTGCCATCGGTTGCCACCAAAGTAATGGTGTTTTTGCTGATCTTAAAAAGAATACCGTTTAATATATACCTGCTCTCATCCATAGAAACAGAGAAAGACGTAAGCCGCAACATTTCCCTGAGCTCACCTTGATCTAATTTCACAACCTCTTTATCTTTAAATTCTGGCAGCCGCGGGAACTCTTCTTTAGCCAACCCCATTATCCTGAACTGGCATAGATCAGCTTCAATATTAACCTGATTGTTTTTTTTGGTAGAAACCTGGACCGACTCGCCCGGCAGCTCTTTAATAATATCGCTAAACCTTTTAGCCGGTATGGTAACTGCGCCTGCTTCCTGAATATCAACAGGTATTACACAGGTTATACCTATATCTAAATCAGTGGCGGTCAACCTTAAGTTATCCTGTTGCGTTTCTATTAAAACATTGGAAAGTATCGGTAAGCTGCCCTTGGAGACAATAACGTTTTGGACTGTTTGTATGCCGCTTAAAAGCACGCCTTTGTTAATTTTAACCTTCATTGCGATCTCCTTACTATTTATTATTTAATAAATTAAAACAGTAATAATAGTAATGCTCCGTTAATCTGTGTATAAGTTTATAAACCCGCCATTCTTATATGTTTATATCCAAAAAGTGGCTTGGATATTCTTTGGATTTACTGTTTGATTATATGTATGATTCTTTCTACCTTTTCCTGTAATGAGGGGTTCTTGGTTATCTCCTCTTTAATCTTATTATAAGAATGCAAGACTGTTGTATGGTCTTTGCCGCCGAAAAACTGGCCTACCTCCGGCAAGGATAAATCTGTTAATTCCCGGCTTAAATACATAGCGACCTGCCTTGGCAGAACTATGGTTTTGTTCCTGCGGCGCGTTTTTAAATCTCCTAAAGAGACTCCAAATTCCTCCGCTGTGCAACGCTGGATAAAATCTATAGTAATAAGTTTTTTGGGTTCTTTCAACAAGTCTCTTAAAACTTCTTTGGCAAGCTCTACTGTGATAGGCCTCTCTTCCATTAAAGAATAGGCCATTATCCTAACCAGCGCCCCCTCCAATTCCCTAATATTAGTTTTAATAAGCTGGGCGATAAAAAATATAACGTCATCCGGCACCACAACCGGTTCTCTTTCAATTTTCTTCTTTAATATAGCTACACGGGTCTCCAAATCAGGCGGTTGGACGTCGGTGGTTAACCCCCACCCGAAGCGCGAGATAAGCCTTTCCTGCAGGTCCGCTATTTCCTTGGGGGGCCTGTCTGAGGAAAGTATGATTTGCTTGTGGGCATCGTAAAGGGCGTTAAAGGTATGAAAAAACTCTTCTTGGGTGGAGTCTTTGCCTCCGAAAAAATGCACATCATCAATTACTAAAATGTCAGAGTTCCTGTATTTTTGCCTAAAGGCCATTGTAGAGTGGCGCTGTATAGCGTTAATTAATTCATTGGTGAATTGTTCAGAAGGCAAATAGGTAATTTTTAGCTTGGCTGAGGTATTCGCCTTTATTTTATGGCAGATGGCTTGGATTAAATGGGTTTTACCCAGCCCTACCCCGCCATATATAAATAAAGGATTATAAGTTTTAGCCGGCGCTTCTGCCACAGCCATAGAATAGGCGTGTGCATGGCGGTTTGACGGGCCTATAACAAAATTTTCAAAGGTATAACGGCTATTCAAATGTACGCCGCGTTGGTTGTCCACATCTTGCGTAAAAACATGCGGTTGCCTTGTTTCAGTGGCGGCAGCCTGTTGTTGTGCTGCTTCCACGGTAATAATTGTTGCCGGTGAACTGTGGGATTTAATTGTTTCCTCTAGGACAAGGCCGTAGTTTTTTTGTACCCAATCCCTGAAGAAAGTATCAGGGGCCTCAAGCACAATGGAATCCGCGCTTTTTACCTTAGCCTTGAGAGGTAAAATCCAGGTTTCATAGACTATTGCCTCGAGGCGTTCTTTCAGTGTGTTCCGTGCCTGTTCCCAGGCTATTATCAGATCTTGCATTTTGGGTGTTATCAACAGTTTATTCACAACTTGAATAAATCTGTGGAAAGCTTTTTTGTTTTAAATACTCAACCAGGCTTACTTGAAGCGGAAAAAATACTCTCAAATGTGCCAGATTGCTTAACTTCTTTTGAAATCGTAAAAGATTATAACAGAAACAAAAGCAGTTGCAAGTAAAAAAGATAAGCGTTAGTTATTATACAATGCTTTTGGCAGACGTCAATCAAAAATAACTTATCCTTAATTCCGGGCCATATTTTATAAAGGAAGGCCCGCAGTTTTACGCCGGCCAAAACTCCTGTCATTTTCTGTTGCCTTAATTTATCGACGAGCCTGTGGATACCGGCGGGGTTTTTGTGTATAGCCTGCAGCTTAAGTAAAATTACTCATTGACGGGGTAAGCTTTTGTGTTATAATTATCACCCATTATACGTAAAGGTGCTTTGGGGGGAAAAAAATGAAAAAAAATCTTAAGACGCCGACAAATATTGTTGGTAAAAGAAAGTTAGGGTTCCGCAGCAAGATGGCTACCCGCAGAGGCCGTAAACTCTTGGCCCGGCGCAGGCGCAAGGGTAGAAAAAAGCTCTGCCTTTAATGCTTAAAAGAATAGCCTTGTCTTTAGTAAAGGGGTATCAAGCCCTTTCACGGTGGGTGTTGCCTTCGTCCTGTCGTTTTATACCAAGTTGCTCAGAGTATACAAGGCAGGCAATTGTAAAATACGGATTATCAAAAGGTATATTAAAAGGAGTCAGGAGAATATTCTCGTGCCACCCGTTTTCCGGCAGGTTTGGATATGATCCCCTGGAATAATATGGAAAAGCGTTTAATTGTAGCAATTGCACTATCCTTATTGGTTTTATTAAGTTGGTCCGCTTTAATGCCGAAGCCGCAACATGTTGCTATGCAAGAGGTTAGCATTAAACAAGGAGCGCCGGATCACCCTGCAATTGAGCATACTGTTGTAACTCAACCATCAGCTCCTCCTCTCCCCGGGCAACTTATAACTTACGCGCAGGATAATTTCGAGATCACCTTTGATGAATCTATTGCTGCTATTAAAGATGTTTCATTTAAGCATTATAATAATTATTTGTTTACCCTAAGCTATGGGTGCTTGCTCAAAGACCCTTTGCTCAACTTCCAGCAGGAACGCTCGCAGGACAATAGTGTTAGTTTTATAGCTGTAGGCCCGGACAAAAAAGTGACAAAAAAATACACTTTTCATAAATCAAGCTATACCATAGATTTGGAGATTGAAATTAAGAATACATCTAGTTTGCCTATAAGCGTTAATCTCCCGTTAGTGTTAGGGGTATTAGACTTTTCCGCAAGTAATCGTCAGGCAAGGTTCCAGGATATAACAATATCTACTGCGGATAAAATGTTTCGTAATAATGGGCGTAAAAATATTCAGTTTGACAAGGTGAATTTCTTAGGCTTACGCGATCAATATTTTACTGCTATTATCGAACCCGATCAGAAATATCAGCCCGGTTTTATTTTAAAGCTGAATAGCCACGCATCAGAGGTTGGTTTAAATGTCCAAAATGAAATTATACATCCAGGCGCCAAGATTGGACATTTATACCATATATATATCGGGCCGCAGGATCTTAAAATTTTTGATACCATTAATCCTGCTTGGGCAGGTATTATACATTACGGCACCTTTGATTTTATATCGCAGATACTTTTACAAACTCTTGATTTCCTTCATAAAATAGTGCGCAATTGGGGGGTAGCGATTATTTTATTGAGTTTACTTGTATATTTGATTTTATACCCGCTATCTATTAAACAAATGCGCTCAATGAAGGAGATGCAGGTCTTACAACCTAAGGTTGAAGCCTTGCGAAAGGCTAATAAGGATAACCCGCAAAAAATGAATAAGGAGATTATGGAGCTTTATAAGGAGCATAAAGTGAATCCTTTAGGTGGCTGCTTGCCATTACTCCTCCAAATGCCTATATTTTTTGCTCTTTACAACGCGCTTATGCGTTCCATAGTATTAAAGGGGGCGAGGTTCCTCTGGATTAAAGATTTATCCGAACCAGATCGTTTGTGGATTTTTCCGTCTTCCTGGCCAAATTTACCGATTTTAGGGAATGAGTTGAATGTGTTACCTATAATTATGGCAATAGGTATGTTTGTACAGCAGAAAATATCATCGGCATCTTCAGGTGGAGCTGCGGCTGAGCAGCAGAAAATTATGCTAATTGTTATGCCGGTTATATTTGGCCTGATTTTTTACCGCATGCCTTCAGGGTTAGTCTTGTATTGGTTTGTCAATAGTCTGTTAATGTTAATTTTTCAGTTACGGATGAATAGGGCAAAATGATAAGCAATAGAGCTATTGAGGTAGAGGGTAAGACAGTAGAAGAGGCTATTAAGCAAGCTCTTCAGCAGCTACATTTGCCTCGGAAAAAGGTTAAGATAGAGGTTATATCTGAGGAAGCAAAAGGGTTATTTGGGATGGCTGGAGCAAAATTGGCCAGGGTACGCGTAAGTCTTATCAAAGAGCCAAAAAACACTTGACAATTCGAGCTAATTTAAGATAATGATTGTAGTAGATAAGGCAATGTTCCGCGTACAACAATTTGTAAACATATAAATATCAATGGGTAAGGTAATTACAACTTGTAATCAGAAGGGTGGGGTTGGGAAAACTACCACTGCAATTAATATTGCTGTATTTCTTGCTGTTGCCGGTAAGAAGGTTATGCTTATAGATTTAGATCCGCAGGCAAATGCTACCAGCGGTATAGGGTTAAATAAACACAATATAATTAAAAGCACATATCATGTTTTACTGGAAGAATTGGATATTATGGATATCCTCCAGCCTGCCAACATCCCCAATCTTTTTGTGGCACCAGCTAATTTAGATTTGACCGGCGCTGAGGTTGAACTCGTTGGCTCTCTCGGCCGTGAATATCGCCTAAAGAGGGCATTAGAAAAAGTAAAATCAGAGTTTGACTTTTTTATTATCGATTCTCCGCCTTCTTTAGGGTTACTGACTATTAACGGTTTATGTGCTGCAGATTCAGTGTTGATACCCGTGCAGTGCGAATATTATGCCCTGGAAGGATTGACGCAACTCAATAATACCATTAGACTTGTGAAGGATAACATCAATCAGGGCCTGGCTATCGAAGGCGTGCTGCTTACTATGGCAGATTTTAGAACCAATTTGACTAAAGAGGTTATCCAGGAGGCGCGAAATCATTTTAAGGATAAGGTTTATAAAACAGTAATTCCCCGCAATATTAGATTAACCGAAGCGCCAAGTTTTGGCAAGCCTATTTTTCTTTATGATAAAGATTCTTTAGGGGCGCAAAAATACGAAGAACTCTGTAAAGAGATTTTAGGATTGCCTTTAGACGCGAGCATAGTTAAATCAGAAGGAGAGTTATAATGGAAAGAAAAGCTTTGGGAAAAGGCATAGGGGCCTTGATTCCTGAAAGGGAAGTAAGCGCTAAAAACGAAATTATTTATGTCCAAACTGAAGAGATTCACCCAAATCCTTTCCAGCCCCGGGAAGAGTTTAATCAGGAGCATATATCAGAGCTAGCTCAATCCATCAAAGAAAAAGGGGTTATTCAGCCATTATTAGTTAGGCGCAGAGGGGATTCCTATGAACTTATAGCCGGTGAAAGAAGGCTACGTGCATCTAAATCATTGGGGCTCAAGGAGTTACCAGTTATAGTGAAAGACGTGAATGACAAAGATTCTTTGGAATTTGCCTTGATTGAAAATATCCAGCGGGAAAGCTTAAATCCTATCGAGGAGGCCCATGCTTATCAACATCTAATAGATAAGTTTCAGGTTACCCAGGAAAAAATCAGCGAAGGCCTTGGCAAGGCGCGTACAACAATAGCTAATACCTTAAGGCTGCTTAAGTTGCCCCATGAGGTTCAGGACGAGATGAAGAAGGGCCGCATATCTTTTGCTCATGGCCGAGCCCTGCTGGAGGTTGAAGATGAAAACCGGCAGCGGAAGCTCACTCAGGAGATTATCTCCAAAGGATTATCGGTAAGGGAGCTGGAGAATTTAATAAAGGCCCAGCGCCCCAAAGGCATAAGGCGCAGGAATCTGAATACTGCCCGAGAGCCTTATATTGCAGTCCTGGAAGAAGAACTGCAGGGTTGCTTATCTACGAAGGTACGCATAACCAAAATGAAAAAACGAGGGCATATTTATATTGAGTTTTATTCCCAGGAAGATCTGGAGAGAATTTCAGGTGTCATAAGAGGAGGTAGGAGATAATGAATCAGGCAGTCCTTATACTTATTAAACCCGACGGGCTTAAAAAATCATTGACCGGCAATATTTTAACCCGGCTCTCCGAAACAAAACTGGAGATCGTTGCTTCAAAGATGGTGCGGGTCTCTAAGGGCTTGGCCGAGAATCATTACCAGCACCTTAAAGATAAGCCATTTTTCGGCGACATCATTAAGTACCTGCAAGGGGACCTGCATGACCGCAAAAAGGTGATGGCCTTGGTTTATTGGGGAGAAGGCGCTATCAGTAAATGCCGTCAACTTGCCGGCGCCACTAATCCCGAAGAGGCAGAAGCTACTTCTATACGCGGCTCATATGGGCGCATCACTACATCCGGGGTGTATGAAAATGTTATTCATGTTTCTTCCAACGAGAGCGATGCAGAAAGGGAGATTAAGCTTTGGTTTAATCCCGACGAGATTATAGTAAAGTTATACCCTACCAAGGCAATTGAAGAAGAGAAGGTCAAAAAAAATTCCTGGGCATAACAGAAAGGCCTGATGAATGATTAGAAGTATGACCGGTTTTGGAAGCTCTGAAATAAGTTTGGGGGCGCATAAGGTGTCCGTAGAGCTTAGAAGCACAAACCATAAGTTTTTGGAGGCTTCGCTGCATCTGCCTGAGGGTTCGCTTTCTCTTGAAGAGAAGATTAAGAAGGTTATTGAGGGGCAGGTTAAGAGGGGAAGGGTAACCTGTTCGGTAAATATAAGCGGTAAGAAATTCGGCAATGCCTTTATTAATAAGCAGCTCTTAAAGAGGTATTTGGATAAAATTAATAAGGCTAAAAAAGAATTAGGCCTTCTAGATAGCGTCAGCCTGGATACCCTGATTAATCTGCCCGGCGTATTGGCTTTGGAGGAAGAAAAAATCTCTGCGGAAAGTCTTTGGCCGCGGTTAAAAATAGCCCTATCTATTGCAGTG
Organism: Candidatus Omnitrophota bacterium; assembly: GCA_041653055.1. Lineage (GTDB taxonomy): Bacteria > Omnitrophota > Gorgyraeia > Gygaellales > Profunditerraquicolaceae > Sherwoodlollariibacterium. The sequence continues at coordinate 17,263 of JBAZGD010000020.1, forward strand.
CATAATTTATCCCGGGCACGTAAAAAGGAAGGGGCTGCCTTGCAGGGATATTTAAAAAGGCAGGCAGGTGAGCTTAGGGGCCGGTTATCAGAGATCAAACGCATATTAAAAGGTTCTTTAAAAAGCAGGCTAAAGGGTTTGGGTAGCGACGAAGAACGAGCCTCTTTTTTAAAGGATACGGATACTACAGAGGAGATAGACAGGTTGGTTTTTCATATCGGGAATTTTAAGAGCAAAATTAACTCTAGCGGCGCCATCGGTAAAGAGCTTGATTTTATCGCCCAGGAGATGCAGAGAGAAGCTAATACCCTGGCCGCTAAGACTTTTGATGTAGCTGTTTCGGCCCAGGTTTTGAAAGTCAAAAGTTTAATTGAAAAGATTCGAGAGCAGGTGCAGAATATAGAATGATTTTTATTCTCTCCGGGCCTTCGGGCTCAGGAAAAACTACATTAAGGGATTTACTGCTTAAGGATAAGTCTGTTAAAAATAAATTTGTTAAGTCTGTTTCTTTCTCAACCCGGCCAAGGCGCCCGGGTGAAAAAGAGGGAAGGGACTATTTTTTTGTAAGCCGGGGAGAATTTTGCAGGCTCAATCGGGCTAGAAAAATACTTGAGCGGACCAAATATTTAGGATATTATTACGGGACCAAAAAAGAGCTGGTAGAAGATGCCCTTAAAAAAGGCAAGGATGTTCTGCTCTGTCTTGATTTCAGGGGAATGAAGAGGGTGAAAAAAATATACCCCAAGGAAACGAAAGCTATTTTTATAGTTCCTCCTTCGATTCAAGAGCTGCATAAGAGGATTAAGGGGCGGTCTCTTGAGATAAACGATGAGGATGTAGGCAGGCGGGTTAATCTTGCAAGGAGGGAATTAGAGAATATTTCGCTTTATGATTTTACTTTGCGCAATGTAAATCTTAAGCAAGCGGTAAAGGGGCTAAAGGATATAGTTTTAAAAAGGCGGGTTGTTTAATATAATCAAGAGGTGATGAATGGGTTATGTCGAAAGGGATAGGTTATTGTCAAGGTGCGAAGGTTCGATTTATAAGCTTGTGAATTTGGCAGCGAAGAGGGCTCTTGAGATTGCCGAGGGTCAGCCCAAGCTAGTTGAAGCAAATGCTGCAGTTAAGCCTTCTACGGTAGCGTTAATGGAGATTGCCTCCGGAAAGGTACAAACTAAGAAATCCGGGCAGAAAGAATAAACAGGTGAAAACAAAAGAGATCATTCTTGGCGTAACGGCAAGCATAGCAATTTATAAAGCCTGTGATCTGGTGCGCCGGCTTAAAGATAAGGGCTACTCTGTTACGGTAATCCAGACTAGGGAATCCGAGCAGTTGATCAGTCCGCTTCTCTTCCAAAGCCTCAGCGGCAGCAAGGTATACCGCGGTTTATTCGATATGCCGCAGGACTGGGATATCGAACATATTGCCCTGGCGGATAAGGCGGATTTAGTTTTAATCGCTCCGGCAACCGCAAATATTATTGCTAAAATTGCAAACGGTATCTGTAATGACCTTTTAACTTGTGTCGTGGCAGCCACAAAGTCTGTCGTTTTGATCGCGCCGGCGATGAATGAAAATATGTACAAAAATAAGATTATGCAGATTAACCTAAAGAAGCTAAATTCTTTAGGCTATGAATTTGTCGGGCCCAAGGTCGGAAAGCTGGCTTGTGGCAAGCCGGGAATAGGCTGCCTGTCTGATATAGAAGAGATTGTTAAAAGGGTAGGGGATCTCTGTTGAAATTTATAGTTTAATGGCGTGGTAGCCAAGTGGTAAGGCAACGGTCTGCAAAACCGTTATTCACCGGTCCGAATCCGGTCCACGCCTTAAAAAATTG
>JBAZGD010000021.1:0-16737 GCA_041653055.1 Candidatus Omnitrophota bacterium
TCCGGTTTCAAGTTTGGAGAGAAGCGAGAAGCTGGAGCAGTTAAGGGTGCTGGAGGAGGGTTTTAAGATTAAGGTTATTGAGACAAGGTTTGATACTATCGGCATAGATACCCCTGATGACTTGATCAAGGTTGAGGAGTATCTTAAGAAAGAGGCCTTATGATGCGGCAGGTGAGCTTGGGGAATATTAAGATCGGCGACAGAAGTAAATTAGTCCTTATTGCCGGGCCATGCGTGATTGAATCGGAGGGCTCCTGTTTGAATATCGCCAAGAGGATTAAGGATATCACCTCAGGCTTAGGGGTCCCGTTTATATTCAAGTCGAGTTTTGATAAGGCTAATCGGCTCTCCCTGGAGTCTTTCAGGGGGCCAGGCATAAAAAAGGGGCTGGATATATTAAGCAATATTAAGAAAAAAGTGAAGGTGCCGATACTAAGCGACGTGCATTGCGCTAAGGATATTGCGCAGGCTGCAAAGGTTCTGGATATTATTCAGATACCCGCTTTCTTAAGCCGTCAAACCGATATTGTTGTTTCTGCAGCCAGGACCGGCAAGATAGTAAATATAAAAAAAGGGCAGTTCTTGGCGCCCTGGGATATCCTGCCGATAATTAAGAAAATTGAGTCTACGGGGAACAGGAATATTATTATTACGGAGCGCGGCGTATCTTTCGGGTATAACAATTTGGTTACTGACTTTAGGGCTTTAGAAATTATGCGTCAATTCGGCTATCCGGTGATTTATGACGCTACCCATAGTGTTCAGATACCCGCAGGCAAGGGGGGCTGTTCTTCGGGGCAACGTCAGTTCGTAGATGGTTTATCCCGGGCAGCAGTTGCTTTTGGTTGCGACGGGTTGTTTTTGGAGGTTCATCCTGATCCGGATAAGGCGCTTTGCGACGGATCGAACATGATTGACCTTAAGGGGTTAGAAAAGTTGCTTAAACAGGTAATTAAGATAAGGCGTTCTTTAGGGGAAGGGGAGAGTTGAGTGAAGATAAATATTTTAAAGAGAGGGAGAGAGGTCTTGGAGATCGAGGCTTCGGCTATAAGGGGGCTTAAAGGCCGCATCAATAGCAATTTTAAACAGGCTATAAACCTAATTTTAAAGACTAAGGGCAGGGTTGTTGTAAGCGGTATGGGAAAAACCGGGATAATCGCCCAGAAGTTTTCTGCGACTTTGGCTTCAACCGGGACCCCTAGTTTATTTTTGCATACTGCCGAGGCTATACACGGAGATTTAGGGAAGGTCACTTCTTTAGATGTGGTGGTTATTCTTTCTAATAGCGGATCAACCGAAGAGATGAGGAAGCTGCTCCCTCTTTTAAAAAAGATAGGCTGTAAGGTAATTGCCCTAACCGGCAACACAAAGTCGATTTTGGGTAAATACAGCGATGTAGCCTTAGATGTATCGGTAAGAAAAGAGGCCTGTCCATTAGGTTTAGCGCCCACCGCTTCTACTACGGCATCTTTGGCGATGAGCGATGCCCTGGCAGTATGCTTGCTGGAATTAAAAGGTTTTAAGGAGAAGGATTTTGCTTTTTTTCATCCCGGAGGGGCATTGGGGAGGCGTTTACTTTTAAGCGTCTCGGATATTATGCGTACCGGGAGGAATAATCCGATAGTTAAGGAAAATGAAAAAGTTTCCTCCGTGCTGCTTAAAATTACTCAGGCCCGCGCAGGCTCGGCTACGGTAGTAGACAAGTCCGGCAGGCTAACGGGGATATTTACAGACGGAGATTTGCGCCGTAATCTCAAAACAGATGCGCGGATGCCTTTTCGTGATATAAGGGAAGTAATGACCAAGAATCCTTCGGTAATAACCGAGGATATGCTGGCAGCTGAGGCAATGCGTATTTTACAGGATAAGCGAATTGATGAACTGCCGGTAGTTGACAAGAAGAGGCGGCCGGTGGGGTTATTGGATGTTCAGGATTTACTTAAGGCGGGCTTAGTTTAACTATCTTATATGGAAGACGATAAAATAATAGGGTTGGCGAATAAGATAAAATTGCTCCTTCTAGATGTAGACGGGGTACTTACCGACGGGCGTATCATTTATGATTCCCGGGCCAGGGATTCTAAGTTTTTCGATGTTCACGACGGCCTGGGGGTATATCTCTTAAGCAAGGTAGGGATAAAGACCGTTCTTATTACTGCTAAAAATTCCGCTACCATTAAGCCTCGGGCAAGGGATATGCGCGTGGCAGAGGTCTTTGGCGATGTCTCCCCAAAAAGCGCTATATTAGGCAAACTTCTTAGGAAGTATAACGTTAGCGAAAAAGAGGTCTGTTTTGTTGGGGATGATCTTGTAGATTTAGGCTTAATGAAGCTGGTTGGGTTTGGCGTTGCTGTAGCCAATGCCTGCCCGGAGATAAAAAACGCGGCTTCTTATATAACCGTAAAACACGGAGGCCGAGGAGCGGTAAGAGAGATAGCGGAGTTGATTCTTAAATCCCAGGGGAAGTGGGATGCCATTATAAAGAATTATGAATTATAAAAGAATATCTATATTTTTATTTTTACTCTTTTCGTTTTCTTCTCCTGTCTTTGCGAATGTTCTCCCTGACCAATCCGCACAGCAGATAAGCGATTTCTCTTTAGCGGGCTATGAGGACAAAGGCAAAAAGAGCTGGGATATATCCGGGCGTTCCGCAGATATTTTTACAGAGGTGGTTAAATTAAAAGATGTAAACGGTAATCTATACGGCAAGGATGAAGATGTAAATCTTACCGCTAAAAAAGGTGATTTTAGCAAGGAAGACGGCAAGGTTTCTTTAAAAGAGGATGTGGTCATTACTACTTCCGGAGGCGCTAAGCTTACTACCGATTCTATGGATTGGGACAGGAAGAATCAGGTGGTTACAACTAAGGACAGGGTGAATATAGATAAGGATAATATAAATATCGTAGGAATCGGAGCGCACGGGGAGCCGGGGTTAAGCAAAATGGCTTTAAATAAGGATGTGCGTGTTGATATTAATGCGTTCAGCCCCGAGGATAGCATTGATGATTTAGTGATTAAAGACAGGGTTGTTATAACCTGCGATGGGCCGATGGAAGTGGATTACGGCAAGAATATAGCCTCTTTTAATATTAATGTCAGGGTGGAAAGGCCCGATATCATTATCTATAGCGACAAGATGGATATTTATTTTACGGCAGGAGATAAGGGCTCTAAGGCTGTTAAGACAACTGAATCAATGGCCGGGAGCATAGATAGGATTGTGGCCAGTGGCAATGTGAGGATAGTGCGCGGTGATAATGTTTCTTACAGCCAAGAGGCGGTATACACAGCCCAGGATAAAAGGATTGTTTTGAACGGCCGCCCCAGGCTGGTTTTTTATTCTATGGAAGAGTTTAAAAATGCATCTTTTGGAAATTAAAGATTTAAGTAAGTCTTACGGCGAGAGAGAGGTCGTGCGCGGAGTCGATATTCTGGTTAAGCGCGGCGAGATCGTTGGCCTCCTGGGCCCTAACGGAGCCGGGAAGACCACAACCTTTTATATGATCGTGGGCATTGTCCCTCCTAACCGCGGAAGGATAGTGTTTGATAATTATGATATCACTAATCTTCCTATCCATGAGCGCTGCCGTTTCGGCATAAGTTATCTCTCTCAAGAGGCCTCGATATTCAGGAAGTTGACCGTTGAAGAAAATATTCTGGCTATCCTGGAGACGCTGCCGATAGGCAGGGCTGAGAGAAAAAGAAGGTTAGACAGCCTGCTTAATGAACTGAATATAGCGTATTTAAGGAAGAATAAATCATATACCTTATCGGGAGGGGAGAGAAGAAGGCTGGAGATCACAAGGGCCTTGGTGACAAATCCCTCCTTTATATTATTGGATGAACCATTTTCGGGAATCGACCCAATCGTAGTCAACGAGGCCCAGGAGATTATCAAGGAGTTGAGAGGGAAGGGCCTGGGAATATTGCTTACGGATCATAACGTAAGGGAAACCTTATCTATAACTGACCGTGCATACCTGATAGCTGATGGCAAGATTCTTATTTCCGGGACAGCCAATGAACTTATCAATAATGCTAGGGCGCGCCAGGTTTATTTGGGAGAAAAATTCAGGATGTAGGTTTTTGCCTTCAGAAAGGAAAATATGAAAACAGAAGTAAAAAGAATCGATAATAACACCAGGGAGATTAATGTTGAGGTAAGCGGGGATGTAGTCAAAAATAAGTTTGAAGAAGTTTTTAAGAAGATCTCTTCAGAGGCTAAGGTGCCGGGGTTTAGGCCCGGGCATGCGCCTAGGGATATCCTTGAGAAGCAGTTCTCTGCCGTGGCCCACGAACAGGTCTTAAAAGAATTAATTCCGGATATTTATAACCAGGCGGTGAATAAGGAGGGGCTTGATGTTATTGAGCTGCCTCAGATATCAGAGGTAAAGCTTGATAATAATAGCCTGTCTTTTAAGGCCAATGTAGAAATAAGCCCCGAGATTGATATTAAAGATTACAGGAATATTCCCGTTAATTACAAGAATGTGAGTGTCGCGGAAGATGAAGTAAAGCGCAGCATAGATTCTTTTAAAGAATCACGTAAGCTGGAGAAATTAAACGATAGTTTGGCCAGGTCATTAGGGTATCCTTCCCTGGCGGAATTAGAGAAGGTGTTAGAGAAACAGATCTTCCTTCAAAAGGAGAATAACCAGAGGCAAAAGCTTGAGAGCGAAATTATCGATAATTTACTGAGAGGGATGGATTTTAAATTGCCGCAATCTTTAGTGAAGCGTCAATTAGAGGATATGCTCAGGCAGGCCAAGCTGGATTTAGCCTTAAAGGGCGTCCCTCGCGAAAAGATAGACGCGCAGGAAGGCAAGATGCGCGAAGAATTAGAGCCTGAGGCAAGAAATCAGGTTAAGGTGTATCTGGTTTTATCGGCAATAGCCAAGAAAGAGAGTATTCCGCTTGATGACCATATGCCGCGTAAGGTTATGGAGTTTCTGCTAAGGGAGGCAAATTGGAAGATAACAGATTAGTGATTAAGGAGGTGGGTATGGGTATAAGAAATCAGACTTTGGTCCCTATGGTTATTGAACAGACCGCGAGGGGATATGAAAGGGCCTACGATATATATTCCCGTCTTTTAAAAGACCGTATTGTATTTATCGGGACTCCTATTGATGATTATGTAGCTAACCTGATTATTGCCCAGATTCTTTTTTTGCAGATGGAGGATTTCAGCAAAGATATAAATGTTTATATCAATTCTCCGGGCGGGTCTGTTACCGCGGGTTTGGCCATATACGATACGATGCAGTTTGTGAAATGTGATATAGCTACTTATTGCCTGGGCCAGGCCTCCAGCATGGGCGCGCTATTATTATGCGCCGGCACCAAGGGCAAGCGCCAGTCTCTGCCTAATTCAAGGGTAATGATCCATCAGCCCTGGGGAGGGGTTCAGGGCCAAGCCGAGGATATCTCACGCCACGCTAAAGAAATTTTAAATATGCGCGATAAGATTAATCAGATACTCTCTCAGCACACAGGACAGTCTTTGGAGAAAGTACAAAAGGATACCGATAGGGATTATTTTATGTCTGCCCAAGAAGCCAAGGAATACGGGTTGGTTGATGAAGTAATCATACCGGGCAAGAAAAAATAATATTTTTATAATTACAGAGAAAGGAAAACGCGATGAGAAAGAACTATCTTTTGACGCCGGGGCCCACACCTCTTCCTCCCCAAGTTTCGGAGGCAATGGGCAGGCCTATTATCCATCACCGTACCCCGCAGTTCCAGGCAATATTAAAAGAGGCAACCGAAGGCCTGAAGTATATCTACCAAACCAAGAATGATGTTTTTATTTTAGCTTCTTCCGGGACAGGGGCAATGGAGGCTGCCGTGGTTAACCTTTTATCCTGCGGTGATACTGCCTTGGTTATACAGGGAGGTAAATTCGGAGAGAGATGGACTGAGATCTGCAAGGCATACGGGATAAATACTGAAGTCATTGACGTAAAATGGGGTAAGGCGGTAAACCCTTCGGATGTCCAGGAGAAGATTAAGAATAATCCTGCGATTAAAGTAGTTTTCACTACGCTTTGCGAAACATCCACCGGTGTAGTTAACGATATCGCTGCGATAGGAAAGATTGTTAAAGATACAAATGCGCTCTTGGTAGTGGATGCCATAAGCGGCTTAGGGGCTATCGATTTAAAGACCGATGATTGGTTTTGCGATATTGTAGTATCTGGCTCCCAAAAAGGTTTAATGTTGCCGCCGGGATTGGGATTTATTTCAGTAAGCCCTAAGGCCCTTAAGCTCATTGAATCTTCCAAGGGGCCAAGGTATTATTTAGACCTGAAGAAGGCTAAAAAGGCCTTAAATAAAACTGATACCCCGTTTACTCCCGCAATTACCCTTATTATTGCCTTGAATGAGGCGCTTAAGATGATGAAAGAAGATGGCCTGGAAAATATTTTTACCAGGCACAAAAAGATGGCAGATGCGGTTAGGAGCGCGGTTTTGGCCCTGGGGCTTAAATTATTTGCCCCCGAGGCAGGCTCGGATGTGGTGACTGCGGTTTGCCTACCTGAAGGTCTTGACGGAGAGAAATTAGTTAAAACCATGCGCGATACTTACGGTGTTACTATTGCCGGAGGCCAGGACTCGCTTAAGGGGAAGGTTTGCAGGATCGCGCATATGGGTTTTATCGAGGAGTTTGATATTATTACCGGCATATCTTGTTTGGAGAAAGTGCTAACCCAGATGGGTTATAAATTTACCCTGGGATCAGGGATAAGAGCCGCAGAAGAGACTTTCTTAAAAAATTAACAGGAGGGCTTTAGATGTTTAAGATTTTAGTCAGCGATGCGCTTTCTGATGAAGGCCTAAAAATATTAAAAGAGGTTAAGGATTTTGAGGTTGATGTGAAGACGGGACTTGCCCCGGAAGAGCTTAAAAGCATTATAAAAGATTATGACGCGCTTTTGGTTAGAAGCGCTACGAAAGTAAATAAGGATATTATCAATGCCGCCTCCAGGCTTAAGGTTATAGGCCGCGCAGGCGTAGGCCTCGATAATGTTGACCTTGATGCCGCTACCTCCAAGGGGATAATCGTGATGAATACTCCGGGGGGGAATACTATATCTACCGCAGAACACGCGGTGAGTATGATTCTCTCTCTTTCCAGGAGTATCCCGCAGGCAAGCGCATCCACTAAGAAAGGCGAGTGGAAACGTTCTAAGTTTATGGGGGTTGAGCTTTATGCCAAGGCCTTAGGGATAATCGGTTTTGGCAGGATAGGCAAAGAAGTGGCAAAGCGCGCCCTTGCTTTCGGCATGCGGGTATTGGCCTATGACCCCTTTTTGTCTAAGAATGTAGCGGAATCTTTGGGGGTTGAGGTGGTAGAGCTTAAGGAATTATTCCAGCAGTCCGATTATATTACGGTGCATACCCCTATGACCGAAGAGACCAATCATTTGATTTCAACCGAAGAGTTCGCTTTAATGAAAAAAGGGGTGCGTATTATTAACTGCGCAAGGGGTGGCATTATTGATGAAAAGGCCTTGGCTGTGGCTGTCAGGGAGGGTAAGGTTGCCGGCGCAGCTTTAGATGTATTCGAGAAAGAACCTATCTCTCCCGACCATGAGCTCTTGAAGTTTGACAATGTTATAGTAACTCCGCATCTGGGAGCCTCAACAGAAGAGGCCCAGGTAAATGTAGCTATAGAGGTAGCCGAGATTGTGCGCGATGCCCTCTTGGGGAAAGGAATCCGTAATGCCGCAAATTATCCCTGCCTGGAAGCTGAGGTTTGCAAGAAATTAGATCCTTATATTAATTTGACCGAAAAATTAGGCGCCTTTGCAGGGCAATTGGTAGAAGGGGGATTTAAGGAGCTTGATATAAGTTATAGCGGAGAGATTGCTGCCTATGATTTAAGCCCTTTGACCATGTCTTTGTGCAAGGGGTTGCTTTCTCCTATATTAAAAGAGAATGTAAATTTCATTAATGCCGTATCTTTAGCCAAGGATAGAGGGATTAAAATCAAGGAGGCCAAGACTTCTAAAGAGGATGAGTTTGTCAACCTTATACAGCTTGAGATCAAGACTGATAAGGAGACCAGGATTGTGTCGGGTACTTTATCCGGCAATAAGCAGCCCAGGATTGTTAAGATTGATGAGTATTACATTGAGCTTGCCCCATCGCGGGAGATGATCTATATCGAAAACCTGGATAAGCGCGGGCTGATCGGGAACTTAGGCACATTTTTGGCCCGAGAAGGGATAAATATAGCCGCTATGACTATCGGGCGTGATAAGCCAGGCGGTAAGGCAATCAGCGTTTGGAATGTGGATAGTTCAGTTTCGGCGGAGTTAACCCAAAAGATAAAGAAACTTGAAAATATACTGGCTGCTAAGGGTATAAAGATATAAAGACAGGGGATATGAATAGAAATATATCGAGGTTATTGCTGGTTGCAATCTTTATGTTTTTAATCTGTGGTGCTGTTTTTGCTCAAGAGATCACCTTGCTTTACACCGGACAAACCCACGCCATGCTTTATCCCTGCGATTGCCCGGTTGAGGCTGACGGTGGTGTAGCTAGAAGGGCGGCTTTAATTAAGCAGTTAAGAAAAGACAATCCTAACATACTGCTTCTGGATTCCGGTAATTATTTCGGCGGCGGGTTACTGGACCAGGCTACACAGAATACCCGGTTAGATATGCAAAGGACCGTTGTAAACCTGGCCGCGATGGAGTTAATGCAGTATGACGCGTTAAACCTTAGTGGTGATGAATTTAATTTCGGGGAAAGGTTCTTTGAGGAGAACGCGGCTAAGTTTAAGTTGAGTTTTGTATCTTCAAACATTCAATCCGAAAGGATAGCCTATTATATAATTAAGGAGGTAGCAGGGGTAAAGCTGGGTATTGCTGGTTTGGCTAATAACAAGGTTAGGGATAAGTTGGTTGCCTTAAAGATTTTAGAACCCCTTGCGGCCTTAAAAGACTCAGTAGCAAAACTTAAGGAGAGAGGCGCAGATATTATTATACTCTTAAGTAGCGTAGGCCCGGAGGAATGCCGGATGTTAGTTAAGGAGGTGCCCGGCATAGATTTGGTTTTAGAGGGAGGGGGGTCTTTTGAAAAGGATATTCCTTATAAGAAAGGCGAGACGATATTCTTAAGGCCCGTATGGCAGGCCCGTAAGCTCGGTAAGGCGGTATTAAAGATTAAGAATAAAAGAATAGTTGATTCAAAAATTGAAGAGATCAGGGTTTCCGATAAAATAACCGATGACCCGCAGGTGCTTTCAATATTACCGCGCTGTTTTTCTGATAATAATTGTAAGAAGGATGGCTTTGCAGGTTCCTGCCTTGATGCGGGAGAGGGTAATTCCCGCTGCCTTTTTAGCGAGCCAGTTAAGGTAAAGTTAACAGTGGTCACTTCTAGGGATTGCGTTGCCTGCAATACTGAGGCTGCAGTTAATTCGCTAAAGCAGCAATTGCCGGGATTGGAAGTAGCAAGCCTCTATTATCCGCAAAAAGAGGCGTTAGGCTTAATTGAAGAGCTGGGCATATCAGGGCTTCCGGCCTATATCTTAGACAAGGATATAGAGAAAACGCAGGTTTTTGATAATTTAAAGGGCAACCTTGAGAACGCGGGCGATTCCTATATTTTGAAACCCGAGTTTGCGGGGGTTGCCTATCTTTTAGACAGGGAAGTGGTTAAGGGCAGGCTAGACGTATTTATGAGTTTATATGATAAAGATGCTTTTGAAATCTTGGAGTTAGTGCGTGATTTTAACCCTAAGATACATTTTCTTGCCCTTGCCTTAGAAGATGGGTTTGATGCCCCTAAGGGAAAGATAGAGGTTGAAGAAGGGCTGCGTTGCGTGTGCCTGAATGAATATTATCCTGAGTCATTTTTTGATTATATATCCTGCAGGGCGAAGAATATTAATAGTTCATGGTGGGAGGATTGCGCAAAGGGTTTGGATACCGAGAAGGTCAGGCAATGCGCCAGGGGACCTCAAGGGGCCTCTTTGTTAAAGGAGAATATCCGGCTAAACAGGGAGCTAAAGATTATGTCCGGGCCCGTATACCTGCTGGATAACAAGGAGATTTTTGGGTCTAAGGGCGTTCCTAAAAAGGAAGATTTCAAAAAAATAATAAAGAGGTGAGAGATGAATAAAAAACCAAAGATATCGTTAATTGATGTAACCAACCGAGACGGAGTGCAGACTTCGCGGATATGCCTGTCCAAGCTGCAGAAAACCATGCTTAACCTTTACCTGGATGAAATGGGGATATTCCAGTCGGAGTTTGGGTTTCCGTTGACGCGGCATGAAACTAATTATCTTAATGCAAATTTAGAACTAGTTAAAAAAGGCGTCATTGCTTCTACCAGATTGGGCGGGTGGTTACGGGCGACCAGCGATGATGTTAAAAAGGCTTTTAAGTTAATCCCTAATTTAAAGCATGTTAATTTATCGATATCTACTTCAGACCAGATGATCGTAAATAAGTTTAAGGGAAAGTTAGATCATTCTTCGGTAATAAAGGAAATGTCTGAGGCGGTTCATGAGGCCCATAGCCTGGGAGCGGAATCAATAGGGGTTAATGCCGAGGATGCCTCGCGTACAAAAATTGATTATCTGATTGAGTTCGCTCAAAAGGCAAAGAAGGCCGGGGCAGAAAGAATCCGTTATTGCGATACATTAGGCTATGACACCCCCTTTAGTATATACGAAAGGATAAAGATCCTGGCTGAATCAGTGCAGATCCCGATTGAAATACACTGTCATAATGATTTAGGCCTGGTGGTGGCTAATTCTGTTTCCGGAGCTCGCGCAGCTAATGACGCCGGGGTAGATACCTATATTAATACTTGCGTGAATGGTATGGGTGAGCGCGCGGGGAATGCGGACCTGGTTTCGGTTATACTGGCGATAAAGTATGGCAGCGGGATGGAGGGGTATGTTCTTGATGAAAAGATTGATTTAAAGAAATCTTGGAAGGTCTGTAAGTATGCCTCTTATGCTTTCGGAGTTCCCATACCGATAAACCAGCCGGGGATTGGGGCTAATGCCTTTGCGCATGAGTCTGGTATCCATGCCGACGGCGCCTTAAAGGACAGGCGTAATTATGAGCTTTATGATTTTGAGGAGCTTGGCAGGGGGGAGCCGGAGATAATTGAGACCGGGCGTAAGATCACCGCCGGTGAATATTCGGGGATCAAGGGTTTCAGGAATGTTTACGAGAAGATAGAGGTTGCTTTTGCTAGCGATGCCGAGGCTACCGAAGTACTGGAGTTGGTCAGGTATGCCAATGTGCATAACCAGAAGCCTTTGGTTGACGATGAGCTTAAATTCATCGCAAAATATCCCGATATCGCACGCAAGATATTTACCATGACGCCCTAAATTTATAAACAAGTCAGCATAAAGGCACAAGCAAAAGGAAAAGGTAAAATAAAAATGAATATGGTTCTTGTTGGCATACAATGGGGGGATGAAGGCAAGGGAAAGGTTATCGATATTTTATCCCGTAAGGTAGATTACATTGTCCGTTATCAGGGCGGCAATAACGCAGGGCATACAGTTGTGGTGGGGGATAAGGAATATATATTTCATCTGATGCCCTCCGGGATTTTACACGAGAACAAGATTTGCTGCATAGGCAATGGGGTGGTTATTGATCCGACTGTCCTTCTTGATGAGATCAGGGAGTTAGAAAATACGGGGATAAGCATTAATAGCAGGCTTAAGATTTCTTCTCTTGCCCATGTAGTTATGCCGTATCACAGGATACTGGACCAATTAAGAGAGACCAAAAGAAAGCATAAGATAGGCACTACCGGGCGCGGTATAGGCCCCTGCTATGCGGATAAAATCAGCCGTTGCGGCATACGTATGGCTGACATCTTAAGCCCCAAGGTTTTTGCGGAGAAATTAAAAGATAACTTGAAAGAGAAAAACGAAATTTTCAGGAAGGTTTACGGGCATAAGGGCTTTATTTTTAATTCTATATACCGCCAGTATCTTAACTACGGCAGGATATTTTCCCCTTATATCTCTAATACGGCAGCTATTTTAAACCGCGCCATTGAGCTTAAAAAGGATATTCTTTTTGAGGGGGCCCAGGGTACATACTTGGATATAGATTTTGGGACATATCCCTTTGTTACCTCTTCTTCTACCACTAGCGGTGGCGCATGCACCGGTACCGGAATCTCGCCGGTTAAGATAAATAAGGTCATCGGGGTTGCCAAGGCCTATACTACCAGGGTCGGAGAAGGGCCTTTTCCTACGGAATTTCCTGTAAAGTTTGCCGAATTTATGCGCAGGAAAGGCAATGAGTTCGGCGCTACTACCGGCAGGCCCAGAAGATGCGGCTGGTTTGACGTATTAATGGCAAGGGAAGCGGTAATGCTTAATGGTGCGTCAGAATTAGCGATTATGAAGATGGATGTGCTGGATGGCTTAAAGAAGATAAGTCTGTGTGTTTCTTATAGGTATAAAGGTAAGCTCCTTAAGGAGTTTCCGCAGGATTTCAAGGCCTTAAGCAATGTTAAGCCGGTATACAAGGAAGTTTCAGGCTGGCCTGAAACTTTAACTAAGCCAAGGTCTTATAAGGATTTTCATCCTAATGCTAAAACTTACCTTAAAATACTCTCTGATATGCTTAGGGCTAGAATTAGTATGGTGTCGATTGGTTCGGCCAGGGAAGATACTATTTTTCTTGACTCTTAATTAGGCTTATGTTATAGTTTATTTCAAAAAGAAGAAGGAGAGGTAAAATATGAAGAATCTATTTAAAGGCTTATTGGTGCTTGTGCTGAGTTTTGCTTTAGCAGGATGTACTTTTATTATTCAGAAGGGCAGAAGATCCGACGCCTTAAAAATTGAAGAGCTTTCTAATCAATTAGATGAGCTAACGCAGGCTAAGAGACTTTTGGAGGAGAGATTAGGCAAGGAGATATCCGATAAGCAGATCAAACTGCAGATGATGGAAAAGGGGCTGGTTATTACGGTCGTCGGGGATCTTTTATTTGATTCGGGAAAGGCCCAAATAAGGCAAGAGGCTTATCCTTTACTGGACAAGGTTTCCGGGATATTAAAAGATAATATGGGTGGTTTTAATATCGGCATAGAGGGATATACGGACAATGTTCCGATAAAGCATTCCAGCTGGAAGTCGAACTGGGAATTATCTACTGCCCGTTCTTTAAGCGTTTTGCATTTTTTAGTTAATGAAAAAGGCATTTCTCCAGAACGCCTCTCAGCGATTGGCTTTGGCGAATACCGGCCGGTTGCTACCAATGATACAAGAGAGGGTAGAAAGTTAAACCGCCGGGTTGAAATTGTTATACAGCCAAAGGTCTCCAAGGTTAAGGATGGCGGCAGCTTAGGGGAAAACTTAAAATAAGGCAATGCCCGGCTTAATGGAATCTTTGTTTAAGAATAGGCCAGTATTAGTTTTATCGGTTTTGTGCGCACTGTTATTTGTCCTTAATATAGGCTCTTGCGTAAATTTACGCAGTAAGGTATGCGCGTATAGGAAAGAGATGGCGCAGAGGTTTGATGTCGAAGAGAAGATAGCCAAACTTTCTCAAGAGAAGGCTTTGCTTGCGCAAAGTTTGAAGGCGCAGGAAAATGAGTCTCAAGAAGATAGGGCCGCGTTAGAGGCAGCTAAAAAGGCCCTGCTGCAGGAACAGCTCGTTTGTCAGACTATTAAGGATGACCTGCAGAAATTAACTAAGATTAATGAATCGCTGGAATTAAAATTAAAGGAATCTTTAAAAACCGTGAAAAGGGTTAAAAAATGATATAGGGGGGGCGATAAAAGAACGGTACTTTTCAAGGTTCTTTAAAGGGGATGGATTTCCCCTTTTTTATTGCCAAGAAAGCGGAGGGTAATATGGCTAAAATAGCGCGGGTTAAGGCGAAAGCAGATTCTAAAATGAAATTAAGAAAGTCAACGCCTAAGGCTAAGGAGGTTAGCAGGTTTAAAAAACCAAGGCCGGCCAAGGTTACCCCTGTGCCTAAAGAAAAAAAAGATGATTTAAGCAAGCAGGAAGTAACTATAGGCGCGGTGAAGTTTTCACATGCCAAGTCAATGCTTATGCAGGATTCTTTTCAACGGGAGTTGCCTTCCGGGTATGGCAGGGATACGATGGTTTTAGCAGTAAGGGACCCCTGGTGGCTATATACTTATTGGGAAGTTAAAGATTCTACCTGGAATAAGTTTAAGGCAGAACTCAGGGGGGAATTTAGCAAGGCCAAGAGGGTACTGCGCGTTTATGATGTCAGTAATGTTGCCTTTAACGGTTTTAACGCAAATAAATTCTTTGACATAGAGGTGCGCGAAGATGCCTTAAGTTGGTATATAGATATTGCGGTCCCCGGAAGGTCCTGGTGTGTAGACCTTGGGCTCTTATTGCCGGATGGAAGGTTTATTACCATATTACGCTCTAATATTGTGGAGACGCCTTTTGACGGCCCTTCCTGGATTACTGATGAAGAATGGATGATACCGGATGAAATGTTCATGCGCCTTTACGGAATGGGGTTTGGTTTGGGCAAGACTTCTCCCGCGGGAGGGGTTTGGCGCAAGGGTGCTGTAAGTTCTCCCGGCATTGCTTCAATGGCAAGCCCTGTGAGAAAGCAGCCTTCAAGAAGCTTCTGGCTTGAAGTTAATTGCGAGTTAATTGTTTATGGCGCGACTGAACCTGACGCAAAGGTAACTGTTCAGGATAAGCCTATATCTTTACGGCGCGATGGCACATTCACTCTGCGTTTTGCCCTGCCTGATGGAACTCAGGTTATTCCGGTTAAGGCTGTTTCTAAAGACGGCATGGACAAGAGGAAGATTACTCCGATAGTGATAAGGGAGACTAAATAAATGCATAAAGGATATCTTTGTTTGGTTTTGCATGGGCACCTTCCTTATGTGCGTCATCCGGAACACGAGGATTTTCTTGAGGAAGACTGGCTCTATGAAGCGATAACCGAGACTTATGTCCCTTTAATCAGGGTATTCGAGCGGCTGGTTAATGACGGCGTAGATTTCCGTCTTACCATGACCCTTAGTCCGACCTTAATTTCCATGCTGTCTGATGGCCTGCTTCAGGAGCGTTACCTGAAACATATAAACAGGCTTATAGAGTTAGCTAATAAGGAAAAGGAGAGGACGCGTTGGCAGCCGCAATTTGAGGCATTATCTGCAATGTACCTTGATGAATTTTTATCCGCTCGCGATACCTTCTTAAGGTACGGGCGCAATCTAACCGGTGCTTTCAAGAAATTTCAGGATTTAGGGAAATTGGAGATTATTACCTGCGGGGCAACCCATGGTTATCTGCCCTTAATGGATGTTTGTAAGGAGTCTGTTTCAGCCCAGATAAAAGTAGCTGTCAGCCATTATCAGAGTGTTTTCGGCAGAAAGCCCAGGGGTATCTGGCTCCCTGAGTGCGGTTATTATCCCGGGCACGATAAGATATTAAAAGAGGCGGGCTTAAGCTATTTCTTTACTGATTCCCATGGTACCTTGCACGGTAAGCCCAGGCCTAAATACGGGGTTTTTGCCCCGGTTTATTGCAAAGGCACGGGAGTTGCCTGTTTCTCCAGGGATCTAGAGTCTTCAAAACAAGTTTGGAGTTCGATTGAAGGTTACCCCGGAGATTATAATTACCGGGAGTTTTATCGGGATATCGGTTTTGATTTAGAGTACGATTATATTAAGCCCTATATTCATCCCGACGGGATTAGGATTAACACCGGAATAAAGTATTACCGGATCACCGGCACCGGTAACCATAAGGAGCCTTATGTCTCTAGGTGGGCGCGCGAGAAAGCGGCTGATCATGCCGGTAATTTTATGTTTAACCGCCAGAGGCAAGCGGAATATCTGTATGAGCTTTTGGGAAAGAAACCGATTATAGTCTCTCCTTATGATGCAGAGCTATTCGGGCATTGGTGGTATGAGGGCCCAATGTGGCTTGAGTTTTTAATCCGCAAGATAGCCTTTGACCAGGATGAGATAAAGTTAACTACGGCGCCACAATACCTAAGCGAGAATCCGCGCAATCAGGTTATTACGCCTTCAATGTCAAGTTGGGGGTGGAAGGGTTACAGCGAGATGTGGTTGCAAGGCTCTAATGACTGGATTTACAGGCACCTTCATAATGCTTCAGACAGAATGACGGAGCTGGCCAAAGCTTACCCTGGCGCAGAGGGATTAACCAGGAGGGCCTTAAACCAGGCATTGCGCGAGCTTTTGCTTGCTCAGAGTTCAGATTGGGCTTTTATATTGGGGACGGGAACGCATACTGAATATGCTATACGCCGCACCAAGGATCACCTGCTGAATTTTAACCGCCTTTATGAAGGGGTTAAGGGTAACTCCATTGACCAGAATTGGCTTAGCGGCATTGAATATAAAGATAATATATTTCCTGACATAGATTATAAGGCGCATCAGTAAATATGACAGAGAGGAATATGATCCCTGAGCACGTTGCTATTATTATGGATGGTAACGGACGATGGGCTAAGGAGCGTAATTTACCGCGCAGCTACGGTCATCGCGAAGGAGTTAAAAGAGTTAATGATATTGTAAAGGCTGCCGCTGATCTAGGCATCAAGGTGGTAACCTTTTTCGCCTTCTCTACCGAGAATTGGGTTAGGCCTAAAAGGGAGATCGGTATGCTTATGAGCTACCTCGATAACTTCCTTGCTCAAGAGGTCAGCCGGTTGCATAAAAATAATATGCGTTTTAAGGT
>JBAZGD010000022.1:0-15064 GCA_041653055.1 Candidatus Omnitrophota bacterium
TCCTGTTCTTTTGCTGGTTTCTATACCTTACAAAATAACAGTTTTTTCAAGAGCTTTGGAGGCTTTTTATACCCCTAGCTTTCGCACTTACGATTACAATTCACTTATTTTTATAGGATTTGTAAAATGACTGCTTTTTTAGGAAGGCTATCGGTACCTATTGACCCAATAATCAACGGTAATCCTCAGCCCCCGGGAGAGGTTATATTGCGGCTTATACTTCAATTTTACTTTCGCATTTGATAAATCAGCAAGAGTCCTGAATACATCCCCCGGCCGCTTCTTCAGGAAAAGAGGTTTTATATTCTTGCTCAAAATGGCATTAATCATTTTTGCTAAATCAAGCACCGAATAATCCTTTCCTGAGGCGATATTAAACACACCGTGATTCAACCCTATATTTCTTGCGGCAAGAAGGTTGGCATTAACCACATTCGAAACAAAGGTAAAATCACGCGATTGCTTTCCGTTCCCATAAATAGGCGGGCGTTGATTATTCAAAATGGCGTTAATAAACTTCGGCACGACTACCGCATATTCGTCATCCAGCGGCTGCCTCGGGCCAAAGACATTGAAATAACGCAGGACGATCGTAGGCAGCCTATAATGATGGCTGAATATCCTGCAGTAATACTCTCCGGATATTTTGGTTAACGCATAAGGAGATACAGGCTGCGGGGATAAAGATTCTTTTTCCGGAAATTTTGAAACATCTCCGTAAACAGAACTTGAGGAAGCAAACACAAAACGCTTTACTTTATTATCTTTCGCCGCCTCCAGCATATTAAACGTGCCGTTAATATTAACCTCGTTATATTCCTTAGGGTTATTCATTGATTTAGGCACGCTCCTTAATGCTGCCTGATGCAATACAAAATCTATCCCTCTGCAGGCCTTAACGCAATTTGCCTTAGAGCGGATATCTGCCCTTATAACTTCTACTTTGCCTTTTAAGTTATTTAAATTTTCTTTCCTTCCGGTTGAGAAATTATCTAAGACCCTGACAAAATCCCCTCTCTTGGATAATTCCTCAACAATATGCGATCCGATAAAACCTGCGCCTCCGGTAACCAAAAATCTACTCATAGCCTTATAATATTCCCGTTTGCCTTGCCTTTATATACATTGCGCGTATCAAATATGCTCTTTGTGTTATTTAAAATTAAACCGTAATCAAGAGAGGAATGGTTAGTGGCGATAATCGTACAATCAAATTTCTTCAAATTTGCTTTATTAAGCGCCAATGATTTAAGGCTAAGGCTAGGGAATTTCAAATAAGGGACCAGCGGGTCATGATAAGCTACCTGCGCCTTAGCCTTTTTTAAGATTTCAATTATGTCCAAAGCGGGAGATTTCCTTAAATCCTTAATATCCTTTTTATAAGTAACCCCGATAAGCAAAACCTTAGAATTATGCAAATCTTTTCCCTTGCCCTTAAGCACCGCCTCCACCCTTTTTACCACATATTCAGGCATAAAAGAGATTACATCCGATGCGAGCTTAATAAAACGGGAACTGAAGCCGAACTTCTTTGCCTTCCAGTAAAGATAAAGAGGGTCTTTAGGTATACAGTGCCCGCCTACTCCCGGCCCGGGATAAAAAGGCATAAATCCAAAAGGCTTAGTGGATGCAGCGTCAATAACCTCCCAGATATCTATATTCATCTTATGGGCCATCATCGCCATTTCATCTACTAATCCTATGTTAACAATGCGGAAGGTATTCTCTAATAATTTGGTTATTTCAGCAACGCGGGTAGAAGAAACCATCACTACCCTCTCTACGATAACCTCATACACCGCCTTGCCCAATAAGCCCGCATCCCTATTTATTCCTCCGATAACCTTGGGAATCCTGGAAACCGGAAACCTCAAGTTACCGGGGTCAATTCTCTCCGGGGAAAAACACAGGTAGAAATCCCTTCCATGCCTTAACCCTCTTTTTTCTAGAAGAGGGATAATAACCTCTTCCGTGGTCCCGGGATAAGTAGTACTTTCCAGGATAATTAAGCTGCCGCGCTTTAAATTACGGGAGATAGACTCAATCGCCTCTTTGATAAAGGAAATATCCGGATGATACTTTCTTTTTAATGGGGTAGGCACGCAGACGATAACAACATCGGCACGATTTAGTGATTTAAAATCCCCGCAAGGGGTCAACCTGCCGGGCCTCAAAACTCCTCTCAATTCTTCAGAGGCAACATCGCTTATATAAGTCTCCCTTTTCATAAGATGGGACAGCCTGTCTTTATCTATCTCCACCCCGAAAACTAAAAAACCCTTTTTGGCAAATTCTATGGCTAAAGGCAGGCCTACGTAACCTAAGCCTACTACCGCCACCTTAAGGTCCTTTTTCTTTATGCTCTCCTTGAATTCATTCAAAAAACCCATTCCTGTCCCTTCCTCACCATTATTAAACTTACTGTGCGCCTGAACTAGGCTTATTATAACTCTGGTCAAAACCAAACTCTGCTTCAGGAAATGCCTTTAACCTGAATACCACGAATATCCCCGAGCCGTCATTTCTTTTATTGTTCAACGTTAAATCAACCTCCCAGCAATGCAAATCGCGCGATATAGTATATTCCTGCTCAAGTGAACCCTTTTTCACAAAGGCATTGCTGTCGTCGGTAAATGACTTAAGATTATACCTCTGATAGATTGAAAGTTTCCATTTAGGATTAATCCGCCAGTTAAAACCTGCGGTAACCTGATTCTGCCCTTTTCTCTCATAACGCTGCCCAATACCCAATGAGCGATCGGGGGCGAAATCAAAGATTATATCGTAATTTGCCTTGGAGAAACGATTATAGTTTTCATAATCCGTATCATCTTCAATCCCCGAATGCTTATAAGTAGCGTCTCCTTCAATTCTTAACCAGGAATAAGGAAGTATCTTATATTTTAAGACTATATCTGAAAAGGTAGCCCCTTTTTTCTGGGTCCTATCAAGATCAGTTACGCTAATCTTGGTATCGTCATCTTGCAAATAATACTTATTTCCGTAAACTATATGCGGAGAGAAATTATAGGTTGTGCTTATATTTATATCCATAAAGTCAACTGTCTTTTCCTTCCCGTCAGCATCCTTCCTCTTGGTTTGCAGTTTATTTGACAAGCCTATAGTTGCCGCATTGCTGGAAGTAAGCAAGTCCACCTCATCAATATATTTCAGGTTACGGCTGTTCACTGTGGGCGCGTGATTATAAGAGTAGCTGATAGTAGGGGTAATGATATGCCTGAAACCATCAAGGTTTAACCCCAAGGCATTAGTTTTAAAATTAAAGAAACGGTAAAATTTAGTATTCAAATCCGCACCCACATAAAAAATAGTGTTAACCGGCAATGTCTTGCCATTTGCCCCTTTATCATAAACAACCTGCCGGTCCTTTAGAAAAGGCGTAAATTCGATAAAGGCCAGTTTCATGGGTAGGGAAACCTTATTAATAATATCCAGCCTTGTCATGCTCAGGTCATCCGTGGTTACGGGAGACATGGAAGATTTTTTATTAAAAGAAGTAAAAACGGTATTATTTTCAAAATAAAGCGGCGTATTTCCTAATTTTATATTAGGCAATACATACCTTATTTCCGGAAGCTTATCCAATTGGTCAAACCATTTATTTACGCGCTTCTGCGCCAATATATCGATACTGGAATAGCTGAAGCTATGATGAAACAAAGCATAAGACAGAGGCTGGGTATCTTTTTCATACTCCCGGTAAAAATAATCCTTCAGGATATTGCTGTTCTTATCGTAATACTTTCTGCGGTCATCCCCGATTTTATAGAATTCCGACACAAAGTTTGTCTGGTCTGAAATGTCCCATTTATGGCGCCAGCGGATAAGATATCTCTGGAATTCACTACGCTGCGCGTTGGCGCCGAGGTCGGCTTTATCCGGATGTTCCTTTGAATAATAAAATTTAAAATCCCCCTTACCCACATTAGGCGTAGCATAATTTGTGCCAAAACCAGAACCAATACCCAGCTTGCTGCGGTAATCAAGATAAATCCTGCCGCTGGCATAATCAGTAAAGGTATATTTCCAGGCGCTTAGGACATAAGGGCCCCAATCTTTTCTCTTCCCCGGCATAACCCTTACATGCATCAT
Source organism: Candidatus Omnitrophota bacterium (assembly GCA_041653055.1). Lineage (GTDB taxonomy): Bacteria > Omnitrophota > Gorgyraeia > Gygaellales > Profunditerraquicolaceae > Sherwoodlollariibacterium. The sequence goes on from JBAZGD010000022.1 coordinate 4,114, forward strand.
AGGGTCCTCTAATACATGGTTAAACCTGGGCAGATACAATACCGGAACAGAACCTAAATATAATACGTCTTCTTTAGTCTGGATCTTATCGCCCGGCACTATACCCATTTGCTTTGAGGCAATACGGTAGTGCGGATGATCAAAGCTGCAAGTGGTAACGTGTCCGTATCTGGCGACAAATTCCGATTCACCTAAACGCTCTACCTTCCTTGCCTTTCCAAAATAAGGATTAGCCCTGAATTCGGCATCAATAATAGTCCCGGTCTTAGATTCAAAATCATAATTAATCTCCTCCCCTTCAATAATCCCCTTTTCATCCTCAAGCCGGGCATTTCCTTCAGCTACGCCCTGTTTAGTTTTGGTATTAACGGTTAATTTCTTACAGGTAAGCCTGGTCCCTTCGTATATAATCTCCACATTACCCTGCGCAGTAACTTCCTGAGTTTCTGTCGAATATTCAACATTATCTCCGTTAACAACAATAGGCTGGGAAAATGCGGATTTTAATCCGGAATCCTGAGCATAAGAAAAAGTGGAAGAAAGAATAAAAATGAATGCAAATGCTGAGAGATGGAATAAATGCCTCTTTGGAAACATAACTTATTAAGCCTGCCCTTCCCGCACCATAATCGCCGCGCCGATTAAACCTGCATTATTGCCAAGCTTGGCCCTGAATATCTTAACATGCCCTCCCTGAACGCTCATTGCCTGATTCTTCAGGGATTCTTTAGCGCTGTCAAACAAGACCCTTCCGGCATTGGATACTCCCCCGCCCATAACTACTGCATCTAAATTCAGTATGTTCACTACTCCGGCAAGCGCAAAACCCAAACGTTTCCCTACATTACTCCAGATTTTTATAGCAGATCTGTTGCCTTTTGCTGCCAAAAGGCTCAGCTCCTCCAGGGAAATGTCCTTCTTAAACTCTTTACGCGCACTATTCAAAATCCTGCTGTTGCCTATGTACGCCTCAAGGCACCCTGAGCGTCCGCAGTTGCAGCTTAATCCTCGTTCATTTATAGGCAGATGGCCCACTTCTCCCGCGGCATTATTAAAACCCCTGTAAAGCTTACCCCCTATTATTATTCCTCCGCCAATCCCCGTGCCTAAGGTCATGCACAGTACATTATTGAAGCCTCTGGCCGCGCCTAAACGATGCTCTGCTAAAGCCATTACCTTGGCATCATTGTCCAAAAATACAGCCAAACCAATCCTTTTCTTTAGGATATCCCTTAAACGCACCTCTTTCCATCCAGGGACATTAGGAAGAAAATGCACAACCCCCCCTCTTGCATCAACCGGTCCGGGAAGCCCAAGGCCTACTCCAAGAATATCTGTCTTATCAAGTCCGTTGTATTTGATAATCCTGTTTATGGAATAGACTATCCCGGATATAAGCTCTTCCTTTTCCAGGAAACTACGCGTACCCAGAACTTCCCTGTCTTTTATATTATATTTTAAATCCAGGAGAGCAACCTTTAAATTAGTCCCGCCTAAATCAATCCCGATAATATATCTCTTATTCATTTGCTTTTCTCATTAATAAATATTTGTTAGATTACCATAAAATAGGCTTGGGCACAAGCTATAATCTTACAGAAAATATGGCTTATTTCCGGTATGCGCAAACCCTGTTCCTTCCGGCATCCTTAGCGCGGTAGAGGGCAGAATCCGCATTCTCAATCAGGGGGCTGGAATCATTGGCATCATCAGGAAAAGTGGATAACCCAACACTTATAGTTACTTTTAATTCCTCATCGTAGACCTTTATGTTCCTGGATTCCACGGCATGGCGTATACGCTCTGCGGCAAGTAAAGCCTGGTCTTTATCTGTTTCCGGTAATGCTATGGATAGCTCCTCTCCTCCGTACCTTCCGACAAAGTCTATCTGCCTTACGGTTTCCCTGATAACCTGGGAAATCTCTCTTAGTATGGCATCCCCCACCAAATGGCCGTACCTGTCATTAAAACTCTTAAATTTATCTATATCTATCATTAGGAAAGAAAGGTTATGTTTAAATTTCTTAGAACGCTTCACTTCCTCATTAAGCCTTTCCAGGAAATGCCTGCGTCCGAATACCTGAGTTAATCCATCCATTATCGCCAACTCCTGTATTTTCTTATAAAGCAGCGACCTTCTAAGCATAATCAAAAGCTGCCCTGCCAGGATCTGAAACCTCTTATTATCCTTTCCTTCTATCCCGCTAGCCACAAGATAAGCCCTGGTATCCTTATCAATGGCCAGAGGAATACTGGTGTAGTCTTTATATTTCTTTAAATCTTCCTTATTCTCCAGAAATCTGCAGTCTTTAAATTTTATATAATTATGAATACGTTCCTTAAAAATACTGAATATCTTATCCTGGTCAAGCTGGCGGGATATATCCTTAGTTATATTATAGAGCGCTATCGTCTCGGAAACATTGCTTGCCAGAAGAGAATTCTCCGCCTTAAGTTCTTTAAATTCCAGCGAAAGGCGTTTTAATTCGGAATCTAAAGCAAGCAGGCTACTGCTCCCTTGATTGCCAGATCTCTCAAAAGAACTTCTGATTAAGAAATACGCAATTATGGTCAATAAGGTTAGGGCGGCTAAATACAGCATACCTGGTTTCTCCCGTTTTGTTTTGCCTGGTACATAGCCTTATCCGCTTTACGGATTAATTCCTCATCGTCCATAGTATCAAACGGCAAATTAGCCAGGCCGATTGAAACAGTTATATTAGTCTGGCTGCGCCGCAAAACCACCTTCTCATTTTCTATTTTTAAGCGTAGGCTATCTGCGATATCATAAGCCTCTCTTTTTTCGACACCGGTTATCGCAATACAAAACTCCTCTCCCCCAAAGCGGCATATCACAGGGTTAAACTTAGCAAAGGAGTCTATTAAAATCCTGCTTAACTTCTGCAATACTATATCTCCCGCGGTATGCCCAAATTTATCGTTGTATTCTTTAAAGAAATCTATATCCAGCATCATCAGGGCCAATAGGCCGCCCTGGCGTATAATCCTTTTACACTCCTGCTTAAAACGCTCCATAAAATAACCTTTGGTATAAAGCCCGGTCAAGGAATCATGAATAGCCAAATCCTGCGTTCTCTTGAAAAATTCACTATTTTCAATGGCTACTGCCCCTAAGTCGGTTATGGATACCAGAAACCTTAGGTCATCTTGAGAATAAGCTCCGACAACCCGGCTGTCCAACCTTAGAATACCCAGCTGTTTATTTTCAATCAAGAAAGGCGCGCTAATTAATGAAGAGATAGGCCTTATGTCCAATGCGGATAGCTTATCCGGATCAAACCGGAAATCATTCTTTATATCCTCAATTAATAAAGGGCTGCCATGCCTTAAAACCCACAAATCAAGGATATCCCCTTCCTTAGCCTTGATCACCAGCCCCTTATTTTCTACCCTGCGCCTAAAAAGGATTAATTTCTGATTATAGCTGTCAATAAGGTAAAGTATACCTACCCCCTTTTCCTTACCGATCAAGAAAAAGGCCTCCTGGACTAAGATTTCAGCTACTGTGTCCAATTCTAAACTTAAATTAATTTTCTCAAGGATTTTTGCGAGGCTATTATAACGAAGGTCCTTTTCTTTAAGGGCGATGCTATTCTTCAGCTCTTTAGAGTATTCTACATTAAGGAGGTTTATCTCTTCCTGAACCCCCTCCATAGATAATTCAAGATTACGGCTTTTTGAATAACTCTTTTTGAAGAAGTAAATAACAATGAGGGTATTTACAAGGTAGAAAGCTAAAAGATATTTTAGGGGATTTACGGATAGAATCCTGGATAATAATAAGGGAATGGCAAAATGAACAAGAAAAAGAGCTATATTATATTTCCTGCCCTTGACAAGAAACGATTTTTCTAAAAAAGCAGCCATGGGGATGCTTCCTTCTAAGGTTATACTATCGTCTCTTCGCTATCCTTATCAAAAAAATGGACTTTACTCATATCAAAAACCAGGTCCATTTCTTGGTTAACCTTAGGCCGGTTATGGGCACCCACGCGTGCAATAAAAGTATGCCTACCGGTATTAAGATACAGGTATACTTCAGAACCCATGGGCTCATAGACCTCGCAATTAACCTTTACTACATTCTCAGGAGGCGCTTCAGAAACAAAAAGCTTATCATATACATCCTCGGAGCGTATTCCGAATATAATCTCTTTGTCCACATAAGGAGCCAATTTCTGGCGCATATCTTCTACTAATTTAACATTAACCTTGCCTTCATAAAAATAAAGGCGGTTATCTTTCTTAATAATCTTGCCATTCATAAAATTCATGGGTGGCGAACCTATAAAGCTTGCAACAAACTTATTTTTAGGATGATCGTATATGCTGATAGGGTCGGCGACCTGGTGCAATATGCCGTCCTTCATAACCGCTATCCTATCCCCCATAGTCATAGCTTCAGTCTGATCATGCGTAACATAAATTATTGTTGTCTGTAGCCTTAAATGCAGTTTGTGTATCTCGGTACGCATCTGAACCCGCATTTTTGCATCCAGATTACTCAAGGGTTCATCGAATAAAAAAACCATAGGCTTTCTTACAATAGCCCTGCCTACAGCCACGCGCTGCCTCTCCCCTCCGGAAAGCTCCCTGGGCTTACGGTTTAATAAGCGCTTAATGCCCAATATATCCGCTGCCTCATTAACCCTCTGCATTATCTCTGCCTTAGGCATATGCCTTAACCTTAGGCCAAATGACATATTCTCAAAAACAGTCATATGCGGATACAAGGCGTAATTCTGAAAAACCATCGCAATATCCCTATCCTTTGCCGGCACATCATTAACTTTTTTATTACCTATATAGATATCTCCGGAACTTATCTCTTCTAAACCGGCGATCATTCTAAGGGTCGTTGATTTACCGCACCCGGAAGGCCCGACCAAAACCATAAATTCCTTATTTTCGATACCAAGATTAATATTATCAACTGCCTTGACGTTTCCTGGAAATAATTTACATACCTTATTCAAACTTACCTGGGCCATTTCTTATTTCTCCTGTTTAGGATCACTTAAGCTTACGCTCTTTAAAGTAAATATTATAATATATCAGCTAAGATAATCAAGTAATTTACTGACTGAATCCTTCATATTCTTGCGCGGGACAATCATATCAATAAGCCCATGGTCGAGTAAAAACTCCGACCGCTGAAAACCCGCCGGAAGTTTCTGCCTTATGGTCTGCTCAATTACCCTGGGCCCTGCAAATCCGATCAGGGCTTTTGGTTCCGCCATAATAATATCGCCTACTCCGGCAAAAGAAGCCATAACCCCTCCCATAGTAGGATTAGTAAGAATTGATATGTAAGGCAGCCTTGCTTTTCTAAGATAACTTAATGCCGCGCAGGTCTTGGACATCTGCATAAGGCTAAGCATCCCTTCGTACATTCTTGCCCCGCCCCCCGAACCTGAGACAATAACCAGCGGCAATTTCTTTTCTATCGCATTCTCGATTGCCCGGGCTATCTTTTCTCCGACAACAGATCCCATAGAACCCATAATAAAACGCGAGTCGGTAACCGCAATGATTAGTTTTCTGCCGTTTAACTGACCCTGCCCGGAGACTACCGCATCATTTAACCCCGTAATCTTCTGGTCCGTTGCTATTTTATCCTTATAGGTTTTGGGCCCTTTAAAATCAAGCGGATCAGCAGAAAGCATATCCTTGTCATATTCTTCAAAGGTATCTTTATCTACAAGCATCCGGATTCTTTCATACGCACCCAGGGAAAAATGATGCCCGCATTTCGGGCAGACTTTTAAATTCTCTTCAATGGTTTTATTATAAAGGGTCTCTGAACAAGCCTCACACTTAGTCCAGAGCCCGTCAGGAATTTCTTTCTTCTTCAGCCTTACAATGGTATATTTTGGCCTTCCGAATAGAGCCATATTAAACAGCCTCGTGTTTATGGATTACCAATCCCGAAAGTACCTTGGGGTAAAAATAGGTTGATTTAGGGGGCATCTTATCTCCCTTTAGGGCTACGGCTACAATATCTTCTATTTTTACAGGGTTTAAAAAGAAGGCTATTGCCCCGGGGTTATTATCAACCGCCTCAATAAATTCTTCCGGGTTTGGGCTATACTCAAGGATCTCCTTATCCTCCGGGCTTAAGCCTAAAATATCCCTGAAGACAAGCTGGTTGAGAATTGAAACGCCTAAAGAACGGTATTCCTTAGGCTTATCGCTCATTGCCTTATCCAATATCCTAATATTCTTTAACCTTAAGAGCCAGTAATTCTTATCCTTATACATGCCGATAACATGTTCGCTAAAACCGCTCTTTTCCAAAAGAAAGAAAAACCTACCCCTATCCTTGATTCTTTCAACATCAAAATACTTTTTAAGGCATTTTAAAAAATCATTAATCTCCGGGCTTTTATCCAATTTCAGCAAACGGTGTATCGGCAAGATGGATAATCCCCTCTGGTCAGCGCTGGTAAAATAACTTAAGGTATAATTAAAACTGGCATCTTCGGCGAATTTATCTTTGAGTTTATTCCGCATCTCATCCCTGTAAGCGCAAGATACTTCATAACGATGATGGCCATCAGCTATAAACACATCCTCTTTCCTCATCCCGGTTTGGATAAATTCCAGGATAGCGGGGTCTTCTATGTTCCAGAGCAAATGCCTTGTCTGCTCCTTATCCACGACATCGATAAAGGGAGGCCTTCCTAAGATATGCTGCTCAAAAACTCTCTGAATCAGCCTTTTCTTATCTTTGAAAACTACAAATATTGGGCTTAAATTAGCATTGGTCTTCTTTAGCATATTCAACCGGTCTTCCCTTGCCTTAGAACGTGTATTCTCATGGCCGAATACTGCAGAACATTTATCCCCCAGCCTTAAAAGCGCGATAAAGCCCAAGCGGACTTTTTTCTCCCCCCGCATAACATATTGCTGGCTATAAAAATATACTGCCGGCCTTTCAGCCTGAACCAGCGCCTTGGCCTTAAGCCATGACCTAAAAATAACTCCGCAGCGCTGGTACTTATTCTCGCCCGCAGTATCTTTTCTTAAAAGTATATGGATAAAATTATACGGGCTTAGGTAATGGTAGTAATCCTGCTGTTTAGGAGAAATAACGTCATAAGGCGGGCAAACAAGGCTTGACCAATCGCCTAGTTTTGATTCGTTATAGAAAACTGCGTTAAAAGGTTTTATCTGAGCCATTATAGTTCTATATTTATACCATAAAACCGCGGAAAGACAAATGCTAAAACAATTAAATTATTATTAATTCTTATGCGGGCAGCCGGAACAGTTTTCTTTAGCCGAAGGGCAGGAAGGGGCAGGTTTCTTCTTATCCCCATCCGGCTTACGGTAATCCGTAGCGTAAAAACCTGGCCCTTTGAATATTAAACCGGAACCTCCGCCGATTAATCTTTTAATTTTCTTATTGCACTTAGGGCACTTCTTAAGCGGGTCATCGGTTATCTTCTGGAAAATTTCAAAGACCTTATTACAGTTTGCGCATTCATATTCGTATGTGGGCATCCCTTAACTTCTCCTTATCTGAAAGTTTTCTTTATTTTATCGGCAAAACTATTTCTTACGCCTTCATTGGAAAGACGCGCAAACTCCTCTATAGCTGATCGCTGCTGGGGGGTCAGCCTACGGGGTATTTCTACATTAACCCTGACCAACTCATCACCCATATTTCTGGAGTGTAAATCTACTATCCCTTTTCCCTTAAGCCTAAAAAGGCTGCCGCTCTGAGTCCCCGGAGGTATACGCATATCAACTTTACCGGTTAAGGTAGGGACAATTATATCTCCTCCTAATATAGCCTTAGTTAAACTTACGCTTGTTTCAATCAGTATATCATTGCCGTGCCGCTTGAATAATTCATGCGCGACCACTTCTATAATTACATATAAATCCCCGTGAGCGGCCTGCCCCGCCTCTCCTTCTCCTCTTACCCTTAAGTTTGAACCATTATCAACTCCGGGTGGAATTTTAACTTTAATCTTCCGCGTAACTTTCAATTTACCCTGCCCGTTACACTCTTGGCAAGGCGACTGGATAACGGCGCCTTCTCCGCCGCAACGAGGACAAGCCTGTTGTATGTAAAAGCCTCCCGCCCCTGAAACCGAACGCCCTGAGCCTCTGCATTGCGGGCAAACAACCTTCTTTGTCCCAGGCCTGGCTCCCGTACCCGAACAGGCTGGACAAACTTCATAGCGGGGAACAGTTATTGTCTTCTCAATCCCTCTTGCCGCCTCCTCCAGGGAAATTTCAACAGAGATCTGCAGATCTCTTCCCCTGCGCCTTGATCCCCTGCCGCCTCTCTTTCCTGAAGAACTGAAAAAATCATAACCTAAATCACTGAATATCTCTTCGAATAAACCTCCCCCAAAACCGAAATTCCCCAGATCCTGGAATACGCTGTTAAAATCTGCGCCCTTAAATATATCTTCCTGGGCATACCTTTGATCAATACCGGCGTGGCCATGCTGATCATATAAAGCACGTTTATTAGGATCCGAAAGGACGGCATAGGCCTCAGATATATCCTTAAACTTCTCTTCGGCCTCCTTCTTTTTATCGTGCGAAACACGATCTGGATGGAATTTAAGCGCAAGCTCTCGATAAGCCTTTTTTACCTCATCAAGGCTTGCGCTTTTTTGAACCCCCAGCACCTCATAATAGTCGCGCTTAACTGTCATTATAAATTTAAAGCTTATTTCTTTTCATCTTCTTCCTTATACTCGGCGTCAATTATATCTTCCTTACCCTTGCCCTCCTTTGGTTCCTCCTCAGCTTGCGGGCCCTCCTTCGCCTGGCCTGCGGCATTATCTTGCGGCTGAGATTGCTGCTTAGCAGAAGCCTGTTTATAAATCTCCTCCGCCAGTTTATGGGAGGCCTTTGTTAAATCCTCCATGCCTTTCTTAATCCTCTCGACGTTCTTGTCCTTAATAGCTGCCTTCAGGTCATTGGCCTTGGCCTCTATATCTGCGCGCTCCTGCTGGCTGACCTTATCACCGTAATCCTTAAGGGATTTCTCGGTAGCATAAACTAAGTTATCAGCCTGATTAACTACCTCAACCTCTTCCTTCTTCTTGGCATCATCAGCAGCGAACTTTTCCGCATCCTTAACCATTTTCTCGATCTCTTCCGGAGATAATTTCTTAGGGGCAGAGATACGCACTGACTGCTCCTTGCCTGTACCTAAATCTTTGGCTGATACATGCACAATGCCGTTTGCATCGATATCAAAAGAAACTTCAACCTGAGGAACTCCTCTGGGAGCTGCCGGAATACCGACCAGATCGAACCTTCCCAACTCAACATTATCATTAGCCATAGGACGTTCCCCCTGGAGGACCCTGATAGTAACAGCGGTCTGATTATCCGCTGCAGTTGAAAAAATCTGGCTCTTTCTCGTAGGTATTGTAGTATTCCTCTCGATGAGCTTAGTATTCACTCCGCCCAGAGTCTCGATACCTAAGGATAGAGGGGTCACATCCAACAATAACACGTCCTTCATATCGCCTTTAATTATTGCGGCCTGTATTGCAGCACCCAGGGCGACACATTCCATAGGATCAACCCCGCGCTCAATCTTTTTGCCTACATAATCTTCAACGAATTTCTGCACTATAGGCATACGCGTAGGGCCGCCTACCATAATGATACGGTTGATATCGGATGCCGAAAGCTTAGCATCGGATAAGGCCTGCTCCATAGGGTGACGGCAGCGGTCGATGATCGGCCCAACCAAATCATCCAGTTTCGCCCGGGTAATAGTCATAGTCAAATGCTTTGGGCCTGAAGAATCAGCGGTGATAAAGGGAAGGTTTATATCCGTGCTTACCGTGGAAGAAAGCTCGATTTTTGCTTTTTCAGCTGCTTCACGAAGCCTTTGTACGGCCATCTTATCATTCATCAGGTCTATTCCGTTTTCGCGCTTAAACTGCCCTGCGATATATTCAAGGAGGACGCGGTCCATATCTGTCCCCCCTAATTGCGTATCTCCGGAGGTAGCCTTAACCTCAAAAACACTCTGGGCCATCTCCATTATTGTAACATCCAGGGTTCCTCCCCCTAAATCAAAAACCATGATCTTTTGTTCCTTGCCTGCTTTTTCAAGGCCATAAGCCAAACATGCCGCAGTGGGCTCATTTATGATGCGTAAAACCTTAAGCCCCGCAATCTCTCCGGCATCTTTAGTCGCCTGGCGTTGATTATCATCAAAATATGCAGGGCAGGTAATAACAACCTCCTCTACCTTGTCGCCAAGATAGGCCTCTGCATCCTGCTTGATCTTCTGCAGGATAAATGCGGATATCTGCTGCGGGGTATATTCTTTCCCCATAGCCTTAAACTTGAAATCCGTACCCATCTTGCGTTTGGCTGCCTGTATTGTGCTCTCGGCATTAACTGCTGCCTGCCTTCTGGCAGGTTCCCCCACCAAACGCTGCCCATCTTTAGTAAAAGCAACGTAAGAGGGAAATGCCTTACCCGAAGCAATTCCTGCGCCTTCAGCCGAAGGGATTATTACCGGCCTTGAGCCTTCCATAACCGCCGCCGCTGAATTAGATGTACCCAAATCAATTCCGATTACCTTAGCCATAGTTAACCTCCTTGTTTTTTAGAAACCTTTACCTTTGCAGTCCTTATAACCCTTTCATTCAGAAAATAACCTTTTTGCAGCTCTTCAATTACCGTATGCTCAGGAAGGGACTCATCCTCAACCTGCATCAATGCTTCATGGCAATGAGGGTCAAATATTTTTCCCTTTGCCTCCAAAGGCTTAACCCCGTATTCCTTTAACATATCATAAAGGTGGGCTAAAATCATCTCCACCCCTTTTAAGAAAGCCTGCGGGTCCTGCTTTTGCGCTTCAGCTAAACTCACAGAACGCTCTAAATCATCCAATATATTTAATAACTCCAGGATTATGCCTTCATTTGCGAAC
>JBAZGD010000023.1:0-13988 GCA_041653055.1 Candidatus Omnitrophota bacterium
GGGGGGATTTCTCTGAAGGAGATCAATCCGCGTACGATGGAATCCCGCCTTATTAAAGGGTTATATTTCTGCGGAGAGATGATTGACGTGGACGCGGATACCGGAGGGTTTAACCTGCAGGCTGCATTTTCTACGGGTTATCTTGCCGGAGAGAGCGCTGCTTTATGAAAAGAATATATTTAGCTTCGAAATCCAAGGCAAGGATAAGGCTTCTTAAGAAGCTCGGGTTTAAATTCAAAGTTATTCCAACCAATATTAAAGAAAAAAGAGACAGGGGCAGGTTGTCTTATGCCGGATTGGTTAAATTCAACGCCCTGAATAAGGCTATTGACGCCGCCGGCAAGGTTGAGTCCGGGGTTGTTATCGCGGCAGATACCATTTGCGTGCAAGACGGCAGAATATTCGGCAAGCCGGGCAACTTAAGGGAAGCCAGGCTTATGCTTAAGAAGATTTCCTCTAAGCCGCAGTGGCTTTACTCGGGAATAGCCCTGGTAGATAGGGATAATAAAGGCAGGATCCTGGTTGATTACGAAAAGACTAAGGTTTACATGGATAAGCTGACCGATAAAGAGATAGATGCCTATTTTAAGAAAGCCTCTCCCTTGGACAAGGCAGGCAGTTTTGATATCCAGGGCAGGGGAGCTTTTTTTATACGCCGTATCGAGGGGTGCTTTTATAATGTGGTAGGATTACCGGTAAGGAAACTTTTTCTGATGTTAAGAAAGCTTGGGGTTAAGGGTTGTTTTATTTTTCTGCTGGGATTTGTTTTTCTCTGCGGCTGTTCTCATGAATATAATATTGTTACGGGAAAGCAGGAGGCATTTTATTACAGTAGCGACAAGGAAGAGCAGATGGGCAGGTCTATAGCTGTCCAGGTTGAAAAGGCCTATAAGGCTTGTGTTGATCCGTTAATGCAAAAACGCGTGCAGGATATCGGAAAGAAAATATCCGCGGTGAGCGACAGAAAAGACATAGATTATTATTTTTCGGTTTTGGATGAAGATGAGATTAACGCATTCGCCCTCCCCGGAGGCTATATCTATATCAACCGTGGGTTAGTGGATAAGGCGGAGAATGATGACGAGCTGGCTTGCGTATTGGCGCATGAGGTAGGGCATATTGTCGCCCGGCATAGTATTAAAAAGCTGCAGGCCCTGCAGGCTTATTCTGTCTTAAGGCTGCTGGTGGCCGCGGCGCCTTCTTCCGGAGAGGTCGGGGCAGCTTCCGATGCCGCGTTTACCGAGATACTTCTGGGTTATAGCCGTGAGGATGAGCTGCTTGCCGATCAACTGGGGACCCGTTATGCCAAATTAGCCGGATATGACCCTAATGCAATGGTCAGTTTTTTAAGAAAGCTCCAGGAAGTTAACAAAAGAAGGCCGCTTGCGCCTAAATCATACTTCAGAACCCATCCGTATGTTTCCGACAGGGTAAGGGTAGTAAAAGAAGAGATGGGAGAAAGGGTTTCTTTCAGTGACTATATCAATATCGACCAGCTTCCTCATCAGTCCCGCTAAGAGAATCGTATTCTCGGCAATTTTATTCTTAGTTTTATTTTTTCAGCCTGCTTTTGCGCAAAACCAGGCAAAGGAGAATAATATGGACAACCCTTTCGGGGTCTTAGAGTTTATGCATTGGAATCACGCCTGGAATAATTATAAATATCCCTCTGCCGCTGAAATGGAGAAAGCCGCTCTTTTAATGAAGGACGCGGGGGTTGGTTGGGTAAGGGTAGATTTTCTCTGGCAGGATATTGAACCTGAAGAAGGATTATTTGATTTTGAGAAGTATGACCGGATTGTCGAAGCGCTTTATAGCAATAATATAAATATCCTGGGCCTGCTTAATTACAGCGCTGATTGGGCGGCACTCTGCGGAGACTGGAATTGCCCCCCCAGAGATAACGGTTTATTTGTAAAATATGCTTCGAGGGTGATTGAGCGTTATAAGGGCAAGATAAAATACTGGGAGGTATGGAATGAGCCTGATTCTGCGGTTTATTGGTCTGAGCAGGACGGCCTGAAGTGCTACTGCAGCTTGTTAAAGGACGTTTATCTGGCCGCCAAAAAAATTGACCCCCAATGCAAAATACTTAATGGCGGCCTTGCCAACGGCCTTGCCAGCGTAAACAGGCTTTATGATAACGGCGCAAAAGAGTACTTTGATATCCTTAATATCCATTTCTTCGAAAGCCCCCTTCACCAGGGAGGCATAAAGGCGGTGGCGGCATACCCGAGGCTGGCTTATAAGGTAATGAGCCGTAACGGCGATAGCCATAAGAAAATATGGGTTACCGAGATAGGCTGCCCGGGGGTAAGGAGGGGCTCAAAGACGGCTAATTGGTGGATGGGCAAGAATCCTACGGAAAAACAGCAGGCTGAATGGGTGAAAAAAGTTTATACAACCCTGCTTAAGAATGAAAATGTAGAGAAGGTATTTTGGGCCTTTTTCCGCGATACCAAAAAGCACTGGGATAACGGGGTTGATAATTTTGGTATTATCCGCTGGGATTTCTCCAGGAAGCCTTCCTTTAAAGCTTTTAAGGAATGTTCCAAGAATTTTGGAGGTAGAAAGTAGAAGTTTTGTGCGGGAGGAGGGACTTGAACCCTCATGCCTTGCAGCACAGGCTTCTGAGACCTGCGTGTCTGCCATTCCACCACCCCCGCGAGAATAATTTCTTTAAGTATATCCCACTCAATAAATTCTGTCAATCTCATTATAAAAGAATTGCTGCGGTATAGTTTTATTGATATAATACTCAATTACCTAAATATGCCTTTGGGAGGATTATGTTTATTGAACATTTTCAGATAACCGGTATTGCCGTATTGCAGATCTTTTTACTTTCGGCAATAGGGTTCTTGCTGGTAAAAAAAGGGTTCTTAAGCGGCCGGGGGCTGGATGATTTAAGCCGGCTGGTTATGGATGTCGCGCTCCCGGTTTTGATATTTTGCCAGTTAATACGGGATTTCTCTTTTAGCCTGTATCCGAACTGGTGGGTATTCCCTTTAATAAGCATAGCGATTACCGTCTTCGGCCTGCTGGTAGGGTTTTTATTCATCAGGTTCATTGATAAAGAACAGGAAAAACTTCAATTCTTAAGTTTAGTTGCTTTTCAAAATTCCGGGTATCTGCCGCTTGCCTTGGTAGCCGCGCTTTTTCCGGCGCAGAGGCTGGGGGAAATATTTATTTACCTTTTTCTTTTCCTTATGGGCTTTAACCTGGTAATGTTCTCACTGGGGGTGCACATATTAAATTTTCACAAAGAGAAGAGGATCAAACTAAGCAGCCTATTGAGCATGCCGGTTTTAGCTACCCTTTTCAGTTTGGCTGTAATATATCTGGGCATGGGCAGATTTTTTCCCAATTCACTGATTAAGCCCTTGCGCATGCTGGGGGATACTACCTTGCCCCTGGCAATGGTTGTGGTTGGCGGAAACCTCGCGCAGATAAACCTAAAGGATATAAATAAAAAAGCGGCAGCGCTATTGGTGCTGGCTAAAATGATTATTCTGCCTTTATTGGGGGTGGTGTTTCTGAGGATTTTTAATATTTCCGGTTTGTTTGGGTTATTAATCCTAATCCAGCTGGCTATGCCCTCCGCAGTTACTATTTCAACAATTTTAAGGGCCGGCAAGAAGGAGGACATTTTGGCTAGCCAGGGTATATTTATAACCCACGTTGCTGCGCTTATTACCGTTCCGGCCTTTTTAATTTTATATTTCAGCAACTTTATGATAAAATGAGTGAAATAATCGCCTCTAACCATAAGGCCTACAGGGATTACGAGATCCTTGAAACCGTTGAATGCGGGATAGAGCTGAAGGGCTCTGAGGTTAAGTCTATCCGGCAGGGTAAGATTAACCTTAACGATAGCTTTGCCCGTCCCGAAGAGAACGCGGTTATCCTGTATAATACTCATATAAGCCCTTACATAGAGGCCAGTTATCTTAACGTAGAGCCGACGAGGGAGAGGAAGCTTCTTTTACATAAGAAACAGATTGCGAAATTATCCGGCAAGCTTGCCCAGAGAGGGTTTACCTTAGTACCGCTAAAGGTCTATTTTAACGCCCGAGGTTTTGTAAAATTAGAGCTTGGGATCGGACGGGGAAAAAAGCTTTATGATAAGAGAGAAGATATAAAGCGACGGGAGAATGATCTTGCCGCGCGAAGGATGATAAAGAATAGAAGGAAATGATTTCGCCCTTCGACTTCGCTCAGGGCGAATTTTACGATAAAATAGAAACAAGAAAATTCGGGGGTGAAAGGGCTCGACTTAAGCCGTCGGGTAAGAGCAGCATGCCGCGGACGCATGGTTAGCCGCGTTAATAACCCGTGCACAATACAAACGCAAACAACCGTTTGTTCAGTGCCAAACCGATGGCTATGCCATCATTTGGCATGATGCCAGCCTTCGCTAACTAAATTAGCGAAGCCTCTATCCATTCCTCGCCTACAGGGTGGAATAGAGCATTAGTAGGATAGCCTAAGGCAAGTTAGCCCTTGTGCCTTAAGCGAAACTAAAAAGGGCTAAGGCTTATGGGATCCCGTTCCGCAGGTTTTCATAAGCTTATGCTTGAATGCGGGACTAAGCATGTAGCGGCTTTTATTCGGTTGTTTAAGGACGCCGGTTCAATTCCGGCCACCTCCACCACTCGACTCGCTCCTTTGTCGCTCGCTCGTGGTAAACTATATACTACCGAGTGACTCCGAGTGAGCAAAGCGAATCGAGGAGCCAGGAAATGGTTAACTGGTATATTTATATTGCAGAAGCAAAGACAGGAAGATTTTACACCGGGATTACTAATAATCCTCAGAAAAGGATATATAAACATAATGTAGGTTTAGGATCTAAATTTGCGATTAATCAAGGACCGTTAAGATTAGTTTACGTATCTAAGCCATTTATAAGTAAATCAGAAGTACGAAAGAGAGAAATTCAAGTGAAGAATTGGAGTCGTATTAAGAAAATTAAACTTATTAATGGTATATGGTTTTAATTCTATGAGCAAAAAACTTTTATTGTTATTCGTAATTGTTTCGATTATCTGTGGCTGCGCAAGCGTTCCGGTTAAACAATCGTTTGTGGTTTATAACTTAAACGGCGCCTCTTATTATTCTCTTGCTGCCCTTTGCCAGAGCAGGGGGATAGTTTTAAGTTATGATATATTCTCCCGTACGGCTAACTTAATCAAGGATAATAATACTATAGATCTGATGGTCGGAGATAATCTTATCCTGGTGAATAAGCGCGCGGTATTGCTTAGCCATCCTGTGGATATATACATGGGGATGCTGGTTGTGCCCGTAAGGTTTAAGGAGTTAGCGCTAGATCCCATAATTAAGACTGCTAAAATACCCGCTAAGCCTTCATCCATTCCGCTTTCTTCTTTTGTGAAGAAAGTCGTTATCGACGCCGGCCATGGGGGGCATGACCCCGGAGCAGTCGGCAGGAGCGGCCTTAAGGAGAAGGATGTCAATCTGGATATTGCCAAGCGTTTAGCCAACCGCTTAAAGCAGGAAGGCGTTGAAGTAGTTATGACGCGCAGCAGCGATGTTTTTATTCCTTTAGGCAAAAGGGTTGAGATCGCTAATAATGCCAAGGCAAACCTTTTTATAAGTATTCACGCTAATGCCAGTAAGACAAGGAGCGTGCACGGTTTTGAGATTTATTATGTATCCTCGACTGTAAGCGATTCAGCCAGGGCTTCGCATTCTGCCAAGAATTTTCATCTTGACCTGGATAGTTCTTGTTTTGCCAGCAATTCGCAAGTCCTTAAGGCAATACTTTGGGACATGCTTTATACTTATAACCGCGGAGAGTCTATATTTCTGGCTTCTGATATATGCCGGGCTGCCGGAGATAATTTAAATGTAAGAATAATAGGCGTCAAAAATGCGCGTTTTGAGGTTTTACGCGGAGCCAGGATGCCTGCAGTTTTGGTGGAGGTAGGGTTTTTATCAAACATAAGAGAAGAGCAGCTGCTTAAGGGCGGGTTTTACCGCGAGAAATTGTCGCAGAGCATTTTAGAGGGCATTCTTAGTTATGCCCGTAAACTTAAATTAGCTCAGGGAGACAAGGAATGAGGCCGATAGGTGTATTCGATTCCGGCGTGGGAGGGCTAACGGTGGTTAAAGAGCTGGTGCGCCAGCTCCCCGGCGAGGATATAGTTTATTTCGGGGATACCGCCAGAGTGCCCTACGGGATAAAATCCAAAGAGACGGTAATACGTTTTTCAATCGAAAACATCCTTTTCTTGCTGCGCTATAACGTGAAATTAATTTGTGTTGCCTGTAATACGGTTTCCAGTTTTGCCTTGCCTAAGATCAAAAACCACTTTCGCGTTCCTATCGTAGGCGTGATCAGTCCCGGGGCAAGAGAGGCAGTCTATGCCACAAAGAATAAGCGTATAGGGGTAATCGGGACCAAGGGTACGATTAAAAGCCAGGCGTATGAGCAGGAGATTAAAAGGCTTGACCCTAAGGTGAAGGTTATGGCAATATCCTGTCCTTTGTTTGTCCCTTTTGTAGAAGAGGGGTGGTTGAACCAGGGTGTGGTTTCATCTGTAGCCAGGCGTTATTTAAAGCCGTTGAAAGATTCCAAAGTGGACACCCTTATCTTAGGGTGCACTCATTATCCCTTGCTTAAGCCAGTTATAAGGGATGTTATGGGAGGCAAGGTTACTCTTATAGATTCAGCTAAGCAGGTTGCGGTTGAGGTCAATAAGATCTTATCCGACGAAGGGCTTTTAAGCAATAAAGCAAGAGGCAGGGCTGATTTCTTTGTGAGCGATAATCCCGAGTGGTTTAAAGACTTAGCCGGAAGATTCCTGGGCAAGCCGGTAAAAAACGTCAGGAAGGTAAATAGTGTATAAATTAAAAGTCGAGTCAAGTTTTAGTTCCGCGCATAACCTAAGGGGATATAAGGGTAAATGCGAAGACTTGCACGGCCATAACTGGAAGGTAGAACTGGAGGCAGGAAGCGCCAATCTCGATAAAATAGGCATGGTTTTAGACTTTAAGTTTCTGAAAGAAGAACTTAACGCAGTCCTGAATAAATTGGATCATAAATATTTAAACCGGATAGCCTATTTTAAGAAAGTCAACCCTACCTCGGAGAATATCGCTAAATATATATATGACAGCCTCAGGCGCAAGGTTCCTCAGATTATCTCCGTAACCGTCTGGGAATCGGATAAGGCCCGGGCTATTTATTATGAAGGCTAAGGCAAAAAGGGGGGTTGTTCTTTTATCGGGGGGATTGGATTCGGCTACGGTTTTATATTTAGCCAGGGAAAAGGGGTATGAATTAGTAGGGCTGATCTTTGATTATGGCCAACGGCACAAAAAAGAAATTGAGGCGGCAAAGAACCTCTCGCGAGAGGCAAAAATAGGTTATCTGGTAGAAAAAATTAAAATTCCCTGGGGAGGTTCGTCTCTTTTGGGAAAAAACAACAGGATACCGCATTATCATAAGATGCCCTTAGATAAGGTTCCTTCAACCTATGTTCCGGCAAGAAATATCATTTTTTTAAGTTTCGCTCTCTCTTTTGCCGAGTCGATAAAAGCAGGAGCGGTTTTTATCGGAGCGCATTCCCAGGATTATTCGGGTTATCCTGACTGCCGTATGGAATTCCTGAATGCTTTTAGAAAGGTTGCTCAACTGGGGACTGCCGCCGGGAGAGGGGAGCAGGGGATTAAAATAGAGGCGCCTTTAATCCGTATGGATAAGGCCGGGATCATAAGGCTGGGGCTGAAGTTAAATGTCCCTTACCGGCTTACCTGGTCATGTTATCAGGGAGGAAGGTATCCCTGCGGCAGGTGCGATAGCTGTTATTACAGGGCAAAGGGTTTTAAGCAGATAGGCATCCCCGATCCAATAGGGGCGCCCAATCTGCCAATCGGGAGAGTGCCTTCCCGTAGAAAGATATGAAAGGAAAAATCTCTGAAGTCTTCGACAGCATTCAAGGCGAAGGGCTCTATTTAGGAGAGCGGCAGGTTTTTGTGCGTTTCTTCGGATGTAACTTAAACTGCCGTTTTTGCGATACAAAACTTAATAGTTTCCTGGAGTACGACCCTAAGGAGCTTTTCGAGGAATTGAAAATGTATTCCAGCAACAGGCACCATTCCATTTCTTTTACCGGCGGGGAACCTTTGCTGCAAAAGGATTTCCTGAAAGAGATCCTTAAGCTTACGCATAAAGAAAACCTGAAGAATTATCTTGAGACTAATGGCACGCTTCCTGAAGCCTTAAAGGAGGTAATAGATTATATACATATTGTAGCTATGGACTTAAAGCTTTCCAGCTCTACGGGCTTGAGTAGCTATTGGGAGGCGCACCGCGTTTTTCTTGAAATCGCGGCTAAAAAAGAAGTTTTTGTCAAGGCAGTTATATGCGATTGCACCCAAGAAGATGATTTATTAGACGGGCTGAAGATGATCCGCGAGGCTGCCAGGCATACAATTTTAATCCTCCAGCCTGATTCAGGCGCCAAGTATTCAGCCATGGAAGACAAATTGAAGTTTTTTAAGGAGATGTGCAGAAGAGAGAAGATAACCACTTGCGTTATTCCGCAGGTGCACAAGATTGCGGGGGTTAGATGAAAAGAAATGCCAGGTATTCCTACGAAGGGCTGCAGACAAAGATAAGGGCAATGAAGGCCCCGAAGATAGAAGTCTGGAAAAATCAGTACCCGGATAAAATATATACTATCTGCCTTGATATCCCGGAATTTACCTGTATTTGCCCGAAGACCGGCTTGCCCGATTTTGCCGTTATTAAAATCGAGTATTCTCCGGATAAGCTCTGCGTTGAGCTAAAGTCATTCAAGATGTACACTATCTTTTACCGGAACATCGGGATATTCCACGAGCATCTTGCCAATAAAATGCTGGAGGATTTTGTTAATGCCTGCAGGCCGCGCTGGGCCAGGATAGTCTCTGAGTTTAACCCGCGAGGGGGGATAAAGACCACAGTCATACGGGAATATAATATAGAATGAGAGTAATTGATTCGGGAAAGATAAAAAGGGCCGTCGCGCAGTTGTGTTTCAGGTCAAACTGTTTTCTGCGGCCTGATGTATTGGCGAAGATTAATTTAGCTTATAAAAAAGAAACGGACAAAAGGCCGAGGCAGGCATTAGGGGAGATAATCGAGAACGCTAAGATTGCCCGTTGCGAAAAGATGGCGCTTTGCCAGGATACGGGGCTACCGATCATATTTATAGAGGCGGGACAAGGCGTTATAATCAAGGGCGACTTAAAAAGGGCGGTGCTTCAGGGTGTGGTTAAGGGTTACAAAGAGGGTTGTTTCAGGGAATCAATTGTTTCTGATCCCTTAATAAGAGGCAAGTCTTCTTACGCAGGAGCGGTTATCCACACGGATATAGCCAGGGGGGATAAGCTAAAGATTACCGTTATGCCAAAAGGATTTGGCTGTGAAAATAAGTCTTTCTTGAGGATGTTTTTGCCTACTGCGGGAGTAAAAGAGATTAAAGAATTTGTCATTGATTCGGTTAAGTTGGCAGGCCCAGATGCCTGTCCGCCCTATATTGTAGGTATTGGTATCGGAGGCAGCGCCGATTACGCCTGCCTATTGGCTAAGAAGGCCTTGTTAAGGAGCGTGCTGGTCTCAAAGGGCGCTGCACGTTTACTGGAGAGGGATTTGCTTAATCGAATAAATAAACTTAAAATCGGGCCGATGGGTTTAGGCGGTAAGGCTACCTGCCTGGCGGTTAATATTGAAACCTACCCCACGCATATCGCCGGTTTGCCGGTTGCCGTAAACATCAGTTGCCATGCCTTGCGCAGCGCAACAGCCATAGTATGATAAATTTACTTAACTTATCAGCAGGGGATAATATATTATTCTCAGGTATCATTTATACTGCCCGCGATCAGGCGCATAAAAGATTAGCGCAGGATATAGGAAAAGGAAAGAAATTGCCTTTTGATATCTTTGGGTCGGTTATTTATTATTGCGGCCCCACAAGGGCCTGCCGTGGCAAAGTTATCGGCACTTCGACTTCGCTCAGTGTCGATGGTGAGCAAGGCGGCCAAAGGCAGCCGCGTCGAATCATCGGATCCTGCGGCCCTACTACAAGTTCGCGTATGGATGAGTTTACCCCTCTTTTGCTTAAGAAAGGCTTAAAGGCTATGATCGGTAAGGGTAGGCGTTCCAGGGAAGCAGTTGCGGCGATAAAAAAACATAAGGCAGTTTATCTGCTTGCTCCTGCGGGCTGCGGGGCACTGGTTTCTAAATATGTTAAGAAGGCCAGGCCAATTGCGTATCCTGATTTAGGGCCGGAGCAAATCTTAAGGCTTGAGGTGGAGAATCTGCCTCTTATAGTAGCTATTGATAGAATGGGAAGGAGTATTTATGGAGAGGATTGACGGGCGCAGCAAAGATAAAATAAGGAAAGTTACCATTACCCGTAATTTTAACAAATATGCGGAGGGCTCATGTTTAATCGAGCTGGGGGGGACTAAGGTCATTTGTACGGCTTCGGTTGAAGAGAGCGTCCCGCCTTTTTTAAAGAATACCGGCAGCGGATGGGTTACGGCTGAATACGGTATGCTGCCGCGTTCCTGCGATAAACGTATCCCGCGCGGAAAAGATTCCGGCAGGACTTTTGAAATACAGAGGTTGGTAGGAAGGTCTTTGCGTTCGGTAACCGAAATGAAGAGTTTAGGTGAGAGGACTATCTGGCTTGATTGCGACGTGATACAGGGAGATGGCGGTACGCGTACAGCCGCCATCACCGGAAGTTTTATTGCCATGGTAGATGCTATTGCCAAGATTAAAAAGGCCGGTAAGATTAACGATATCCCGGTCAGGGATTACGTAGCCGCAACGAGCGTGGGCATAGTAAATAAGGAGTTGTTACTTGACCTATGTTATGCCGAGGATTCTAAGGCGGAAGTGGATATGAATATTGTTATGACCGGCAGCGGAGATTTTATTGAGATCCAGGGTACCGCAGAGAAGGTCCCTTTCTCCAAGCACAAGATGGATCAGATGCTGGAATTGGCGAAGATAGGCATCGAAGATTTATTCAGCCTTCAGCGCAAACTCGTCGGCGACCTTATCTAGGGTTTATGGAATTAATAGTAGCTACAAAAAATAAGAAGAAACTTCAAGAGATAAAAATTATTTTAAGAGGTTTAAACCTTAAAATCAGTTCTTTGGCAGACTGCGCCGGAAAGATCAGAATAGTTGAAAACGGCAGGACTTTCAGGGAAAACGCCGTAAAAAAAGCAGTTAAGGTAGCTAAGGCAACCGGAAAATTGTCTTTAGGGGAAGATTCCGGGCTTTGCGTTGACGCCTTAAAAGGAGCCCCCGGCATATATTCATCGCGGTTTTCCGGAAAAAATAAAAGCGACACGCAGAATAACATTAAATTGCTTAAGCTTTTAGAAAGCGTGCCGCAAAACAAAAGAAAAGCGCATTATGTTTGCGGCGTGGCCTTGGCGGATAAAGGCGGGCTTTTAGGGGTTGTGGAAGGCAAATGTTTTGGCAGAATAGATCTTGTTTGTAAGGGCGCAAACGGATTCGGCTATGATCCTCTTTTTCTTATCCCTAAACATAAGAAGACCTTCGGCCAACTTGGCGAAAGAATAAAGCATAAGATGAGCCACCGCTATCATGCGTTAAAGAATGCCCGGCGTCTCATTGAGAAATATATTGTTAAGCAGTTAGAGGGTTGATATAATAAAAATTTATCACGGAGACAAAAAGATTAACGGGGAGTGGCTCAGTTTGGCTAGAGCGCTTGGTTTGGGACCAAGAGGCCGGCGGTTCAAGTCCGCCCTCCCCGAATGAATAAATAAGATGAAATTAGCGGAAAGAGAAAAAGCTATAGAGTTAAGGACGAACGGTTTTTCCTATAATGATATTGCTGATCAGGTTTGCGTTTCTAAAGGTTCTCTTAGCCGTTGGTTAATAAATATTCCTTTTGTGCCTTCGGAGAAAGTTATCGAGCGCAGGCGCCTTTCGAGAATTAGAAGTGGTCAGATATTGCATAATCGTAAAATTGCTAGAACTAATTGTATTCAGAATAATGCTGCTGAAGAAATTGGTCCTCTTGCCTTTAAAGAGCTAAAACTTATAGGGGCGGTTGCGTATTGGACCGAGGGTTCGAAAACAAATGATAGTTTAGTGAAGTTTACTAATTCAGACCCTGAATTTATAAAATTTGTTCTTAAATGGTAAGAGGAATCTGTTTAGTTAAAGAAGATAAAATAAAAGTACATATTCGGATACATGATGATTTGAATAAACATAAAATTGAGAATTTTTGGTCTGATCTAACAAAAATTCCCCTGTCAAGATTTTATAAAACTACTTTTAAGAGAAGCGAATCATTCGGTAAGCGTGTAAATAAATTACATTACGGTATTGCGAGTATAATAGTTTGTGATACTGAATTGTTTTATAGGATAAGGGGTTGGATTAAGGGTATAACAAATCGGGTGGTTTATTGATAATTGTTATTGCGCCTGTGGTTCGATAAACTCACCACACGGCGGATAGATGCAAGAGATGCGCCTGTAGCTCAAATGGATAGAGCAACTACCTTCTAAGTAGTAGGTTGGCCGTTCAATTCGGCCCAGGCGCGATATAAAATATGGGAAGTAAAATACAAAAGGTTATCGGGTTGATTATTCTTGGAGCGGCTATTATTTTTGCCAGCGGATATATGTATCTCTCGGTTATGGGCCAGGCGATCTTGACTAACCAGCTTCAGGAGGCTACCCGTAAAAAGGTCAGCATAGGGTATTTTTTTATTTCACCGACCTTGAGGGTAGATGTCAAAGATTTAAATATTCAGGGCCTGGTAAAATCCCAGCAAGTATCAGTTTCTTTGAGCTTTTCCGGGTTATTAAGGGGAAAGCTTATTCTTAACCAGTTATTATTTATCAAGCCGGAGTTTTTTGTAAACAAGGTTCCTCCCGAGGTAACCAAATTTCCTGTACCAACGGAAGTAATTGCTCCGCCTGAAGCGGTTGATGTTCTGCCTAAAGAGCTTAAGCCGGCGCCTTTTGGCATAGTAAGTCTAAATATTAAAGAAGGCAAATTAACTTTCGTCGACCAGACTGTAAAGTCAGGGAGCATTAAGATAACCGTTGAAGGAATAGATGCCTCTATAAAAAACATATACCTTTATCCGTTTTCGGGCGTTACTGAGTTTAAGCTTAAGGCTGAAATTCCCTGGAGAGATAACGAAGAGAGTGGTAAAATAGAGCTAGAGGGTTGGATTAATCCGTTTAAGAAGGATATGCAGGCGACTTTAAAGGTCAATGATATTGATGCAGTATATCTTTATCCTTATTATTCTAATTGGGTGGACCTGGATAAGGCGCGCATTGAGAGGGCGAAGTTAAATTTTTCGAGCGAAATTCACGGTTTAAACAACGATGTTACTGCTGATTGTTTTTTGGAGCTTTCTGATATGGTGCGTAAGCCCCTTGAGATAGGAGAGATGGAAGCTAAGGCGTCCAAGCTTACAAATGCCGTACTGGACAGGTTTAAGGCTCAGGATGAAGGAAGCGTTAAGCTAAAGTTTACAATTAGGACCAGGATGGATAGCCCGCAGTTTGGCTTTGATAATTTTAAAGCGGCTTTTGAAGAAAAGCTTATGAAGGGGCGCAGCACTTCAAGATTCAGCCTGCAGGATGCCATGGCTATTCCGGTTAAGACGGTTGAGAGTGGAGTCAGGAGTTTTACGGACTTATCGCGTGCGATGATCGACGGTGTATTTGCCATCGGCAACGAAATTAAAAGATCAACCGAAGGCATGCTTAAGCAACAAAATGATTCACAAGATAATAATGATTAGTTATTAATATATGGTGGGTATAGCTCAGTTGGATAGAGCTCCTGACTGTGGCTCAGGTGGCCGCGAGTTCGAATCTCGTTACCCACCCCAGTAATATCGTTCTCCTCGTATAATGGGAGAGTTTAAGGCCTATGATCGCACCAGCGATTA
>JBAZGD010000024.1:0-12707 GCA_041653055.1 Candidatus Omnitrophota bacterium
TAAAATCATCTCCACCCCTTTTAAGAAAGCCTGCGGGTCCTGCTTTTGCGCTTCAGCTAAACTCACAGAACGCTCTAAATCATCCAATATATTTAATAACTCCAGGATTATGCCTTCATTTGCGAACCTTACAAAATCCTGCTTCTCCCTTTCTATTCGTTTACGGGTATTCTCAAAATCCGCCTGGAGGCGAAGTATCTTATCGGCAAACTCCGCTGCCCTCTGGGCATCTTCTTTTAGCTTGAGATATTCTGCCTCTTTTAAGACTACCTCTTTTTCTGTTTTCTTATTATCTTCCTTGTTCTGCCCCATCATTCTATACTCTCCATAAACTCGCTCAGCACATCAGATATATAAGCAATAGCCGGAATAATATGGTCATATTCCATTCGTACCGGGCCCAATACCGCTATTTTACCCTGCGGCTTCTGCTTCCTTTTATAACTAGAAACCACCAGAGAACAATTAGACATGTCAGGACAACCCAATTCATGCCCGATATAAACTTTCACCTTATCATTAAAATCGCGGTTAATAATCTCTAAAAGGCGCTGCTTCTCTTCGATAGCCCCGATCAATAACCTGATCTTCTGAGAATCCTTGAATTCCGGATGCTCCAGTATGCGGCTTAGCCCCTTGTAGAATAACCTGTCCTGCCACTCTAAAAACGAAACAATCCCGGTATAATTAGTTGTCTCGGATATAACCTCGGATGTCTCTTCTAGCGCCTCCTCAACTCTACGCATTCCCTTACGGTATTCGCGCATAATCTTATTCTTTTCTTCATCAAGCAGCTCAATCTGCGAATTAAGGAAATCGACGTAGTAACGGTAACCTTTATCCGTAGGAACCCTCCCCCCGGATGTATAAGGATGAGTGAGGTATCCTGACTCTTCCAGCTCAGAGAATATACTCCTTATCGTCGCAGGGCTTAAATCAAAATGCTCCGCGATATCTTCCGAGGCTACCGGATTAGCCTTACGTATGTATTTATTTATAGTAGCGCTTAATACCGCCCTTCTGCGCGATTCATAATCTACGTTTTTTACCATAACATCTCTCCTTGAAGAGCTATGCAGATAAATTTAGGTCAGGAAATAATTTTATCATAATTAATTTTCTTGTAAAGATTAATTTTAGCGCTTTACTGATAAGAGTGCTAATCAAGGTATAAAAAAATTTATTACCCTTCTCTTTCAATAATTAATTTTATACCGTGAATATTCACCCTTTTTTCTTCCATTAAATAGTGTACGTATTCAAGCCGTCTTATATCCTTGAGGGAATAATACCTGCTTTTTTTACCTATTCTTTTTGGCGAAACTACCCCTGCCTTGTCAAGCTGGCGCAAAGTCCAAACCGGTAAATCCACCAACTTGCTCACTATACTGATAACATATACCGGTTCATCTTGACTAATCTTTATATCAAATAAAGGCATATAAGCCCCCTTGGATTACTTATTCTGGAATAAATATAACATAATATGACTATTTTGTCAAGTATTTCTAACAAAATTTATTAGATAATCTAACAGTTACTGGCAATCACCTTATTAGCCACCAATTGTTCATGCAATATACGAGGGATCATTGCCTTAATTTCAATCCCCTTTTGGAGATACCTGATCTTTTCAACTTTACCCTCCCTATAAAACAAATCCACCAAGTCCATCCTCCGGTGAGGAATTATGGCATCTAGGCTTACCATGCGTGATGGTATTATTTTCTGGATCATTTCAAGCAAAAGGCCCAAATTCTTATGCAGCTTGGCAGATATCACTATAGGGTTGATAAAATCATCATAAACAGCCTCTAACCAGGCCTGTTCATTTAAAAGGTCAATTTTATTCAAGGCGGTAATCATCGGCTTATCATCCGCCCTAAGCTCTTTAAGCACCCCCATCACTGCCTTATGCCTCTCATATACCTGAGGAGAAGAAACGTCTAGGACATGTATCAAAAGATCCGCATTCGTAACTTCTTCCAGGGTACCCTTAAATGCTTCGATTAGATCATGAGGAAGGTCGCGTAAGAAGCCTACAGTATCGGAAATAATAACCTGCTCTCCTTTTGGCAATCTTAAGCTCCTGGCTAACGGGTCTAATGTGGTAAAAACATTTTCCGAAACCGGCTGGCTGGCTTCGGTCAATGCATTCAATAGCGTAGACTTACCGGCACTGGTATAGCCTACAAGCGCAACAGAGGTAACTTCTTCATTCTTTCTTTTCTTACGAACCAGGGACCTATGGACAGAGGCTGCCTTAAGATCGGCCTTGAGCCTATCTATCCTGCTTTTAATCCTCCTGCGGTCAACCTCAAGTTTTTTCTCCCCCGGGCCGCTAGTTCCGACCCCTCCACCCTGGCGAGAAAGGACAATCCCTTTACCTAATAATCTTGGGATAAGATATTCAAGCTGAGCTAATTCTACCTGCATTTTGCCCTCGGGGCTCTTTGCCCGCCTGGCAAAGATATCAAGTATTAACTGGGTACGGTCAACCGTCTTCTTGTCCCAAATCTCTTCAAGGTTACGCTGCTGAGTCCCGGATAAATTATAGCTTAAGACTATTACGTCAACACCAAGCTCCTGAGCGGTTACGCCAATCTCCTCAACCTTACCGCTGCCCATAAGCAAGTTGGGCGTGGGCTTCTGGCAAAGGCAGGTTATATTATCAACCACCTCTAGCCTGCAGGCGGCAGCAAGCTCTTCAAGCTCAACTGCGCTATCCTCTAAATTCATGGATTCCTTGCCTTGCTTAAAATCTATGGTAACTAACAGAGCTTTTTCCATATATTCCTCGATACTTCCAGGGCCGTATCCTTACCCCTAAGGTTAATCCAAACCGCATCTCTATCTTTCCTAAACCAAGACAGCTGCCTTTTGGCATATCTGCGGGTATTCATCCTGATCATCTCTTTGGCTTCCTCCTTGCCGTAAAACCCTTTTAGGTAGCCGTTTATTTCCTTTATCCCTATAGCAAAAAATGCTGTTTTGCTGGGGCGCTTTTTCAATAAAGCCCTTACCTCATTTACTAAACCCTTACTAAACATTTCTTCGACTCGCCTGTCTATTCTTTTATAAAGCTCCTCCCTGGGCATATCTAAACAAAAGATATTCATATCATATTCGCCTTTCAATCCCCGCCTGCCTTTCTGTAAAAGAGATATCGGTTTTCCCGTAACCTTAAAAACCTCCAGGGCGCGCACAACCCTCTTTAGGTCATTTGGATGGATCTTGTCTGCTGCCTTTGGATCAGCCCTCTTAAGGCGCTTATGCAGATAAAGGCATCCCTTATTATCGGCTATTTTATAAAGATTGTTCCTGATAACGGTATCCTCAACCCCATCATCAAATATACCGTTAATCAAAATAGAGGCATATAGGCCGCTCCCCCCCGCGACTATAGGCACCTTGCCTTTATGAATAATCTCATCGATTTTTTTAAGCGCATCTCTGCGGAAAGAAGACGCATCGTAAGTATTATTTAAAGCTACCATGCCTACCAAATGATGCTTAACCTTTTTCATGAAAATTCTGGGCGGCCTGGAGGTAATTATAGGCATTCCTTTGTAAACCTGCATGGAATCACAGGAGACAACCTCTCCTTTCAGTTTCCTGGCAAGATGGAAGGCAACCTCGGATTTACCTATTGCAGTAGGGCCCAAAATAAAGATAATTCTTTTCTTTGCGATAAGAGGAAGTGTCATTCCGGAAAGATCTTAGTAGGATGGCCCTCTCTTGAAAGCCTATTAGCTAACTCCTCTGCCTCCCGGCGGGTGTTTAATTTACCGACCCTAACTCTATAGCTCTTGCGGCTTACTTGTGTGCGTTCCTCAAAATAAGCAGGGTAACCGCTGCTGTTAAGCTTTTTAACCAAATTTCTTGCGTTATCAATATTTGCGAAAGAACCCACCTGCACAGAATATGCCCCTTCATTCCCGGACTCAATACCCGTTAGGCGCTGCTGAATCTGGTCTTTAAATTTAGTGCTGGGATTGGCTGCAAGCAGCTCATTGTATATGTTCTTGGCGTTATTATAATCACCCCTTAACAAATAAGTATCCGCCAACCCTATTCTGGCTTCTTCCTTAAGCCTGCTTTCTTTGAGGTTATTTATAACGACCTTAAAGCTTTCCGCTGCCCTTATATATTGGCCCTCCTTAAGGTAACTTAACCCGAGAAAATAATAAAGCTCTGAAGAATACCTATCTTCTGCAATAAGCCTGTTCCCCTCTTGGATAGCCCCCTTATAATCCTGGGTTAAATAATAAACCTTAACCCTGTCGATATTCAGCGCATAGGCGTGGGAAAAAAAGAAAAAGATAAAACATGCGGCAGCTAAAATACTTTTTTGCAGGTTAAGCATCAAGGCATGCCTCCTTTCTTTTTCTTCTTTTAAAACATCATCCGGCATATTAAATGCCGCCGTATTAGGCCTGGGAGAGTATTTAAATATAAAAGCCGAATCAAATTTTATCATTTTAAAAAAATCAAAGGTTTCTTTAAAATCAGCACTGGTCTCGGTAGGGAAGCCTACGATAATATCCGTAGAAAGCCTCCCCCCTCTTACAATTCTACGATAATTTTGCGCTAACTCCAAATACATTTTTTTGTTATACCCACGCTTCATCAATTTAAGTATTTTATCAGATCCCGACTGAAGCGGAAGATGCAGGTCCTTTTTGAGTTTCTTAAGGGTAGCCATAGCCTTAAATAAATCCACGCTTGCATCCTTAGGATGAGAGGTCATGAAAGTAAAGTCGCTTAACCCATTAAGCTTATCTACAAGGGTAAGCAACTTTATAAAATTTATCTCGCCGTCCTTATAGGCGTTGACATTCTGCCCCAAAAGCAAGACAGAGCTTATCCCAAGGGCAATAGCCTCTTCAATTTCCATTAAAATATCCTTATAGCGGCGATGGCGCAATCTTCCCCGCACATGCGGGACAATACAGTAAGAACAAAAATTAGAACAGCCTTCCGAAATGACGATATACGCACATTTATCAGCCCCATGAAAATTTGTATGGTAAACCTCTTCCGGCCTTTGCCCTCCATCCACCTCCCATATCTTTCTGGAAAAAAGATGGCTGCCATTTAAGGCAGTTACATCCTCCTTATCTAAAATCAGCCTCTTAATTATTGCAGGCACCTTATCTATATCATCCGGCCCTACGGCAAAATCAACAAGCGGAGCCCTTTCAAATATTCCCTGAGCATAATTCTTAGCCATGCATCCAAGGATACCGATTAGAGGAACTTCCCGGTTAGGGCTCGGGGATTGATCCCGCCTGCGCATATACTCGCCGATTAAAGAAAAAACCCTTTCCTCTGCATGCTGACGGACTGAACAAGTATTAAGTAAGATTACCTGGGCAGTGAGGTAATCATCAGTTAGTTCAAAACCATCCTTAACCAATAATCCGGATATTACCTGTGAATCCCTCACATTCATCTGGCACCCGAAGGTACGTATGAAGATTTTCTTATTCGCAAGTACTTTATTTTTCATAAGTTTCAAGGCCGGAAGTTATAAGCTTAAAAAGTTACTACCCTATCGCTTTCTCTCACAATATCATACATATCCTTCATGGTCGAGATCGGGCACATTTCGGTTCCTTCCTGCTCCCTGCTTTTAATACAGCTTCCGCAGGCATAGATCTTGCCGCCGGATTGCATAAATTCTTCAGCCTGCTCAGCAGTATTGAACTTATCCGTGCCGATATTCTGATACTCAACGCCCTTGCCCATGAAAAAAACTCTTACTTCATCATTTTGCCCCAGAGCAAAATTACCATATCTTAAAGCATTCCAGCAAGTCTCAGCGTCATTGCTTGAAATAATAATTCCTATTTTCATATTTTCATCTCCTTTTTTATGCCGTCAAGCCCGGAAACAATATCGTTATATTTCAAATGAATAAACTTGCGGTCAAATTCATAAAATTCATTAAGCATTGCGGACTGTTCTTCCTCGCTGAAATAACTCATCACCGGAAGGAAGAAATGTTTGTCCTCTTTCTCAATATGCTTAGGGTAAAACTGCGCAAGGATTTCCATATTTTTAACTATTTCCTGTAAAGATTCTTTTTCTCCTCGCACATATTTATTGCGCGCCTCAAAAAGGTCTTTTGTGTTTTTTCTACCCAGCACGTGCTCCTTGACAAGCTCATCCATCGTCTTCTTATGCTCTGTGGATAATGCCTTCTTAGATAAATCACGGAAAAGTATATCTTCCTCTTTGCCATGGTGCAGTTTATCCGCATATATCCGTATGAAATCAACGGCGATAGTGATAAATTCTGGGTCGGCGGCGTTACTTTCTTTGATCTTACGGACTTCCTTAGCCATAAGAACGATCATCCTCTCAATAAGCCTATGTTCAATCATCAAAGGACCAACCGGCATCATAGCGCACGCTCCTTTGCCATCTCGCTTGGATTTGGCGTTTTAAACACCAAAAACGTGGCATCATCACTGCCGGTATTTTTGATTATCATCGCCGTCTGGTAGGCAACCGGTAATAAATCTCCTTCTTTAACCTGATGATCGACACCGTTTAGACTTACCGTTAACGCGCTTCTCATAACCAACAAATGAACATTTGAATTAGCGTTATGCTGAGGCACTATTTGGCCGGGCTTCAACGCTATTTGCATGACAAGAAGGTGCTTTTCATCAACCAACTTGCGATTGCCCATCTTGTCGTCATTATAGGGAATGCTTTCTAATATATTCATTCTAACCTCCATTTTGTTTGTCTGTTACTCCCCTACCACCGCCACGGCAAGCTCGAACATGGCATTACGATAAATAGGCCAAGGGTCGTCCGAAAATACGTATGAAAATTTTCTTATTCGCAAGTACTTTATTTTTCATAAGTTTCAAGTCCGGAAGTTATTATAAAAAGTTTTTTATTACAATTAATCAACTCTTAAGGGGCAATAGAATCCTATTTAAAACAGCGAGGTCTTGCTCATTGGCAAGCACCTGCAGGACATCGCCGCCGTCAATTACAGTCGGCCCGGCAGGAATAATAAACTTATCATCGCGCAAAATAAGCATAATGAGGCATTTTTCAGGGATCCCCAGATCCGCTATCCGCCTGCCCACTGACGCAGAGCCATAGGGGACAATAACATCGTGCAATTCGGCGTCTATTCCTTCCCTTCTCTCAAATTCAATAGGGTAGCGCTGCTTTCTCGCCAAGGGCGCGTCAACCTTCAGCATCTTTGAAAACAGAGGAATTGAAGCGCCCTGTATCAAAACAGAAACAACAACCACAAAGAAAACAATGTTGAATATGGACTCAGCCTGATTTACGCCTGCTAAAAGAGGAAAAGTAGCCAGGATAATCGGGGCTGCGCCCCTAAGCCCAACCCAGGCTACCATTGTCTTCTTTCTGGCGCTCATCTTAAAAGGCAAAAGGGAAATAAATACGCTTACCGGCCTGGCAATAAACATGAGCACAGCTACCAGTAAAAGGCCAATCAAGGTAATCGGCAAAATGCGCGAGGGAAAAACAAGCAAGCCTAAAACCAAGAACATTGTAATTTGCATAAGCCAGGCAAGGCCATCGTGAAACCTCATAATCATTGTTTTATTTATAAAAATTTGTTTTCCCATTATTAAACCGGTAATATAAACTGCCATAAAACCATTACATTTCAGGATCGAGGCAAAAGAATAGGTAAGCAAAACAAACGAAACGGTTAGTACGGGATACAATCCGTCAAATTCAAGCTTTAACTTATTGATAATCAAAACAATAAACCTGGCCATCAAATACCCAATTAGGGCTCCTCCTGCCATATTCAAGATAAATCTGGGAATTAAAAGATAGGTATTATAATCCTTCAATGTAAGTATATTGATAAAGGTCAAAGTCAGAAAAACAGCCATAGGGTCATTGCTCCCGGATTCAAGCTCAAGCAAAGGCTTCAGGGGGTTTTTCAGGCTAATCCGCTTAGACCTCAATATGCTAAAAACTGCCGCCGCATCGGTAGATGAAACAATTGAACCCAAAAGTAAACCCTCGATAAAAGTATATTTAAGGATAAATACGGCAAAACTTCCGACAATAATCGCCGTTAAAAGCACCCCTAAAGTAGATAAAAGAATCCCCGGAAGTAGTACCGGCTGGATCTCCTTCCATTTTGTATCAATGCCTCCTGAGAAGATAATAAAGACCAGCGCTATTACCCCGATTGTTTTAGCCAACCAGGGTTCGTTAAAATACACCCTCCCTAGCCCCTCAGAACCGGCGAGCATGCCGATGGCAAGAAAAATGAGCAAAACCGGTACGGCAAACTTATCGGAAAGCTTGGTGGAAATAACGCTTATTAACGCCAGAATAGCTATCCAAAATAATAAATTCTCAATCACCATAGAAATAGCCTCATTTTGCCAATATCTCTTTTCTCATAAATATAAATACAGTTAAGGCTGCTGCCTCTAGAATAAAAGCCCCTATAAATACAAGGTACAACGCCCGGTCATAAAGCAAGCCGAATAAGAAACTTCCCGAGAAAATAGCAATCCCATAAGTAGTATTAAAAATTCCGTAACCTGTACCGCGCTTTTTTAAAGAAGTGGTATCAGCTATTGCCGAACGCATGATCGTCTCCTGTATTCCCATTACTATCCCCCAAAGGATCAATCCGGCAATTATAAATAATAGGCTGCTGGAAAAAATAAAAAACAGCATTAAAATCGATAGAAAAGGAATCAAAATCAGCAAATTTAATCCGGAGTGCAAATTTCTGGATTTATCTTTCAAAATATCATATGCCTTACCGATTACGAGGGCTGCCACCGCATCCACCCCCATTGCCAGGGCATAAAATAAGGGAATTTGGGCGTCAGATAAAAACCCTGTCAGCTTAAAATGGTATGCTACCAAGATAAAACTACAGAAGCCTGCCGTAGCGAAGAATGCAAAAAGATTATATAACCAGAATATCTTCGATAACCTATCTGAAACCAGCCCCTTCTTTTCAATTTCCAAAACCTGCGGCTTGGGAACCTTGCGATACGTGATAAATAAACAAAACATAACCAGTAAAAACGGTATCCATAAAAAAGCATACCCATTTTGATATTCGTATATACCCGGATTCTTGCCTGCGGTCAGGAAAAAAATACTGAAAATAAGCGGCCCGATGATAGCCCCAACCTGGTCCATTGCTTCATGCAAACCAAATCCAAACCCCGTACCTACCTGCGAACTCGCCTGTGAAAGTATTGTATCCCTTGCAGGGCTGCGTATTGCCTTACCGATCCTTTCCATTATTATTAATACGGCGGCAACCTGCCAAACTCCCGCCAGGGAAAGTAAGGGTACGCTCACTAACATTCCATATCCTAAAAAGGTAAGAAACCAGTAAGATTTAGTTTTATCCGCTATATACCCGGATAATAAGCGCAAGGCATAGCCTAAGAGCTCTCCCAAGCCTGAGATTAAGCCAAGGGTAGCTGCATTTACCGCCAAAAGCCTTAAATAGGGCCCGTTAACACTACGAGCACCTTCATAAGCAAGGTCACCGAAAAGGCTGACTAAACCAAACAAAATAATTACGCCAAAGGCCTTTTTCATATCGCTCTTTATCTTAATATTATTAGCCACCCCACCTTCCATCCGCATACTCCTCTGTTTTTATATTATATCTTAGCCTGAGCCTTTACGCAATTTCATTATGCTCAGGCTAATTACAAAAACCCCATAACCTTCAAAGGCAAAAGCTGGTTTAAGAAAATATCTATCCCCACGCTACCTGGGGAATATTAAGGACGGAGGTAAAACTAGGAAGTTTAACAGGCTGCCCACAATAATACTTACAGTTAACATAATCAATGTTGCCTTTAATAGGTATTTAACCCCCAGCTCTTTCCACAGCACAAAGAAGGTAGCTACGCAAGGGAATGAAACTGCCAGCAAGGTTGCCGCGATGAATAATTGTTTAGCCGTAAGCCCAAGCGGCATAAGCATCCCGATGGCCACATCTTTCCTTAAAAAACCCACAGCCAGGGAGACTACCGCCTCTTTGGGCAGGCCAAAGAGGCCGGTTATAATCGGAGAAAAGAAACCGGTTAGCAGGTCAAATATATCAAAATACAAAAGAATATTTATGAACAATACCCCCAAGAGAACAATAGGCACTGCCTCAACAATGAACCCCTTTACGCGAAAATAGAGCTTTTTAAGTAATATTGTTACGGGCGGAAACCTATACGGAGGTATTTCAAGTATGAATTCCGGGCTGTAGCCTTTTATAAACCGATTTAATATCAACCCCAATATTATAATTAACAGGAATAAACACAGATAAACGCCAACAACATATAACCCTCCGAATTTACCCAATAAACCGAATATCATCGCCTGCAGAGGAACACAGGGTATACCGATTGAAATCAATGTGGAGGCGATAAACCTCTCTCGTTTAGATTCCAAAACCCGGGTAGATAATATCCCGGGCACATTACACCCGAAACCAAGCATCAAGGGGATGACCGCATACCCGTGAAGCCCTAAGCGATGCAGAATATTATCCAGAAGAATTGCCAGGCGCGGCAAATACCCTATATCTTCAAGGAGGCTCAGAATTAGATAGAAAGAAAAAACGTAAGGTAAAACCATCCCAAACTCAATATACGGAGCTGTAGTTAATATCCCTAAGGACTGCTTAAAATCAATCTTACCGTTAATTAAGCCTCCTATCAAAAGATGAAAGGCAAAACTACTCTCCTGCCAACCCAAAACCAGCCTTTCAAGAAAAGGCTGATAAAGATTGAAGAAAATCGGATCCGTAACCTTCTCTATAATTATTTCTCCTATAAAACGAACTATCTTGAAAGAAAGATAGAGCACTACCCCTGCCATCAACACTCCCGTTACCGGCCTTACAGAGGCATCTTCCAATAGTTCCCTTAAGGTATGATGCCTATGCTCCAAACGCTGTACTTGTTCTATAATCAATCCTATCTCTTTCCAGCGTTCTTCATGAGTAGGCTCAGGGCGTAATTGAGGCCTGGTATTCTTAAGCCGCTCAATCAATAGTTTTATTCCAACGCCCGTTACCGCACAGGTAGGAATAACAGGTATATTTAAAAGCTTTTCTAGCTTGCCATAATCAATACTTACCCCCCTATGCCCGGCATCATCGCACATATTTAAACAGGCAACTACCGGATAACCTCCCTCAATAAGCTGCAAGGTTAAAAGGAGATTTCTCTCTAAATTTGTTGAATCTATTATATTAATAACCAGGATTTCATCTTTAGGATGCTCATTTAATAACAATACCGCTACTTTTTCCGCCCCTGAAGAAGGATCCAGCGAGTAGAGCCCGGGCAGGTCCACCACCTCTACCTTGTTATCGCCCAACTGCAGAAACCCTTCGGTAAAACCCACGGTTGAGCCGGGATAATTAGAAGAAATGACATGTACGCCGGTAAGGCGGGAAAAAACCACGCTCTTGCCTACATTCGGGTTTCCTACTAAATAAATCTTCTTTACCATTTACGCCTCTACTATAATCTTCTCGGCTACACCATGGCCTAAGGCCAATATGGTCCTTCCGGACTTTACAACTACCGGCCCCCTCAAGCCGATATGGCTTAGCTTTAATAACTCCTTGCCCTTATATATCCCCATATTCATCAGCCTGCCGGTAAGGGCCTTTCCTCCGGCAATATCTAAAATCTTAGCCTTAGTGTTTCCTTTTAACTGCGCAAGCGTCATAGCCTTCGTCTTTCCTGCCCTAAAAAATACGCCCAAGAGAAATCTTGGGCGTATTTTTACTGCTGAATAAAATTACCTTTTATTTCTTGTTAATTTTGTCTAAGAAATCCGCAACTATTCTCCCTACTATATCTTTACAGCCCAAACCAAAAGCAATCGCCAAACCAAGCCCTATGCTTCCTAAGGCTATACTTATAGTAAGCTGGGTTATACGAATACCTATTTTTAACTGTTCCAACCCCACAAAGACAGCAAAGGCAATAATAACAATCTCTGCAATCTTACCCAGGAGCTTACCCTGGGAAACACCAGAATTATTAGCAGCGGTAACAACTATATTCTTCAAGATAGTGGCCGCAAACATACCTAAAATCAAAATGAATACCGCAGCGATAACGTTAGGTACATAAAGCACTACTCTATTTAACAGATCTGCGGCAATAGTTAAACCTACTGCGTTTATAGCAACCATAAATGTCACTAAAATAGCCAGCCAATAGCATGCCAAGCCGATCAGCTCTGAAAGAGAATAGCTTATACCGCCTTTCTCCAGCATAGTCTCCAGCTCAATTCGGTCTGAAAGTTCATCCAGCTTAATTATCCTTAAGCCCTTAGTAACAACAACCTTGATAAGCTTAGAGATGAGCCATCCGATGATAAGGATAACAATAACCAACAAAATGTTTACCAGAAACTGGCCAATTTGCGCAAGCACTGTCCTGGCTGGTTCCAATAAAACTACTTGCCAACTACTCATCCTCCACCTCCTTGTATTTACACTGCTTAACTTTAGTAAATCTATCACAAATATAGGGTTAAGTCAAGGAAAAACCTTAAAAAGTAGCGCAAGGATTATTTCGCACTTTCGCATTGAAGTATCTTCTTAGGTTGTTGAATTGGCCTTAGATTTATGTGCCTGATAAGGCCGAATATCCAAAGGTTAAGGCTCCTTTCGTTCTTGAAGT
>JBAZGD010000025.1:0-9863 GCA_041653055.1 Candidatus Omnitrophota bacterium
TTGGTTGACCTGGGGTCTCCTCCGCTGTTAGTCGCAACACCGATTCCTGCAAGGATCTTTTCATTAATTCTACTTTCAAGCCCAAGCCTTGCCCTCACTCGGCCAAGATGTGTATCTTTGTTATAATCGTTTGTTGCTTTTTCATGCTTATACTGATACCTTAAACGTAAATCACCCTTCAACTTTATATTCTGTAGCCATTTGGGCAATGATTCTGACTTTCCTGTAGCAATCTCTTTTTTTACCTGCTCCTGTGTTTCATACTTAACCTGCTGCGCCTCTGCTCCGGATAAAACACCTTTATCAACTAACTTCTCTAACAATAGGTCGATCTCACCCGCATACGAAACTCCTACTCCCGATAGGCATAAGCTTAAGCCTATTGCTGCTGCTGATACGAGCTTCTTCATTTTGCTTCCCTCCTTTTTTTTGCTTGCGCGTTTTGCGCATTTGTTTAACAATACAATAATAAAACAACCCAATTAAATCCGCTTTCAGAACATGTAAAATCCGTGTAAAATAATCCTATAGCGCAACGGTGTAATTCTTTCTGGAAAGCGCGCTTATTTCATCAATCACGGAAATTAAATCCTTAACAAAAAATGGTTTTGCGATATAGCAGTCCGCGCCTAATATATGCGCATAAAGCTTATCCTGCTCAGAACCTTTGGCAGAAACCATAATCACATATGACTTATGCCCTGTGATACTTTCCTTTATATCCCGGCAGATATCGAAGCCGTCAATCCCGGGAAGCATAATATCAAGGATGACAATAGGAAAAAATTCAGAATCCAGTTTTTCCTTCGCCTCATCTCCATCAAACACCTGCTCAACTGAATAACCGTTCTTACGCAAGTTGTAAGCAATAAGGCCGTTAATATCCTTATCATCTTCTACTACAAGTATTCTTGTCTTCTCCATGCCTTCCTCCTCCTGAAAGGTTAGGTGTACTGGTTATAAAAACTATCCATCATAGAAAGCTCTTCCCTCAAGGCTTTCTTAATAACTTCGTATAGGGAACTTAGTATTTTGTATATTTCTTTCATTGCAAGGAGAGTATAAAACAGGGAGGTTAAATCCGCTTCAAGAAGGAGTAAATTCTAAGTAAAATAAAATAGGGGTGTTTTG
This sequence comes from Candidatus Omnitrophota bacterium, assembly GCA_041653055.1. Taxonomy (GTDB): domain Bacteria; phylum Omnitrophota; class Gorgyraeia; order Gygaellales; family Profunditerraquicolaceae; genus Sherwoodlollariibacterium. Next base: position 1,132 of record JBAZGD010000025.1, read on the forward strand.
CTACCCTGGAAATAAAGGGGACGGTCCTATTTTCCTTAGCCTTAAACTTATTCAGGAAAAATAGGACCGTCCCCTTTATTTAGGGAGGGTAAACCAGAATTTGCAGCCTAAACCTTCGGCGCTTTCTACACCGACGGCCCCCTTATGCAGCTCGATAATATGCTTTACTATAGACAACCCTAAACCGGTCCCGCCAAGTTCACGCGAGCGTGCTTTATCAACCCGGTAGAACCTTTCAAAAATACGCGGCAGATCTTTGGTAGGAATACCCATTCCGGAATCTTCAACAATAACCTTTATATTCCCGCTTACTGATTCGGATTGTATCTTAATAAATCCCTTTTCTTTATTAAACTTAATCGCATTATCGATTAAATTAACCAATACCTGATGAATTCTATCTTTATCAGCACTAACCATCAGGTTCTTAAGTATAACATTCTCAACCTCAATGCCTTTAGCCCTTAACTGTGATTTGAACCCCCTTAATACCTCTTCGACTTGAGCATTTAAATCGAAAGCGGTTTTCTCAACCCTTATTTCCCTAGATTCAAGGTGAGATAGAGATAGCAGATCATTCACCAAAGCATCCAGCCGGATCGCATGGCTTTGGATTATTTCCAGGAAATTACGGTTATTTTCTTTATCCTCCAGAGCGCCTTCAAGAAGAGTTTCGATAAATCCCTTAATTGAAGTAAGCGGAGTTTTTAACTCATGCGAAACATTGGCTACAAAATCCCGGCGCACCGTCTCAAGCCTGCGCATCTCGGTTATGTCATGTATAACTACTAAAGCACCGCTTACAGAAGCATCCTTAAAAATAGGCGTAGCATTAACTTCAAATACTCTCTGCACAGGTAAATGCAGGGTTATCTCTTTTGAGAAAAACCTCCCCTTCCCAAGTATATTCTGGATTACCTCGTAAATCTCATTATTACGGACAGCCTCAAGAAATAATTTTCCTTCTACTTCCTGCCGGCTTACCTTGAAGATATCTTCAACAGCCTGGTTAATAGATACAATAACCCCTGACTTATCAGTAACGATAACCCCTTCTATCATGCTGTTAAAGATTGCTGTCAACTGCTGGCTTTGACTGCTTACACTTGCTATCTTATCCTCTATATCTTTAGCCATCTTGTTTAACGTTCTAGCCAGCTCCCCTATCTCATCGTTAGCTTCATAATAAACCCTGTGCGAAAAATCTCCGGCGGAAAACTTTTTGGAAATATTAATGATCTTATTCAACGGCTTCACTATACTTGAAGTAAAGACTATCCCCAAAACAAACGTCAAAACTAATACCAGGACGATAGTTAAAACTATATCCCTTCTTATAGCATAAAGCATTGTTTCTATGCTGGTAAGCGGCATTGCCAGCCTTACAACCGCAACAGTATTATCCCCTACCTTAACCGGAAGAGCAACATAAAGCATATCGATCCTTAAAGTATCGGAAAATCTTGTTTCTTCACCGACTGCTCCCTCCAAAGCTAAACTTACTTCGGGACGGTTAGCGTGATTATCCATTTCCTCCGTTTCCAAAAGGGACTTTTCAGAATCAAACAATACGTTCCCGTTATCCTCAATCACGGTTAAACGTAAATTTATCCGCGAACTTAAGTCTTGAGCCAGTTTCTCCAAGATTAAAGGATCCATCTGGCCTACAATAGCCGGCTTAAGCTGGGCCTCAACTAACCTTGCCTGATTGATCAAAGACAGCTTAAGCTCCCGCAGCGAATTTTCCTTTGTATTTTTGTACAAAAGCGAACCTAAGATACCGAAAGAGAGTACGGCTATTATTGAATAGGAAAGAATTAATTTTACCTTGAGGCTTTTAATCTTCATACTCAAACCTGTACCCGTAATTCTTGACAGTAACAATACGCTTTGCCTCACCCCTTAATTTCTTGCGCAAAGTCCTGATATGGACATCCACAGTGCGGGTCTGTATTTCTATGGCGTGGTCAAGCCCCCAGATATTATCTAAAAGATAATCCCGGGATAATACCCTTCCCTTAGCCTTAATCAAAGTTTTTAATAATTCAAATTCTTTGGACGTAAGAATCGCCGGCTTATCTTTCACGGTAACTTCTATTTTTGAGAAATCAAGAGAAAGCCCTCCGATTTTAAGGACCTCGGGCAATTTTTCTTTTTCTTTACCGCGGCGAAGTACTGCTTTAATGCGCGCAATAAGCTCCCTGGGGCTAAATGGCTTAGTTACGTAATCGTCAGCTCCTAATTCAAGCCCGACTATCTTATCCGATTCCTGCGATTTTGCCGTAAGCATAATTACTGGAATAGAGGCAGTCTTTCTTTCGGCCTTAATCTCTTTACACACATCCAGCCCGCTTAAACCCGGAAGCATCAAATCCAAAAGGATAAGGTCGGGCAATTTTGTAATTGCCGCATCAAGGGCATCCTCCCCATCATTAGCAATAATCGTCTTATAACCTTCTTTTTTAAGGTTATAATCGACCATTTTAGCTATATCTTTTTCGTCTTCTACGATTAAAATTGTATCATTCATATGATTATTTAGCGGAAAATAATGTTATAACCACTCCATAACGCTCTGCCTGAAAATTAAAGTTATAATGGCGACTAAGAAGACCCACAGGACAGTGGTAAAAGGCTAATTATGCTCTCCGGGCTTCCAGAAGACATTAGAGATTTTACGCGAATAATCATCCCAATTTAAGGAATCATTAAAGTCAGGCCGGTTTTCATTAACCCAATGCCTAAATTGCGCCTCATTATCAATCTTGGTCTCGTGCTCTCCGTCATGGTCGGCATCAATGTGGGCCTTCTTGAATTTACCCTCTTCAACATGCACTACAACATCATCAGTTCCGTCGAAATTGGTATCCGCATGAATCCTGTTTATATTTTCTCCGTCATGGTGATAAAAGACATCCGGCTTGCCGTCTTGATTTATATCCAGGGTCTCTGGGTTGTTAACCGGGGCAGCCCCTAAACAGAAAAACAGCGCTAGAGAAATTAATACCCCTGCATTTAATCTACTCATAACACTCTCCTCTCTTTTAATCTTTTATACCCTTTATGCCTAAATTATTATAATGGGTATGCAATAATTCATGACTTAGCTGCGAGCAGGGCCCGTCAGTAAAAAACTCCTTGTAAATTGCTTTTATCGAAGGGTTATCATGTGATTTTCTGTAAGGCAAACTCTCGTCCTCCCTGTAAACAGCTTCCTTGCGCCTTTCCCTGGCAGATTCCGGGTCATTACTTATCGGCTGCCCGCCTCCCCCTAAACATCCTCCGGGGCAAGTCATAATCTCAATAAAATGATAATCCTTAAGCTCTCCGCTTACCAGCATCTCCATAATCTTTCGCGCGCTAGCGATTGTATGTCCGACCATCAGCTTTAAGACTACCCCTTCAAGGAATTTCCATTCTCCGACTGCCTTCTTTATGGGAATTTCAACCTTTCGTAAATAGGAAAATCCCCTTACCGGAGTTATATTTAACTTATCAAAAGGGACTTCGCTTCCGGTTACAACCTCATAAACAGTGCGTAGCGCTGCCTCCATAACCCCACCGGTGGCCCCGAATATTGTACCCGCACCCGTAGATTCCCCAAGCGGATCATCAAAACTCTCCTCCTTAAGCAAATTAAAATTGATTCCCAGCTCCTTGATCATCCTGGCTGCTTCACGGGTAGTAAGGACGTAATCAACATCAGGAAAGGCCTCGCTGTTATTTAATTTCATATTCCCCTGCCAATATTTAAATGCGTTAATCATCTCCGGACGTTTTGCTTCATGCTTTTTAGCAGTGCAAGGCATAATTGAAACAACCGCGATATCACGCGGGTCAATGTTCATTTTCCGGGCGTAATATGTTTTTGCGACCGCCCCGAACATCTGTTGAGGTGATTTACAGGTAGATATATAAGGCAGGGCCTTAGGAAAAAAAAGCTCGGCAAATCTTATCCATCCCGGAGAACAAGAGGTAATCATCGGAAGCTTTCCTTTTGTTTTAAGCCTCCTTAACAGCTCATTTCCCTCTTCAATAATGGTTAGGTCTGCAGTGAATTGCGTATCAAAAACCTTTGAGAAACCTAACTTACGAAGCGCGGCTACCATTTTACCAGTTACCAGGCTACCTTCTTTCATATCAAATTCTTCCCCAAGGGCTACCCTTACTGCCGGAGCGGTTTGGACCACAACTGTTTTCTTCCTGTCTGCGATTACCTTCCATACATCTTCAATCCCGTCCTTTTCTACGATTGCCCCGGTAGGGCATACCAGAAGGCACTGGCCGCAATTTATACAATTTGAATTTGCCAAACCGTTATCAAAGAATGTCGAAACCCTTGTCTGCTTGCCTCTACCGGAAAGATTAATAGCGTTAACGGTCTGGACTTTGGAGCAAACCGCTATGCATCTCTCGCAAAGTATGCACTTATCCGGGTCTCTTATCAAAGAAGGGCTGGTAAGGTCCTTATCCCTGGAAAAAGATTTTCTCTTCTCAAAACGGATATCTTTTACCCCCATATCGTAAGCAAGCAAACGTAAACGGCAGCTCTGATTACGCTCGCAAGTCAAACAATCCGCGGGATGGCTTGCTAAAAGTAATTCTATGCTAAGCCTGCGGGCATGCCTAACCCTCTGCGAGTTAGTGCAGATCTCCATATGCTCACTGACCTTGCTAACACAGGAACGTAAAAGCGTTTTAGCACCTTTTACCTCCACCAGGCATACTGAACAAGCGCCCTCCTCATTAATTCCATCAAGATAACATAAAGTAGGGATATCTATCCCTATATCCCGGCAGGCCTTTAGTATGGTAATACCCTCGGGAACATCATAATACTCGCCGTTAATCTTTACGCTTATAAGTTTTTGATTCATCGCAATCCTTTGCTAATCAGGAGGCCTCTTTAACATCGCAGCGCAGACAACGCCTGATTTCAATATGCACCTGCTTTTGGGTAAGTCCCAGGTTTACTTCCCGAAAATTATTCGCCCTTTTTCTTACTGCAAGCTTGGGCATAATCTGACGTGATTCTTTATCTATCTCAACAGGAATATTCATATTATATTTAAATACCGGGAATAACTTCTTAAAACGAGCCTCATCCTTCATTAAAATACCGTCTATCTTTTCGGCAAACTTTCTTCCCCAGCTCATAGCCTCTACGGCTGTTGAAGGCCCGGTAACAAGGTCGCCTCCGGCAAAAATTTTAGGATGTTTAGTTCCAAGCGTGTCCCTATCCACTATAACTGTTCCGTATTTATCCAGCTCAACTCCAAACCCTTTCAGGAAACCCGCGTCCACCTTCTCGCCTATGGCGGTCATCACCGAATCACAGGGAATTTCATAGGTTTCACCGGTAGAGACTGGCCTGCGCCTTCCGGTTGAATCATAGTCGCCCGCAGCCATCCGGACAACCTCTACTGCCTTAACCCTGCCGCTTCTATCGCCGATTATCGCCTTAGGGCTTGCTAAAAAGACAAAATTTACCCCTTCTTGATATGCCTGCTCTATCTCTTCGCTATTTGCCGGCATATCATCGCGCTGCCTGCGGTAAACTATGCTGACCTTAGAGCCCAATCTCCATGCGCTACGGGCTGCGTCAATAGCAACATTTCCGGCTCCGATAATAACCACCTGCCTGCCGATTTTAGGTTTCTTCCCGGCCGCGACATCTTCCAAGAAATCAACCCCGGAAAAAACACCTCTAAGGGCCTCTCCGGGTATATTAAGGGCCATCTCTTTGTACGCCCCGGTAGATACAAAAACAGCATCAGATCGCTTTTCGATTAAGTCCAGCTTTTTTGCATCTACTAATATATTAAATTTAAATCTTGCTCCGCACCTTCTTATAAAATCTATCTCCTTGCCAAGAATTGAATGGGGAAGCCTATACTGCGGGATCCCATAGCGCAATATGCCTCCTGCCTGGGCATTCTTTTCATATACAACCGGATCATGCCCTAGCCTTGCCAAATAATAAGCAGCCATTAACCCGGCAGGCCCTGCGCCAATTATGGAAATTTTCTTTCCGGTAGATGCAAAGCGCTCTTTAAGGATCTTCTTATAAACAGCCTCTTCCCCCTTACCGCCATATACCGCGTCAGCTATATAACGATGTACCTCGCCTTGCGATACAGAAGAATCGATATCTTCGCGCCTGCATCTTAATTTACAATGAAAATGGCAGATTCTTCCCGTGCTGGATGGCAGGGGATTATCACGAAGGCAAAGGTCCAGGGCCTCTTTAAGCTTCCTAGCCTTAGCTAAGGCCAAGAAACCCGAAATATTCATATGCAAGGGGCAACTGTTCTCACAGGGAGAAACAAATAAACTCTCGCATACGCCTGCCTCGCAACGCTTATCTTTAACGTGCGATTCGTATTCGTTCAAGAAATACTTAAGCGTTGTTAAAACCGGATTCGGCCCGGTCTGGCCTAAACCGCATAAAGCACTATCCTTAATAAAAGACCCCAAAGACTTAAGCTCCTCAATATAGCCTTTGCGCGCGTTTCCTTTGGTAATACCGTCCAAATACTGTAAAATATGGTGCAGGCCCTCGCGGCAGGGAGTGCATTTTCCGCAGGATTCAGAATTTGTAAACTCAACAAAATAACGCGCGACATCCACCATGCAATTATCCTCGTCCATTACCACCATCCCGCCCGATCCCATAATCGCACCCAAGGCATTAAGCGATTCATAATCCACGGGAGTATTAAAAAGCTCAGCCGGTATACAGCCTCCGGAAGGCCCTCCGGTTTGAAGCGCCTTCACTTTTCGCTTTGTACCCGTGCCCTCCCCGATATTATAGACAATTGTTTGAAGGGTAGAACCAAGCGGCAACTCTACTAACCCGGTATTCTTTATTTTACCGACAAGAGAAAATACCTTTGTCCCTGGGCTTGCTTTTGTGCCGGTCCGCAAGAAGAAATCAGCCCCTTTATGCATAATTACCGGAATATTGCACCAGGTCTCAACATTATTGATATTAGTAGGCTTATCCCACAGCCCCTTTTGCGCGGGGAAAGGAGGCCTCGGCCTGGGGCGGCCTGCCTTACCTTCAATGGAATGGATAAGCGCAGTCTCTTCTCCGCAAACAAAAGCCCCCGCGCCTTCAACCAACTGCAAATCAAATTTAAAATCACTTCCCAGTATTTTATTTCCTAAAATGCCGCGCTCCCTGGCCTGCCGCATCGCCTTCTTTAACCTTTCAACAGCAAGAGGATATTCAGCGCGAATATATATGACCCCGCTATTGGCACCCATGGCATAAGCCCCGATAAGCATCCCCTCAATGAGCATATGTGGATCAGATTCAATTTCATTGCGGTTCATATACGCACCCGGATCACCCTCATCGGCATTGCATATTATATATTTTTCATCAGAATTAGCCTTTGTCATCAGCCCCCACTTAACGCCAGTAGGAAAACCTGCGCCGCCGCGCCCCCGCAGCTTTGACAAACTTACCTCATCAACGATCTCCTGGGCTGATTTGCTGTTTAAAGCCTCATATAAAGCGCGGTAGCCGCCTACGCCTATATATTCCTCTATGTCTTCAGGGTTAATAATGCCGCAGTTACGTAAAACAATCTTCTTCTGCCATTTAAAAAACGGAATATCATTCCAAATGGGCAGCCCTTCAAAACCCTTTCCGTAGGAAATTACCCCGGTAAGATGATCCCACTCCTCTATCTTGCACAAGGCCCTGTCAATGGGAATAGACTCCCTTAAAATATGATCAATGATTTTCTTCACGTCCTGCAGCTTAACCTTTTCTAATATAACCAGGGGCTTATGCGGCAGGCGGATATTTACCAAAGGCTCCCGTGCGCAAAAACCGAAACAGCCGGTCTTGACAAGATGCGCCGTTATTTTTCTTCTGGATAATACCGCAACAAATTCCTTATAAAGCTCCTCAGCCCCGTTTCCGATACCGCAGGTGTCCATCCCGATAGCAATCCTGGGTGAAGAAGGAATTATCTTCCGCAGCCCTCTTTCCTTTATGCTGTTTAATTGCTCTAGGGTAGTTATGCGCATAGATTAAACCTTCTTCTTTCCGGCCTGCTTTATCAAACGCCTTATCTTAGCCTCAGTCATATGGCTGTAAATCTTGCCGTCGATATCAATAACCGGGGCTAGCGCACACTGGCCAAAACAAGCTACGGTCTTTACGGTAAATTTATTATCCTTTGTTGTAATGAAGACTTTTTCATTCTCCCTTAAATCCTCTTCCTTAAGCCCCAGGGTAAAAGCTATTGAGCGCAATAAATTCTTTGAGCCGCGGGTATGGCAGGCAGTCCCGCGGCAGACAACTATACAATGATCCCCTTGCGGTTTTAAATTGAAGAAGGTATAAAAAGTGGCTACGCTGTAAATCTGGGCTGCCGGCAGTTGAAGCTTATAGGCGATATAGGAAAGGGTATCCTGCGAAAGATAATTACGCGGAGAAATCTTCTGCGCCTCCTCCATAACCCCCAGCAACTCCCCGGGCTTGCCTTTATAGGCCTTAATTATTTGGTCGATCTTTTTGGTATTTAAATTGTTCATTTGGGATAATTTGTTTAATTATATGCGTAATAAGCATTTATATCAAGAGATTTTAGCTTGGCCAACCTCTCTGGTGAATTGTAACTCAAAGTGCGACAAATTTAAAGCTCTTTCCTGTTTTTTGTAAATTTTCTTGCGCCACTTGATTCGCTGTTTTATATCCCAAGATCTTCCTGGGG
>JBAZGD010000026.1:0-9588 GCA_041653055.1 Candidatus Omnitrophota bacterium
GTCTTTTCCGGTAAGCTTAACCGTAACCAGGTTTATTGATGCCAATGGAAACATGGCCGGTTATATATTTATGGCTAAGGATATAACCGAGAAAAGAAAGTTAGAGTATCAGATTTTTCAGACCGAAAAACTGGCGGCCGTAGGACAGCTGGTATCCGGCATAACCCATGAGATTAATAATCCGCTTTTTGTAATATCCGGCAGGACGGATATGATGTTAGCGGCTAAACCTTTGGGAAAAAAACTTAAAAAAAACCTGAAAATAATAAGTGCCCAGATAGACCAAATCCGTAAGCTAGTAGATAGCTTTCTTTGTTTCACCCGTAAAACCCCGCCTAATACCGAGCCGCTTGATTTAAACAAGGCAATAAAGAGCGTGCTGCCTTTTTTAAGTTACCATAAGCTGCCGGCTAAAGAGATCAAGGTAAAGAAGTTTTTTGCCAAAGGCCTGCCTAAGATAAAAGGTGATTCGTCCCAGCTTCAGGAAGTCTTCTTGAACTTATTTATAAATGCCTATCAGGCAATGCCTGAAGGCGGAGTACTCACCATTAAAACAGGCAATATATCCGATGATTGGGCTTTGGTAGAAATAAGCGACACCGGTTGCGGGATTACGCCCGAGGGCCTAAAGAATCTTTTTATGCCTTTTTTCTCTACCAAAAAGGAAGGCACCGGCTTGGGCCTTTCAATTTGCTATAACATTGTTAAGAATCATAATGGTTCTATAACGGTTGAGAGCCAGGTTGGCAAGGGCACGGTTTTTACCTTAAAATTTCCTTTTATTAAAAAGTGAGGTTATTGTGAATTATAAAATACTGGTAGTTGATGATGAGGCTCCGGTAAGAGAACTTTTTACTGATTTGTTTAAGAAAGAGGGCTGTTCAGTTAAGGCCGCCTCAACAGGAGAGGAGTCTGTTGAGATGGTAGCCAAAGAGGATTTTGAGGTTGTGCTTATGGATATAAAGCTAACCGGCATGAGCGGCCTGGAAGCCTTAAAGAAGATAAAAGAGCTGAAACCCGCAATAGTGGTAATTATGATAACCGGCTTCGGGTATGACGAGGACTTGATATTAAAATCTAAAGAATACGGTTGTGCCGGTTACATAGGCAAGAATATGTCGATATCCCAGATGATTACAAGTTTTAAGCTTTTTGCCCAGACAGCAAGGGCAAAGGTTAAATAGGTTATATAATGACAGAAGAGCTTCTCAGGCCGGTTTTTATTGATGCCTTTGATTTGGATGATGCCTGGTTCCAGTGCCTTTGTCAAATCCTGGAGCAGGGGCATGTCTATACCATAACCAAGGGCAGCTACGAAGGCCAAAAGAGGCTGGAATTTGATTTTGTTTCTGTCAGGATTAAAAAGCCCGCGCATCAGATTATTCCGATAATCCCCGCGGGAATGAATATACCGGCGCCAACGGATATGGATTATATCCAGGGGTACTTAGCATATCTTTTAACCGGCACAAAAACCGAGACCGAAGATTATACCTATGGCGAAAGGCTGGTAGATCCGCGGGTTAAATTAAAGGAGAGCATAGAAGGGAAGGAAATGGTCCGCGAGATGCCTCTTTATGTTAATCAGGTAGAAGAGGTGATCAGGCTTTACAAGGAAAAAGGCCCCGGCACAAATCAGGCGACTATGGAGATCGGGATGCCTTCAGATATCAAGCTGGTTGATCCGCCGTGCTTAAGGATTATCGACACAAGGGTGCGTTACGGCAGGCTGCATTTCATACTTTATTTTCGTTCCTGGGATCTTTGGGGCGGATTTCCTTCCAATCTCGGCGGGCTCCAATTAGTCAAGCAGTATATGGCTGAAGAGATAGGGGTTGAGGACGGAGAGATTATTGCGGTAAGCAAGGGGTTGCATCTTTATGATTATGCCTGGGATTTGGCGAAGCTCAGGACTAACAAGAATAACCTGGTTATAAAATAATATGGATATTCCGGAGAATAATTCAGGCCGCCGCCTATTTTCAAGGATTGATTTTGCAGCGCCTTTGGCATATAAGGTTTGCAATAAGGAGACCCTCTCTAAGATTCTTCAGGGTTATACCTCAAATATAAGCGAGGCAGGAATGCTATGCAATATCCGGGAAGCTGTTAACCCCGATGATATCCTCTGGCTTTCTTTTGACCGAGGGACATTGGGTATGTGTGAGGAGCTGGAGAAGAGGGCTTTAATTTATCAAAATGGCGTCATAGGAAAAGTGGTGAGGATTCAGTCCAGGGGCTATGATAATTTTGATGTGGGCATAAAGTTCATAACGCGTGAGGAGAAGAGCTGGAATAATGAATTTAAATAAGGAAACTCAAATTGCTGTTTTAGGAGACGGGGGATGGGGGACAACCTTAGCCGTATTGCTTTCTAAAAAAGGTTACCCGGTTACCTTATGGGGAGCTTTCTCTCAGAACGTGACTCAAATGAATAGAATGAGGGAGAATAAGAAATTCCTTCCGGGCATTCAAATTCCCGCGCAGATTAAAATTACCGATAATTTAGTTGAGGCTGCCATAGGTAAGAAGCTTTTGGTATTGGCGATCCCCTCTCAATATATACGAGAGGTGCTAAAAAGGCTCAAAAAATCAAACTATGGTAAAAATACAATATTTTTAAGCGTTATTAAGGGTATTGAGATTAAGACTTCTAAAAGAATATCTGAGGTTATCCGGGAAGAGTTGGGCAATGTCAAGCTTGCTGTTTTATCCGGGCCGACTATTGCCTGTGAAGTTGCGCGGGGTGTCCCTACGGTAGCGGTAGCAGCTTCCGGCGATTTAAGGGCAAGGAGAACCGTACAGGATATTTTTATGACGGAGAGGTTTCGGGTATATACTAATAGCGATGTCTTGGGGGTAGAATTAGGGGGCAGCCTTAAAAATGTTATTGCTATAGCCTGCGGGGCCTGCGATGGATTAGGTTTTGGCACCAATACTAAGGCAGCTATTCTTGCCAGGGGTTTAGCCGAGATCTCCAGGCTAGGCAAGGCAATGGGTGCTAAGTTAAGAACCTTCAGCGGTATAAGCGGCCTGGGGGATCTGGTGACTACCTGTGTCAGCCTTTACAGCCGTAATAGGTTTGTCGGTGAAGAAATGGGGAAGGGGAAAAGTTTAGAAAAAATAATAAGGGATATGAATAAGCCTGATTCGAAACAGCCGGGCATAGCCGAAGGAATACCCACTGCAAAATCAGCTTATCGCCTAAGCCTTAAATATAAAGTAGATATGCCGATAATTAAAGAAGTATATAATGTTATCTATAAAGGTAAGCCTGCGTTGGCAGCGGTAAGAGGCTTGATGGCAAGAAACAAAAAGGAAGAGTAGCTAATATAATGCCAAGTTGTAACGGGGCGTGGCTCAGTTTGGCTAGAGCGCTTGAATGGGGTTCAAGAGGTCGACAGTTCAAATCTGTCCGCCCCGACTTATCAAACCACGGAGGTGGAGATGGGATATTCTGGTATGGAAAGAAGAAAGCACCCCAGGGCTTACGGCAGATTTATTGTCTCCTACCGCATTCTTGATGAAATCAACAATGTGGATATAACCCAGACTAAGAATTTAAGCTTAGGGGGGATGCTTCTCACTACTAATAGGGCATTTGATGCCGGCACAAACCTTGCCATAGAGATCAGGCTTCCTTTTGACCCTAACCCGATTATGCTCATTGGCAGGGTAGTGGATTCAATGGAGATAATGAAAGGGATGATTTATGATACGCATATGGAGTTCTTCTCGGTTGATGAAAAACATAAAAAGGTTGTTGGGGAGACAGTGGATTATTATCTTAAGAAAGAAAAAAAGGAATAATTTATGAAGAAAATTAATATAGGGTTAATAGGATTCGGCAATATCGGCTGCGGGGTAGTAAAGATACTCAGGGACAAAAAAGCCCTTTTGAGCGAGAAAACAGGCTTGGATATAAATATCCGCAAGATTTGCGACCAGGATATCGCCTCTAAGCGCAGCGTAAGCGTTGATAAGGGTTTGCTTACGCGCAACCCGAAAGATATTATTGAAGATCCCCAGATTGATATTATGGTTGAGTTGATTGGAGGCATAAATCCGGCCCGGGAGTTTATAGCGGAGGCCCTTAAGAGGGGTAAAAATATCGTTACTGCCAATAAGGCCCTCTTGGCTATGCACGGACAAGAACTTTTCCTGGATGCTGGCTCAAGGGGGAAAAATATATATTTTGAGGCCTCGGTAGGGGCAGGTATCCCCATCATTAAATCTTTGCGCGAAGGATTGGTGGCCAATAAATTTAACAGCATCCTGGGGATATTGAACGGAACCTCTAATTATATACTCTCTTCTATGTCAAAGGAGAAGCGTACTTTCAGCGAGGCTTTAAAAGAGGCAAAACATAAGGGTTTTGCCGAGAAAAACCCTACCCTGGATATAGAGGGCATGGATTCTGCGCATAAGCTGATACTGCTTACTTATTTATCTTTCGGCAGGTTGGTTAATATACGCGATGTTTTTATAGAGGGAATATCCAGGATATCTTTAGCAGATGTTAATTACGCCAAAGAATTGGGCTTTGAAATAAAATTATTGGCTATTGCCCAAAGGGAGGGTGAGGATTTAGAGGTCAGGGTACACCCAACGCTTATTCCGCGAGGCCATCTTTTGGCATCCGTGGACAGCGTATTCAATGCCATATATGTGCAAGGAGATTTAGCCGGTGACCTGCTTTTCTATGGGCCCGGCGCAGGGCAGTTATCTGCGGCATCGGCGGTGGTATCCGATATTGTTGATTTAACTAAAGATATAAAGGCCGGGCTTTTCAGGCCGATGATGAATATTGTTCAGGATAAATCAGTAAAGAGGCTACGAAAAATAGACGAGTTTTCCAGCCGTTATTATATACGTTTTACCGCTTTGGATAAACCGGGTGTTTTGGCAAAGATATCCGGTGTGCTGGCTAAATTCGGTATTAGTATAGCCTCGGTTACGCAAAAAGAAAAAAGCAGGGCCCAGCTTGTTCCTATTGTTATGCTTATTCATGAAGCAAAAGAGAAGGATTTAAGGCGCGCCTTGAATATGATCAACCGGCTAGACGCGATAAAAGAAGAATCAATAGCCATAAGGATGGAAGAGGTATGAACGGAATAATTGATAGGTACAGGAGGTATCTTCCGGTAACGGATAAAACTCCGGTAGTGACTTTAAGCGAAGGGAATACCCCGTTAATGCTTTCTTCTTCTTTGAGCAAAATGTTGGGCGGGGGTTTTGAGGTCTATCTGAAATATGAAGGTTTGAATCCTACCGGATCATTCAAGGACAGAGGAATGACTATGGCTATATCCAAGGCCAAAGAAGAAGGGTCAAAAGCGGTAATTTGCGCTTCAACCGGCAATACCTCTGCTTCTGCGGCAGCCTTTGCCGCGGTTGCAGGCATTAAGTGTATTGTGCTTATTCCAAAAGGCGCTATCGCGATGGGGAAGTTAAGCCAGGCGCTTATACACGGCGCGACTGTCTTGGCAGTGGAGGGAAATTTTGATGATGCCTTGGATTTGGTAAAAGAGATTTCGGGAAAATATCCCGTAACCCTGGTTAATTCCCTTAATCCATTTCGTATCGAAGGCCAAAAGACAGCCAGTTTTGAGATCTGTGATACCTTGGGCGATGCCCCTGATTTTCAGGTTATGCCTGTAGGCAATGCCGGCAATATAACTGCTTATTGGAAAGGGTATAAGGAATATTTTAAAGAAGGGAAAATTAAAAAACTCCCTAAGATGCTGGGTTTTCAGGCTGAAGGGTCTGCCCCGATTGTAAGGGGCCATCCCGTAAAGAATCCCGAGACTATCGCTACTGCTATACGCATAGGGAATCCTGCCAGTTGGAAACAGGCAGAGGCAGCCAGGGATGAATCCGGCGGGTTAATTGATATGGTTTCAGACGAAGAGATCCTCGATGCCTATAAGGCCCTTGCCAGGAATGACGGCGTATTTGTGGAGCCTGCTTCAGCTGCTTGCGTCGCCGGGCTGATAAAGCTCTCTAAAAAAGGGTTTTTTAATGGCTTGGCCTCTGCTAAGCCTAAAGTCTCAAGGGTAACCTGTATATTAACCGGACATGGCTTGAAAGATCCGGACAGGGCAATAAGAAGCGTAGCTGAGCCGCAAACGGTTAAAGCTCAATTAGGGGCAATTTTAAAAGAGATTGGGTATTAATTTAAAGGGTAAGAAGGTTATAATTACCGCCGGGCCGACGTGGGTTAAAATAGACAGCGTCAGGGTAATCAGTAATATCGCAAGCGGAGAAACCGGCATTTTACTCGCAGAGAAACTTAATAAGCTCGGCGCAAAGGTAACTTTATTGCTGGGCCCAGTGGGCAGGGTTGTTTTAGGCGGCAGGATCAAGGTAGTAAATTTCAAATTTTTTGAGGATCTCAGGTCTTTATTAATAAAGGAGCTAAGGCTTAAAGAATACGATATGGCTATGCATAGCGCGGCGGTCTCTGATTACCGGCCTGCCGTTGTTGCCCCCAAGAAGATAAATTCCGGTTTAAAGAACTTGAAAATAAACCTTAGGCCCACTCTCAAGATTATTGATATTTTTAAAAAGATTCAGCCGGATATATTCTTGGTGGGTTTTAAATTTGAACCGAATGCCTCAAGGTTGCGGTTGTTTAAAGAGTCCCAAAAGCAAATTGCGGTATCAGGCGCAGATTTAGTGGTTGCTAATACAACGGCGGCAAAAGGATATGCCGCGTATCTGGTGTATGGGAATAATTGCCGGGGGCCATTTTTTACTAAGGCTGCTATGGTAACCGGCTTAAGCAGGGTTATTTAAAGGGTATTTCCGGAGAACATAAAATGAAATATATAGTTTTAGTTTGTGACGGGATGGCTGATTATCCGGTAAAAGAACTCAAAGGCCGTACGCCTATTGAGGCGGCGCGCACTCCGAATATGGATTTTATCGCTAAACACGGAAGGATTGGGAGGGTGCGCACTGTCCCTGCCGGGTTTACCCCTGGTTCGGATATAGCCCAGGTAAGTATCTTTGGGTATGACCCTAAGAAATATTATACCGGGCGCGGGCCGCTGGAGGCGGCAAATTTAGGGGTTGAGCTTGATGAGGATGATGTTGCCTTCAGGTGCAATCTTATAACTGCCTCAGGGGATATCTTGCGGGATTACAGCGCAGGGCATATCAGTTCCGGCGAGGCGCAGATAATTATAAAGTTTATCGATCAGTCCTTAGGGACAAACAGGATTGAATTTTATCCGGGAATAAGTTACCGCCACCTTATGGTGGTAAAGAGAGGCGCGGAGGATCATCTTGAAAAGGTCTCTTGTAAGCCTCCGCACGACATAAGCGGCAAAAGCATATCAAAGCATTTTCCTAAGGGGGAGGGGGCTGATATCCTTATCCACTTGATGGATGAATCCAGGAGGCTTTTGGATAAGCACGAGATTAATTTAGTGCGCTTGGACTTAAAAGAGAATCCGGGGAATATGATCTGGCTCTGGGGGCAGGGTAAGCGCCCGAATATGGAAAGTTTTTATGACAAGTATGGGATTAAGGGGAGCGTAATCTCTGCGGTAGATTTGATTAAGGGGCTTGGAAAACTGCTGGGGCTTAAGGTTATTAATGTGCCGGGGGCCACGGGTTATTATGATACCAACTATGAAGGTAAGGCGCAGGCAGCTTTAAAGGCTTTGCGGCATAATGATTTTGTTTTTGTCCATTTGGAGGCAGCGGATGAAGCAGGGCATAACGGAGATTTGAGGGAAAAGATCACGGCTATTGAGAGGTTTGACCAGCTTATTCTAGGGAAGATACTTAATGAATTCAAGCGCAAGAGCAATTTTAGAATAATGGTATTGCCCGACCATGCCACTCCGGTTGGCCTTAAGACGCATGTCTCAGATCCGGTCCCCTTTGGCATATTCGGCCAGAATATAATTGCCAGAGGTTTTCTGGAGTACAGCGAGAAGGAGGCCTTGAAGAGCGATCTTTATTTTGATAAAGGGCATGAACTAATGAGTTATTTTATGAAGCAGGCGGAATAGTTTTGTATTCAGGGAGAGAGAATGCTTAAAAAGCTGATTATTCAGAAATTCGGCGGCTCATCGGTGGCAAATGTAAAACGGGTGCAGAATGTTGCCCGAAGGGTTGTAGGCTATAAAAATAAAGGTTTTAATATTGTGGTGGTTGTCTCGGCATTAGGGGATACTACCGATGAATTAATCGAGCTTGCTAATCAGATAAATATTAATCCTTCGGAGCGCGAGATGGATATGCTTTTGTCTACTGGAGAGCAGATATCGGTAGCCCTCCTGGCAATGGCGGTACATAAACTGGGCGTAGAGGCGATCTCTTTTACCGGGGCACAGGTAGGTATTATAACGGATGCGGCGCATACGCGCGCCCGCATTATCAAGATCAATACCGATAAAATTCAAGAGGCCCTGAATAAGGGCAAGGTTGTTATTGTCGCCGGCTTCCAGGGGGTAAATTTAAACCAGGATATAACTACTCTTGGCCGGGGAGGGTCGGATTTAACTGCGGTAGCGCTGGCTAAAGAGTTAGGGGCTGATGAGTGCCAGATCTATACCGATGTAAAAGGAATATATACTACAGACCCCAGGATTGAGCCGTTGGCAAAGAAGATTAAGGCGATTACTTACGATGAAATGCTGGAGATGGCTTCTTTAGGGGCGCAGGTAATGCAGGCACGCTCTATCGAGGTGGCTAAGAAATTCAATGTTCCTATACATGTGCGTTCAAGTTTTAAGAAGGATTCCGGAACGATGATTATTAAGGAGGTTAAGAAGATGGAAGAGGTAGTTGTTTCGGCGATTACGCTAAATAAGGGTGAAGCAAAGATTACGGTGTGTAATGTGCCCGACCGCCCGGGAATAGCCGCTAAGATCTTTAATGAACTGGCAGATAAGGGGGTAAGCGTGGATATGATCGTCCAGAATGTAAGCCATCTGCGCCAAACCGATATATCATTTACCGTTAATAAGAACGATGCCCAAAAAGCGATAAGGACAATTAATAGGGCTAAGGTCGCGGTGGGGGTTAAGGATATCCTGGAGGATGCCGATATCGCGCGTATCTCCATTGTGGGCGTGGGGATGAAATCCCATCCTGGTGTGGCAGGCAAGATGTTTGAGGTCTTAGCTAAGAACAAGATAAATATAGAGATGATCTCTACTTCCGATATAAGTATTTCATGTATTGTGCAGAAGAAGTTTGCCGAAATGGCGGTACGTGCGTTGCATAGTAAGTTTGGTTTGTCTAAATAGAGAGGCGGCTATGAATCAGGTTAAAATATACGATACCACGCTGCGTGATGGTTCTCAGGGGGAAGGTATTTCTTATTCGGTTATGGATAAGGTGCGTATTGCCCAGGAGCTGGATATGCTGGGAGTGCACTTTATAGAAGGGGGCTGGCCCGGGTCTAATCCTAAGGATATGGATTTTTTTCTCAGGATGAGCAAAGTGAAGCTTGTTAATTCAAGATTGGCGGCTTTTAGTATGACGCGCAGGCTGAATATGAAAGCCAAGGAAGACCCGAATATCAAGTCCTTGGTGAAATCGCAGGCTGACGTAATAACCATAGTCGGT
>JBAZGD010000027.1:0-9501 GCA_041653055.1 Candidatus Omnitrophota bacterium
TTAAGTAACTGTTTTTGTAAGAGAAAAACGCGGCATCTCCCGCGGCAAAACAAGAATCATTAAAACGTAAATATTCATCCACCTTTATCCTGCCCTGGGGGCTCTTTTCAATATTCAGATCCCGGATGTAATCAGAAGTCTCAACCCCCGCCGTCCAAATAAGCACAGCATCGTCAAAAACCTGGCCCCCGGATAAGCCTATCCTCCGGCCGGAAACCCCGGCGACCGAAAGGCCGGTAAGCACCTCTATATCCATATTCCTAAGGTTTATTAAAACATAATCTTTCATCCATTGCGGCAGGGGCCCCAAGATTGAAGCAGCCCGCTCGACAATAACAATTTTCCCTTTTATGCCCCGCTTATTCAAAGCTGCCCTTAAATTTGCGGCTACCTCTACTCCGGTATATCCTGCTCCGGATATAACATAAGAGCCGGCCCTTCCCTGGGCCATCGCCCCGGTAAGGGAATTGGCATCGTCAGTATTATCAAGCTTAATTGCCGCCTTCCTTATCTCTTCATTGCCGTAGAAATTGGTCTCTGTCCCGCTTCCCACCAAAAGAAAATCATAATTAAACGTTTTCCCGCCGGAAGAGGCAATCCTTTTCTCCTTCAAATCAATGCCGGTTACCCTCTCCTTGATAAAATTAACCCTGCGGCTTAAATTTGCCAGATTAAAGGTTAAATATTCGGGATTCACCCTGCCGCCGATACAATCGGGAAGCATCGGAAGAAAATTAAAATCCTGTTTTTCGTTAATAAGGGCAATCTCGGCCTTGCCGCCGTAAGTTAAAAGCCTTTTAACGCAGGCTATGCCGGAGAAGCCTCCTCCGATAACAATTATTCTTTTCATATTATTAAACTTAGAATTAATATCATGCTTACCTGCGCCTGCAGATTAATAACCAGCCTTGATGACCCAAGAAGCATAAGCTTGTCGGAATAATAATCTTTCAGGATGGACCCTCCCTTTACAGCCTGGGGGATCAATAATACAGACAAAACCGAAAACAACCCAAGATACCCAAGATATAACCCCAGAAGAATAGCAGAAAACCCTAAAGATATTACGAAAAAATACGCGATATAGCCTTTTCCCGCTCCCAATAACACCAAACAGGTCTTCTTACCCACCTTCTTATCGTCAGAGCAATCGGCTATTTCATTCGCTAATAATATAGCCAGGGTAAAAAAGCCAAACGGCAACCCGAGTAAAAAACTCATTAAATCAGGAAAAATCCCCGTTTGTATAAAATAGCCTCCCATCACCGTAACCGGCCCGAAAAATAAAAAAATAAAGAATTCCCCCAGGCCTTTATAAGAGAAACTCAACGGCTTAGCCGTATACTGCCAGCTTAAAACAATAACAGCACAAAAAACAACAAGCACCAAAAGGTTATTTAAAATAACCGCCAGGGCTAAAACGGAAATAAAAGAAACTGCCGCCAAAAGCAAGGAAGCCCTAAGGTAAAACCATTCAGTAAAAATTCCCTCCTGTATTAGCTTGGAGCCTCCGAAAAAACCAAAAAATCTCCTGTCCTGCCAATCCGCCAGGCTCCTGGAATCAAAATAGTCATTGGCCAGGTTGGCGCTTAAATGCGCCGCGGCAACAGCAACCAGCCCCAGGAAGAAACCGGCAAAATTAAAATCCCCTCTCTCGATTAAAGACCCGAAAATAAAAGGAAAACAGCTGGCAGCAAGAAACGGCAGCCTCAAGGCGCGCATTATATTTGCGGGGGTATATTTTATTTGCATAGGCATTTTCTATATGCTAACATACTTCCATGTTTTTGAAAATAAAAAACCGCGTTGACCGGGAATTAAAAGAATACAGCCTGGAAATAGAAAAAACCTACCGCCTAAACAGCCTCTCTCCTCTGCTTTTCAGGAGCATCAAAGAGTATATCTTAAGGGAGGGTAAAAGAGTCCGCCCGATATTATTCTGCATAGGGTATCTGGGTTTTGCCAAAAAACCCTCCGCGGGGCTTTTCAGAAGCGCCATATCCCTGGAACTTCTGCATGATTTTATGCTCATCCATGATGATATTATCGATAAATCCGACATCCGGCGCGGCAAACCGGCCATGCATGTCATACTAAAGAATAAAATTCCTAAAAACAAGGGTATAAAATTCAACGGCCAGGATTTGGCTATAGTTACGGGGGATGTTATCTATGCCATGGCGCTCGATGCCTTTCTGTCTATCAGGGAAGAACCAAAACGCAAAGAGCTTGCCCTAAAAAAACTTATCCTTGCGGCTTTGTATACCGGAAGCGGGGAGTTTATGGAACTTCTCCTGGGCGCAAAACAAATAGATAAAGTTAATAAAAATGAGGTCTACAAGATTTACGATTATAAAACCGCGAACTATACATTTGCCTCTCCACTTGCAATGGGGGCAACCTTGGCAGGGGCGGATAAGAGACAAACCCTCAAGCTCCTTCAATACGGGATGTGCCTGGGAAGGGCGTTCCAGATTAAAGACGATATAATAGGCACCTTCGCTAAATCATCCGAAATAGGCAAATCCAACCTGACAGACCTTGCGGAGGCTAAAAAAACCATATTATTATGGCATGCATATAATAATTGCGGCGGCAGAGAAAAGAAAATAATGAAGAGAATACTTACAATGGGTTGCGCGAAAGAGGCGGAGCTTAAACAGATACGCGGCATAATCTTAAAATCCAAGAGCCTGCAATACGCCAAAAACGAAATAAAATCTTTGATTGATAGATCAAAAAAGATTCTTGCATCCACAAAAATCAAACACAATTACCGCAAGGCCCTTGAGGATTTCTCAGGAAAGATCCTTAAGGTTTAGTTTTTTTCTGGCGCCCGGGGCAAATGAACTTACTTCTCCCGCTTTACAGGAAATTCTAAAAAGATGTTTGGTTTTGCTGATTTTGGCAGTAGAATATATTTATGAAGATTAATCTGGCAAAATCCGCGGGTTTTTGTTTTGGGGTAAAAAGGGCTTTAGATATCGCGATAGAAACTGCCCAGAAAAAAGAAAAGGTGGTGATGCTGGGAGACATAGTGCACAATGAAAAGGTGGTGCAAAAAATAACCCAATCCGGCATAAAGAAAATCAACAGCTTAAAACCTTCCAGGAACCAGGCCCTGCTTATCCGCGCGCACGGAGAACCCAAGATAGTCCTTAAGTCCGCGCGCAGATTAGGCTATAAAATTGTTGATGCTACCTGCCCTATGGTGAAAGAAATCCACAAAATAGTAAACAACATGGAAAATAAAGGTTATACGGTCATAGTGATCGGGGACAAAAAACATGATGAGGTGCGGGGGATAACCGGGCAACTAAAGAAAAAATCACTGGTTATAGAAAAACCTGATCGCATACCTTTAGCCAAAATTAAGCGCATAAAAAAGGCCGCGGTTGTTGTGCAATCAACGCAAAACCTGAATAATGCTTTTAAGATTGTAAAATTACTTAAAAAATATATCCCGGATTTAAAGTTTTTCAATACCATATGCAAACCCACTCAGATAAAACAGGCGGAAATAAAGAATATGCCAAAAAACAACAGCTGCATGATAATAATCGGCTCTAAAAATAGCGCCAATACTAAAAGGCTCTATGAAATATCAAAAAGATTAAATAAGAATAGCTGGCGGGTAAATTCTAAGAAAGAAATAAAGCCCGCGTGGGTTAAAAATGCTAAAAGCATTGGAATAGCCGCCGGGGCATCCACCCCGAAAGAAACAATTGACGATATAATCAGGCATTTATCAAATCCTGCGCTATCCCGGAGACGGCAATGACAACCGCAAGCCACCTACCCCAGCCCCAGCTACCGCTATTTTCTTACTTCCCGCGTATTATCCTTTCAGCCTCATTCCAGTCATCCCTGGCGCTTCCGGCAGGCTTTCCTTTTTTCTCCCAGATCTTCCGCGCCAAATCCTTAATCCTTCTATCTATTTCCGCCTTATTCTCTTCCACTAATCTATTATAGGCCCAAGCTATGGCAAATCCCAGAAGGCTGGCATAGATAAAACCCCAGACAGCCGCGAAAATACACCCGAAAACAGTAGGCCGGTACCCTAGATAAACCATAGACATAACCCTTCCCCAGGCATTCCCCCAGAAATAAAATATATCAAGTATCCCCAAAAGAAACATTAATCCTCCCCAGACGATACCCAATGCAAAACCAAAGGCCTTAATATCTAACTTTTGCATTCTTCCTCCTTTTTAAGGTTAACCCTATTTGCCAATAAATCGATTACAATTATAACATAGAATAAAAACGATTGAAGAAATTTTGTTTATTTACTTCTATAAAGTGTTATAATAATTGCTCGCGACGCATAAAGTAATCAGGGAGATAAATTAATGACAAAAGATATAATATTCGGCGTATTGGGGGGGTTAGGGCTTTTCATTTATGGCATACACGAGATGAGCGAAGGCCTGCACAAAGCCAGCGGCCAGAAGCTTCGCAAAATCCTTCACTCCCTAACCGGAGGCCCCAAAAGAGGTGTTTTAGTAGGGGCAGGCATAACCAGCCTTATACAATCTTCCTCAGCAACCACAGTAATGGTCGTTGGTTTTGTCAACGCCGGGCTTATGACATTAACCCAGGCATTAGGGGTCATATTCGGAGCCAATATCGGTACGACCATAACCGCCCAATTAATCGCCTTTAAACTAACCGATTATGCCCTGCCGATTATAGGCATAGGCATGATTATGATGCTTGTTACAAAGCGTAAGCTATACAAAAACATCGGCGAATGCCTTCTTGGTTTTGGGATACTGTTTCTCGGATTGAGTATCCTGACTAACGTAGTCAGGCCACTGGGCAACTCCCCGGGATTTAACGAGATACTGGTCAAATTCAGCGACAACCCTTTTCTGGGAGTTATGGTAGGCGCTTTTGTCACCGCCATATTTCAAAGCAGCTCTGTTACTACCGGTATGGTCTTGGGGCTATCCATAGCAAACCTGATCAATCTTAATACCGCCCTGCCGATAATATTAGGCTGCAATATCGGAACCTGCGTTACAGCTATTATTGCCTCCATCGGCACTAGCATCGCGGCAAAGAGGGCTGCCATAGCTCACGTAATCTTTAATACTGCCGGGGTTTTGATATTCCTGCCATTTATCGGGCCCTTCAGGGCGCTTGTCTCTCTCACCTCTTCGGATGTTACAAGGGAAATAGCTAATGCCCATACTCTTTTTAATGTTATAAACACCTTGATATTTATCCCTTTAATACCCCTGTTTGCAAAACTGCTTACCCGGTTTGTCAAAGGGAAAGAGGAGGAAGAAGTAGAATACCTTCCCAAATACCTGGAGAAACATCTCCTGGCTACGCCCCCTATCGCTATCGAGGCTTCCATAAAAGAAATAGTAAGAACCTTAGGGTTAACCAAGAAAATGGTCGGTATTTCCATGCACAGCTTCCTGGATAACGACTTAGGCTCTCTGGAGAAAATAACCCGCCGGGAAGAAGCGGTTGACTCCCTGAGAGAAGCAATAACCGAATACCTGGTCCAATTAATGCAGAATGAACTCGGGCAGGAAGAATCAAAAAAGATACCGGCCCTTATCCACGCGATAAATGACGTAGAAAGAATAGGAGACCACGCGGAGAACTTGCGCGACCTTGCAGAGCAAAAAATAGAAAACAGGCTTTTCTTTTCTCCGGCGGCGCTGGAGGAATTAAACAGAATGTACGAAGATATCAACAGAATGATAGACTGCTCTATCAAGGCCCTTCAGATGAACGATACCAATGAAGCCAAATTTATTATCGAACAGGAATGCCAGATTAATATAACGCGAGACAGGCTGAAAAATAGCCACACCAGGCGGCTGGAGGAAGGCAAATGCAACGTCCTCTCAGGCGTAGTCTTCCTTGATATTATTAGCAACTTTGAAAAAATCGGCGATCACCTTAACAACGTTGCTCAAGCAGTTATCCAGGGACTGCAATGGGAAAAGAAATAACCCTGCATCGTCAATTGCCTCGCCCCTGCGCAGAAAACAACTATCTCAACCGGCTCTTCCCTTCGTTTATTCCGTAATACCACTTGTTTCAGCGGCGTTGGTTTTTCTTTATTATGCCGGCTAAAGGCTTTTTGCGGCCTTTCCTTCCGGCTGCTTTTAGGATATCCCATTGCGCGAGGCTGCTCTCGAGGCTAATGATTCCTGCGAGACGCGTAGGTAAAGGGCAAGAAATAGCTCCGCCAGGAGCCTTCAGAGGACATAAACTGGTTTACCCCAAAGAAATAATCAACAATTGCTTCTCTCATGCGGGCAATTTCTTTCAAATGCGCATAGTTTCTTTGATTATCCAAGGTTAGATCAATTAACTCCAGGGCCCGTTCAAATGCTTTTTGAGCATAATCAGTATTCTTCTTGATCCGCCAGTTAAGCGCCCGCTCAACCTCGCTGCCGATATTTGCCATTTGTTCTAAGAATGACATCCGGCCCCAGCGGCCTAAAGCTAAATCTTTATGTTGATAGTTCAATGTTTGATCCTTTTGGCGACTATAGCAATAATTTTCTTGCGCGTTTCTTCATCCTCTATGCCGCGGCTCCTATTGCCCTGAGAAGGACGCATGTTAATCATAGAATCAAATCCAACAAAATCGCCACCTTGCATTTCCGGGTAGAAATTAACGCCCCAAAGATTCTTCTGTTTTGATCCGTTCTCAAGCAGTAAAGCCTCTAAATCAGAATGAAGTTCCGCGTCAACAGCGATAACTTCTCTCTCTACATCAACTACGGCCTTTACTAAATCACCAAAAGTAGCTTCAGCCATTTGCTTAAGCTCGTTTAATTTTAATGCTTCGTTTATTATTTTCATTAAAACGATTATACCTCAACAAAAAGCCTTCAGCAAGTCATTTGCCTGCCGGCAGGCAGGCTTACAGAAGGCTTCCTCTTAACCACAGTATCTCTCATGCAGGCATTATTACAGGTATGATTTTAGCAGATTACAAGCTTCGCTTATCACCCGCGTAGATAATCTTCCAGTCGTTCTTCATATCTACAATTGTCCAACCTTTGGACAAGGCTTCGTCGAGAGCTTTGTCGAAACGGCCGATGACCGACTGACGGTCATAAGCCCACTCACGCTGGGCATCGGTATGGTGTATATAAAGACAAAAACGGGCTTTGCTACCGGCGGAGGTCCATTGCATCATTTGCAGGTCCCCATCGGAATTGCCGAACGAGGCAATCGGTCGACGGCCAATATAGGACTCGATATCTACGGGTTTACCTTCTTTATCATCGATAAAGCTAAACTCCGAAGTCTCCACGAGCACCGGCATACCATTTCGAAGTTCAAACTTCATCTTGTTGCTGGTTCCAATGACTTGTTCAGGTGGTATACCATAGACCCG
Organism: Candidatus Omnitrophota bacterium; assembly: GCA_041653055.1. GTDB lineage: Bacteria > Omnitrophota > Gorgyraeia > Gygaellales > Profunditerraquicolaceae > Sherwoodlollariibacterium. The sequence continues at coordinate 7,379 of JBAZGD010000027.1, forward strand.
CTCCGACCATGGACGCATGAACTCAACGCTGCCGCCGGAAACAATATAAGTCTTGAATCCGTTCGCGCGTAAGTAAACAAGCAGTTCGAGCATAGGCTGGTATACCATCTCTGTATATAACCGCTTGGTTTCAGGATGTCTCGCGGTAGAGATCCAATCCTTAACGGATTTTTCAAATTCATCGGTGGTCATCCCCGACTGCGTAGCTATATACATTGCCATGAGTGCCTGCTCGCCGCCGGCTAGCGCAGAGTTCAGGTCGCCTTTGAGCACGGAGGCGAAAGGCTCCTGGGTTATCCACTCCGGATGCCTCGGCGCGAGCGCTTTGACGCGCTCAAAAGCAAAGTAGTACTGAAAATATACCGGCTGCTCCGCCCAAAGTGTGCCGTCGTTATCAAAGGTAGCAATACGCTCCTGAACCGGTACGAAATCCGGCGAACCGGGTTTAGTCACATCTTCGACAAAGGCAACGATGGCTTTTTTAGATGCGGTGTTATTCCAAGAAGGCAGCGGATCCACGGCAAAAGCCATGCCAAGCTTTTGCATCTTCGCCTGCATCGCAGGGCTCAATTTCTTCACAAGCTCTGCATTGTATGAACCGGTAGGCATTGGTTTTATGGTCGGATCATTAGTGGGATTAAAATTATATACATCAGCCTGGACTATCTGCTCTGCCGCAATTGCATATGAACGTGATTTCGCAGCAAGCGATCCGTCTTTAACTGCCGGATCAACGTTGGTGGTAACAATTGAAATTGTATTATCGCTGTTAAGATAGATCTGGAAAGTACGAAACTGCTGCGGGAAATCTCTTAACGATGAAGTCTCAACATGCCAAAAGCCTTTTTCGGGAGCGTTAACCGGATCAGGAGATATAAATGCCTTAACTGTATTTAAATGCCGGTGCCCTGAAACCCATAGGATTAGATTTGGATGACTTTGAAGTTCAGCAATCAGATCCGGCAGGGTTACGGCATTCTTAAGATCAATCCACCAACCCATCTCGGATTTAGGCGCGGTCACTTCCACGCCTATTGGTACGTGCGCGGCGATAATCATCAGCTGGCCAGCGGCATCACCATCGGCAAGTTCTTTTTTAAGCCAATCCCAACGCTCCTGGTCAAGGAAACCATGCCCATGTATGTCGCAAGAACCATCGTCATCCCTTTGAGTGTCATCAAGCACAATAACCTTGATTGGTATAGCTGTATTCGGCACAAAGCTATAACAGGCAAATCCTTTATCCGCGTCAACCAAGCTGAAACCGTGGCCAACCGGATTTGTTGATGTATTAAAGAATTCTTTCATCCACTCATCCCTCTTAAGTGAACGGCGGTTCCAATCAGCTACAATCTTTGGAGGGCTCTTAAAATCTACAACAGGCCCTGCATATTTTATATCACCATAAGGGGTTAAGCCATCAAGTACGCCCATATAATAATCATGATTATTTATCATTGCAGGATTTGCAAGAATATCTGCCGTAGCAAATACTTCATCGCTAATATAGGACTGTCGAAGATCCTTTCTGGGGCTATAGTCCACGGGGATTGACCCCATCCAGAAATGATCATGATTACCCAAGGTCTGATACCAGGGAATTGACTTATCAAGCCCTGCTGCCTGATAAGGTTTCTGATAATCTATGGTATCGGATCCTATATGAGCACCGGAGCTTGGGGTAATGGCCTTACCGTCAAGAACATCGATATACCACCTTAGTTCGTTGTACTGTGTGCTATTGCAGGTATCCCCCAGAGAAATTCCGAAATCAAATGGATTTTGTTTATGCAGGGCGTTTATCGTCTGAACAGCAGCATCCAGAACCTGGGTAGTAAACAACATAATCCCTGAATATAGCGAAGCGCCAACCGGTAATTTGGGATGCAAGCGTTGAAGATAAATCAACTGGTTAGGAGACTCTTTATCGGTTATATGAATATCTGTTATGATAAAGAAATTCAAAAGTTTTGCTTTTTTAGTGACCGCTGTTCCATCATAAAGAGCAGGCATAATATCGGTTCGCGTTACGACTTTAAGAGGTTCACCAAACGTCCAGTTTCCATAGCCGTATTGGCTATATTTTGAAATCTCATCGAGGCGAATCGCCTGCGCAGGTTTTG
>JBAZGD010000028.1:0-9458 GCA_041653055.1 Candidatus Omnitrophota bacterium
TCAGTCATTTGTCCGTAGTAAAAAAGATATTTTAGAGGTAAAATATATCCTCAAACCTAATTCGCGATGCCAAATTATCGCTAAGATAGAATGCCGGGAGGGAATAAAAAATATTGATCAGATAGTCGAAGCGGCTGATGGAATTATGATCGCCCGCGGAGATATGGGGGTATCTTTGCCGGTTTACGAGGTTCCTATTATCCAGAAGATGATTATTAAAAAGTGCAACCGCGCGGGTAAATTTGTCATAACTGCTACACAGATGCTCGAGAGTATGGTTGAAAACTTGAGGCCTACGCGCGCTGAAGTCGGAGATGTTGCTAATGCCATAATTGACGGAACTGATTTTGTAATGCTTTCTGCTGAATCGGCTGTCGGCAGGTATCCGGTTGAGGCAGTGGCGATGATGAATAATATAATTAAGTTTACGGAAGGTTATTTAGAGAATAATTAAAGGCCTAAGATTGTAAAAGATTGGGCACACGGAGGTGGGTATGTCGCATAAGGAGATTTATATTACTGATTCAGATATAAGGCGGTTAAAGGATTTAATAAAGACTACCAGGGAGTTTAAAAAGGAGGATGAAAAGTATTTAAAAGAATTAGAAAGGGAGCTTGAGAGGGCTCATATAATTAAGTCCGAAGATATCCCCGAAGGCGTAATTACCATGAATTCAAAGATTTTACTTAAGGATTTGGATAGTAAGGAGGAATTTGTCTATTGGTTGGTTTTCCCCCAGGACTCAGATCCTGATCAGAATAAAATTTCCATTTTGACACCTATTGGCACGGCTTTATTAGGCTATCATGTTAAGGATGTAATTGAATGGGAGGTCCCCGCCGGGATAACTAAGCTTGAGGTTATGAAGATACTGTATCAGCCTGAAGCGGCAGGGGATTATCATTTGTAGCCCTGTTTTTAACAAGCTTTTGTGCGATTACCCTTGACAATGTATTTAATGATAGTAAACTAACATGCCAGAGTTGTTTAGTTAATAGCGAACGTAGGGGTTCAGGAATTCATCCTGAAGGTATTTAGATGGTCGGGCCGCCATCTGCAGAAATTGCGGAGGGTGGTTTTTTGTTTGTATTAACATAAGATCGGTAAATAATATCGGATTAAGAGGTGGCTATGGCTATAAGAATAGGATTATTTGGTTTTGGCAAGACCGGGCGGGTGGTTGCCCAGGAGATAATGAATGATAAGGGTTTATATTTATCCTGGGTTATCAGGAAGTCGCACATTGACGAAGGTAATTATGCCAGTTGTTTCTTCGGTTTGAAATCCAGACAGGGTAAGATATTCAGCGCATCCAGCCTGAATTTCAGCACTTTTTATAGGGACAATCCTACGGATGTAATAATTGATTTTTCATCCTCAGCTGCGGTGGATGAATACAGGAGTGCGGCATTAAAAGGCATTAAGATAGTTTCGGCTATCTCCCGTTATAAGGATGAGGAGCTGATGAAACTAAAGAAAATGTCCGATAAAACAGCGGTTCTCTATTCTCCCAATATAACCCTGGGAATTAATTTTCTTATTGTCGCTTCCCAGGTGCTTCAGCAGATAGCCCCGGATGTTGACATAGAGATTGTTGAGGAGCATTTTAGAAGCAAGAAAGAGGTATCCGGTACTGCATTAAGAGTAGCGCAACTATTAGGGTTATGTAATAAGCGCCATGTCAACTCTGTGCGCGTGGGTGGCATAGTAGGAAAGCATGAGGTTATTTTCGGGTTCCCTAATCAGACTATAAGAATTGCCCATGAATCAATAAGCCGCGCGGCTTTTGCTAAGGGCGCTATTCATGCGGCTAAGTGGCTTATAAATAAGAAAAAAGGCGTGTATACCATGGAACAGGTCATGGCCTCGGATTTTATCCGGCACAGCAAAACCATACATAAAAGCAGGTAATTTCTAAATCTTACCCTATACATTTGAGGCTTTCATTAGCTCTTGTAACAGGGCTTTTGTGGTTATATAATATAAATACAAATATAAGTCTTTGGAGGTAGCGATGGGTTTAATTTCCCTTTTATTCAGCAATCCGGCTCTATTTTTTATACTGGCGATAGTCCTTTTGTACTCGGTTATTTTCCATGAGGTTGCTCATGGATGGGTGGCGCGTTTTTTTGGTGATAATACCGCGGCTATGTACGGAAGGCTGACTTTAAATCCCGCCTCACATATTGATCCAATCGGAACGATCATGCTCTTTTTGGTGGGTTTTGGCTGGGCAAGGCCCGTACCGGTTAACTACTATAACCTGACTAAAAGCCGCTTTGGGTTATTCTGTGTTTCGTTAGCCGGATGCTTTACCAATATTCTTATTGCAACAATAGCGTTAATTCTTTTGCAGTTTAATTTCTTTAGTTCATCTGCCGTATTCTCGGTTGTATTGCCGGTGGTGGTAAGGATCAATATTATTTTAGGAGCCTTCAACCTGATCCCTATACCTCCGCTTGACGGTTCAAAGATAGTTATGAGTTTCCTACCGTACCGCGCGCAGGAAAGTTTCTCCAGGATTGAGCCTTACGGTTTCTTCATTTTAATATTCCTGATTTTTACCGGAGTATTGACCCCGGTAATAGTTTTTATGCAGAGTTTGATCTATGGTTTTATTTCCGTATTATTCAGCATTTTTAGATAATGTCCAGGTATTATAACGGCAGAAAAACAAGGAATTTATTTGACCCGCAAAGCAAATTACCTTTTAAGCTGAGCCGTTCAAAACTTGAGCTTTTTATAAGCTGTCCCCGCTGTTTTTATCTGGATAGGAGATTAGGCTTGGGCCAGCCTCCGGGTTATCCCTTTTCCTTAAATTCTGCCGTAGATAAGCTTTTAAAAAAAGAATTTGATCTTTATCGCCAAAGCCAAAAGGCGCATCCTATTATGGAGTTATCCGGTATTAAGGCAATTCCATTTAAGCATGAGAAGCTGGATCATTGGCGGGATGCCTTACGCGGGGGCATTGAATATTTGCATAAGCCTACAAATTTGCTGATTTCAGGCGGCATTGATGATCTTTGGATCGGGCAGGACGGTGAGCTATTTATCGTTGATTACAAGAGTACATCTAAGGAGAATGAGGTTACCATCGATGCGGATTGGCAGTTTTCCTATAAGAGGCAGATGGAAATATACCAGTGGCTGTTCAGGAAAAATAGTTTTAGGGTTTCTTCAACCGGTTATTTTGTGTATTGCAACGCTGACGCAGGAAGGGATACCTTTGACGCAAAGTTAGAATTTGACATAAAGATTATCCCCTATGAAGGAAACGACAGCTGGATTGAGGGGAAGATAATTGAAATGCATAAATGCCTTATAAACCAAGTTACTCCGGAATATGGGCAGGATTGCGATTTTTGCAAATACCAGAAATCCTTAAAAGAAATCGAGAGGGAAGGGCTTAGTGAAAACAGGTAAAAATATAGTAATTATTATTTTATTGGCTGTTTTCCTGCCCATCTCGAGCATTTTTCTCTATCAAGGGATTCAGGATTATAGCCGGGCCCGTTATCTAAGGGGCTTGATGGAAAAGAGAAAGGCAGCATGGGGGATTTTTAAGGCTCAGCTTATGGGCGAGATTAACAAGTTTAAGGGGGACCCGGCTGTTATTATAAAGGATTTAGAAAGCGGATGGGAGCTTGTTTACCAGAAGGAGAAACTTTATCCTTCTGCGAGCTTAGCCAAGATTCCGATTATGGCCGCAGCCTTTGTTTACGCAGGGCAGGGGACAATTAATCTTGATTCTGAAATTACCCTTAAATCCTCAGATAAACTCACCGGATCAGGGGCTTTGAAGAGCCTGCCGGCAGGCACAATTTTTAACTTTGAGCAGTTGATCGGCCTTATGATTTATGATAGCGACAACACCGCGACAAATATAGTTACTAAGGTTATGGGGATTGATTATCTCAACAGCGCCTTTAAAGAGTTTGGCTTGAAGCATACCAAGCTTCTAAGGAGGGTAGCTGATTATAAACTGCGGAATCAGGGTGTTGAAAATTATACTACCGCAGAAGATATGGCCTTCTTGCTTGAAAAGATATACCGAAGGAGGCTTTTTGATAAACAGGTATCCGATAAGTGTATCGGAGTTTTAAAGTTGACCAGGATGAATGATAGGATCCCCAAATACCTGCCTTCGGATATAACCATTGCCCACAAAACCGGATTAGAGCGCAATGTCTGCCATGATGCGGGTATAGTTTTTACATCCCGAGGCAATTTTCTTATTTGTGTTTTAACCAATTACAAGAACACTAACCTGAGGGCGGCAAAGGAATTTATTGCTACAGTAGCTTTGCTGACATATAATTTTTATGAACGGTAACGCCGTTTTATGCGAAAGGGGTGCGTTGACATGTACACACATATAGACAAAATATTAAATTATGTATTTTTAGGGAATACGCTGCAAAGATACCTTATTACTAGCTGTATTCTGGTTTTAGGTATGCTGATGATAAAATTAATTGTAATAAAGTTAGTTTCTCACTTGAAAGTGCTTGCGAAAAAAACCATACCTATTTTTGATTATTTTCTTGTAACCTTGGTTGAAAAAGTCGTTTTACCTTTATCTTACATGCTGGTCATTTATTTTGCTTTAAAGAGCCTTACTTTTCCTGAGGCTATAGGTAGGGCCTTTGGTTATATTATTCTAGGGGTTATCGTATTTTTTGCGGTGAAGGCTTTGTTAGCTTTTATTGGTTACGGCTTTATGGTTTATTTGAGCAAGCAAAAAGGGGATCCCCTGTTGGAGAAAAGCCTGCAGGGTATTATGGCAGTTATCCGGATAGCCGTATGGGCAGGAGCGGTAATATTTTTCTTGGATAACCTCGGGTTTAAAATCTCGGCAGTCATTGCCGGCTTGGGCATCGGCGGCGTAGCTGTAGCCCTTGCTGCCCAGACCATACTTAAGGACCTTTTCAGCTATTTCTGTATACTTTTTGACCATCCGTTTAAGGTGGGCGATTTTGTTATCGTCGGAGATTTCATGGGCACAATCGAGCACGTCGGGATGAAAACCACACGCATCCGCAGCCTGGGGGGGGAGATACTGGTTTTTTCAAATTCCGACCTTACTGATTCGCGCCTGCGTAACTATAAGCTTATGGAGAAGCGCCGGGTTGTATTTAAGATAGGCGTGGTATACCAAACTTCCTTAAGCCGGTTACGGGAGATACCTAAAATCATTAAAAATATTATTACCGGCAATAAAGAAGCTATCTTTGACCGCGCGCATTTCTTTTCTTACGGCGATTTCAGCCTTATCTTTGAGATAGTTTATTATGTTGTAGGAGGAGATTATAATAAGTATATGGATATACAGCAGGAGATAAATTTCTTAATTAAAGATGAATTTGAGAAGCGCGGGATTGAGTTCGCGTATCCTACCCAAACTATTTATTTGCCAAACAATACTTCTTGAATTAAATGAAGAAGCTGAGCTGGCACCAAAGTTCAATAGAAGAAGTGTTTTCTCATCTCAATGCGGATGAGGCAGGGTTAACTTTGGAAGAGGCAAGCGCGCGGCTTGCTAAATATGGGCCAAATCAGCTGCAGAAAAAAAAGAAAGAAGGCAAACTTGCCATTTTTCTTAAACAATTTAAAAGCCCCCTAATTTATATACTCCTATTTGCCGCAGCTATTTCATTCTTTATCGGAAAGACTACTAACTCCCTGGTTATATTTTTTGTTTTACTGGCAAATTCCTTAATGGGTTTTATGCAGGAAACAAAGGCGCAGAGCACAATGGACTCTCTCCAGGAATTATCCTCCCCTAAGGCAAAGGTAATCCGCTCAAATGAAATAAAGGAAATTCCCACAAAGGATGTTGTACCCGGTGATATTATTTTAATTGAATCAGGAAGCAGGGTTCCTGCGGATGCGCGGATTATTGAGTCTGTGAGGCTTCAGGCTGATGAGGCTGCCTTGACGGGGGAATCTCAGCCTGTTTATAAGGTTAGCCATACAATAGAATTAGAGGCTACGGTTGCCGATAGGCTGAATATGCTTTTTGCCGGTACGGTTGTTTCCTCCGGAAGGGGGAAGGCAGTGGTTGTTGATACGGGTATGAATACGGAGATAGGCAGGATAGCTACTATTATTCAGGGAACCTCGCAGGTTAAGACTCCTTTTCAGCGCAGGATGGATGCCTTTGGGAAATTTATTGTTATTATAGTGCTGGCCCAGGTATCGCTTGTATTTATTGTAGGTTGGTTTATCCGCAGGATGCCTTTTTACGAAATATTCATGGTTGTTTTAAGCCAAACCGTATCCTCTATCCCTGAAGGCCTGCCCGTAGCCGTAACGGTTGCGTTAGCCGTAGGTATGCAGCGCATGGCAAAGAAGAAGGCTTTTGTAAGGAAACTATCTGCGGTTGAAGGGTTAGGTAGCGCTACTTTTATCTGTTCTGATAAGACAGGAACCCTTACCCAGAATGAAATGACATCCCGCCGTATTTCTACTATGAGCCATACAATTGAGGTAACCGGAGGAGGATATAGGCCGGAAGGCGGTTTCTTATTAGAAAATAAGAAATTTGATCCTTTGGCTGATAAAGAGTCGGATATATTGCTTAAGACAGCAGCCCTCTGTAATAATGCTCAATGCAATTTAAGCCCTGAGGGTAACGGACAGCTAACGGTATCCGGTGACCCAACGGAGGTTGCCTATCTTGTAGCAGCCGTTAAGGCCGGTACAAATATGCAGGAATTAATCGGTAAATTTCCCCGCGTAGATGAGATTCCTTTTGAATCGCAAATTCAGATGATGGCTACAAAACATAAGTTTGGGGAAGGTGAGGTTTTTATATGCGTAAAGGGAGCCCCTGAAAGAATTGTAGAGCTATGCGGTTATTATCTTAAGGGAGGCGATCCTGTTCAGTTGGAAGACAGGCTGCGTAAAGAGATTTTGTTCAAATCTGAGAATATGGCAAAGGATGCTCTCAGGGTTTTGGCGTTTGCTTTCTATGAAGGAAGCGAAGTAGATAAAGATAAATTTGACTGGAGTTCCTTAAATAAAAAAATGGTTTTTGCCGGGTTAATAGGTAATATCGACCCCGCGCGTAAGGAGGCTAAGGAGGCTATTAAGATATGCAATAATGCGGGGATTAAAACGATTATGATTACCGGAGACCATTTATCTACTGCCGAGGCAGTTGCCCTTGAGTTGGGTATGAGAAATAAAGACGATGAAGGAATTACCGGAGACCTGCTGGATCATATGACTGACGAGGAGCTGGAGGGGGTAGTCAAGAATTTTACAGTTTTTGCGCGTATCGAACCCAAACATAAGTATCATATTGTTAAGGCATTGCAAAGGCAGAATGAGGTTGTGGCAATGACCGGGGACGGGGTTAACGACGCGCCGGCATTGGCAGCGGCAGATATAGGAGTTGCCATGGGCATAACCGGCACGGATGTAGCCAAGGAAACAAGCAGTGTGGTTATAGCGGACGATAATTTTGCGACTATTGTAGACGCGGTTGAGGAAGGCAGGGGGATAACTGCGAATATGCGTAAAACCATACTCTATCTTCTTTGTTCAAGCGGCACCGAGATAATTGTTTTAATGGCCGCCTTGTCTATAAACATGCCCTTGCCTTTATTTGCCCTGCAAATTCTATGGATAAACCTTGTGACGGACGGAGCGCTTACGGTTAATTTAATTATGGAGCCCAAGGAAGATGTTATGAGCCATCCTCCCGATAAGAAGAATGAACCGATATTAACCAAAAGGCTGATTAAGCTGCTTCTTTTCCGTGCCCCCATTATGGCTGTTGGTATTATTGGTTTATTTGTTTACGAGATGAACAGGGGTATGCCTTTAATCTACTGTCGAACCGTTGCTTTTACCCTGCTTGCGGTTACGCAGTGGTTTAATGGAATTAACTGCCGTTCCGATACAAGGTCCATATTTAAGATGCCTTTTTTCGGAAACAGGTATTTGATTTCAGGTTTGGTATTGGCAGTTTTTCTGCATTTCGGAGTAATCTATATTCCTTTTCTTCAGAATATATTTTCTACTCTTGCCCTTAGTTTCAATGATTGGCTTAAGATTATAGCGGTAGGAAGCAGTATATTCTGGCTGGAGGAATTAAGAAAGTTCATTGCAAGGAAGAGAGAGGTTGGCCAAAGTGAATTGTAATCGTAAGTGCAAATAAAAAAGCTCCACAGATCGTAAAAAACCTGTTATTTTGTAAGTGCGAACAAACAAAAAACAGGAGATCATATGGAGCTAAGACATTGTATCATTAAAAGACGGGAATACGAGCATTTATCATTAAGCGAACGGATTAAGCTGGAAGCATTAATTGAAAGCAAGGTAGAAGTCAAAGAGATAGCGAGAATGTTAAGGCGGGATAAATCAACGATCTACCGGGAAATAAAACGAGGCGCGGTTACAAGGTTACAAAGCGACCTCACTGAGAAAGAAACATACCGGGCGCATGTAGCTCAGGCGGATTACCAACGGCTCGGGAAGAATAAAGAACGATCATTGAAAATCGGCAAAGATCATCTATTGGAAGAGCATATCAGGCAACGGTTGCTTGAAGCCCGATACTCTCCGGATGCAATAATCGGAGAGATTCGCTTTAGAGAGTTGAAGTTTGAAAAGCTGATATGCACTAAGACGCTGTATAACTATATCGAAAAGGGTATATTCTCCGGGATTAGCAATAAGGATTTATGGGAGAAAAGAAAACGTAAGAAGCAAAGGTATAGGCCAGTCAAGCGTATAAGCTATACCAATAGGTTAGGGCGAAGCATAGAAGACCGGCCGCAAAAGATCGATACGCGGCAAGAATATGGCCATTGGGAAGCAGATACCGTTAAAGGGGCGCAGCGGACAAAGACAGGCCTGTTTACGCTGACTGAACGCAAGTCCCGCGAAGAGATCCTTATAAAAGTTAAACGGGCAACGCAAGAAGCTATACAGGAAGCCATAGATGGTTTGGAGAGAAGATACGGCTCGATGTTTAAGGCCAAGTTCAAATCGATAACCTTTGATAACGGGGTAGAATTCCTTAATTGGGAGACGATAGAAATCAGCGCAATAAAGAAAAATATGCGCAGGCTACGAGTATACTTTGCGCATGCATATTCATCGTGGGAACGCGGCACTAATGAGAACCAGAACAGGATGATACGGCGATTTATCCCCAAAAAGATAAATATAGCTTCTGTAAGTGAAAACCGGATCCAAGATATCCAGGATTGGATGAATAATTACCCCAGGAAGATCTTGGGATATAAAACAGCGAATCAAGTGGCGCAAGAAAATTTACAAAAAACAGGAAAGAGCTTTAAATTTGTCGCACTTTGAGTTACAATTCACCCTCCTTTAAATTACCTAACTTTTATCTTGCTAAAAGCATTAAAAAATAGTAAAATAATTTTCTAACTTTTGGGCCCATAGCTCAGTGGTAGAGCAGGTGACTCATAATCACTTG
>JBAZGD010000029.1:0-9126 GCA_041653055.1 Candidatus Omnitrophota bacterium
TACAGAGTTTCCTTACCATCATCTACCTCCTCTTTACCTGGGGGCGTTCCCCAAGATACCATACCACCCTACTTTTTCGCGGGGAGTGTCCCTTTGGGGAGCGTCCCCGTCCATTTGTTTATCTGCCTGGCTACTAACTTCGGGCTGGTGCCGCCATAAGACTTTTTCAACACGACTGAAGCCCGGGCATTCAGGATTTTTTTAACATCAGGCCCAAGCGCCGGAGAATATTTTTTTAACTCTGCCGCGCTAAGCCCGGAAATCCTTTCCCCTTTATCCAGGCAATCCCTGACCATCCTGCCGACAATATCATGCGCCTTCCTGTAAGGCACGCCCTTTTTGATAAGATACTCCACGATGTCAACCGAAAATAAAGACTCATCGTTTAATTTTGCCAGGATCGCCTCTTTCTCAATCACTATATTCTCAAAGAGTGGGGTGAAGATCTCCAGCATGCCTTTAACCGTATCTATGGCGTCAAAAAGCGGAGGTTTGTCCAGCTGCAGGTCCCTGTTATATGAAGAAGGCAGGCCCTTCATCAATGTCAGGACGTTTAAGAGGCACCCCTGGATCTTGCCCACCGAGCCCCTGATCAATTCCAGGATATCGGGGTTTTTCTTGTGCGGCATAATACTTGAGCCGGTGCAGAAGGAAAAATCAATATCAATAAAAGAGAATTCCTTTGTTGACCAGAGAATCAGATCCTCGGCCATCCTTGATAAATGCACCGAAAGCATGGAGAGCCCGGCTAAAACCTCAATGATGAAATCCCGGTCGCTAACGCTGTCAATGCTGTTAGAGGTTACGGAGTTAAAGCCCAGCTCACCGGCGACGAAACCCCTGTCAATATCCAGGCTTGTCCCTGAAAAAGCGCAGGCGCCTAAAGGCATATAATCCAGCCTCCCTTTCGCGTCAAACAGCCTTGCCTTATCCCTCTCCAGGCCTTCAATATAAGACAATAGATGGTGCGCAAGCAAGACGCATTGGGCTGTCTGCAAATGCGTGTAGCCGGGGATGATGACCTTTGAGTTCCTCTTTGCCAGCTTCAGGACCGCCTTCTGCAGCCCGGTGATCAGCCATAAGAGGCTGTCTATTTCGTCTTTAATATACATCTTTATATCCAGCGCTACCTGGTCGTTCCTGGACCTGGCGGTATGCAATTTATCCGCGGCCTTGCCGACTTTCTTAAAGAGCAGGTCCTGGATATTGGAATGGATGTCTTCGGCATTCAGATCAAACTTAAAATTACCCTTTTTTAAATCCATAAGGATTGAGTTAAGCCCTCTGACAATTAAGGCGGCATCGGACCTTGGAATGATATTCTGCTTAGCTAGCATCCTGGCATGCGCAATACTTCCCAAACAGTCGTATTTAGCCAGCCTCTTATCAAAAGATATGCTGGAGGTGAATTTGTTAGTCAAAGCGTTTGTCTTTTTAGCGAACCTACTTCCCCAAAGCTTCTTTGCCATCTTTCTCCTTACTGGGGGACGCTCCCCAAGGTGCCAGTCTGTGCGTGGAGTGTCCCTTTGGGGAGCGTCCCCTCTACTTTTTATAGGGCATGCCCCAAATCTTAATAAAACCTTCGGCTAATTTCTGGTCAAATTTATCTTCTCTGCCGTAAGTGCTTAATTCTTTCTTATAAAGCGAGTACCTGGACTTTCTGGATACCGCCACGCAGCTGCCTTTAAATAACTTTAATTTTATTGTGCCGGTTACATATTTCTGGGTAACATTGACAAAATTATCCAGCGCCTCCTTTAACGGCGAAAACCAAAGACCATTATACACCAATTCCGAATATTTCAACGCGACAATATCCTTAAAATGCGCAAGCTCCCTGTCCAAAACCAGCGCCTCCAATTCTTTATGCGCTATATGCAGGATTGTCGCGGCAGGCGCCTCATAAATTTCCCTGGATTTAATGCCTACCAGCCTGTTCTCCACCGTATCCGACCTTCCGACGCCATAAAGCCCGCCCACCTCATTGAGATGGTTAATCAGCGTTTTCAGGTTATAGGCCTTACCGTCTACCTTTTTAGGAATACCCTTCTCAAAATACACCTCAATATATTTAGCATAGGTTGTTTGAGTAATGGGGTTCTTTGTAATCATATAGGCATCTTCCGGAGGCTCCTGCTCCAAATCCTCCAGGATACCCGCCTCTATGCTAATCCCCCAAATATTCCTGTCTATGCTGTATGGCTTCTTTTTTGTAACATCAATGGGGATATTATGCGTCTTGGCATATTCAATTTCTTCTTCCCGGGATTTAAACTCCCAGACCCTTACCGGAGCGATTATCTCAAGTTTAGGGTCAAGTATCCCTGCCCCGACTTCCAGCCTTACCTGATCATTGCCCTTGCCCGTACACCCATGGGCTATCGCGCCGGCCTTTTCCTTGTGCGCTATCTCGACGAGGTATTTGGCGATCAGGGGCCTTCCCAAGGCTGTAGCTAATAAGTATTTCCCTTCATAGACAGCCCCGGCCTTAAGCGCAGGCATGCAAAAATCTTCTACAAACTCATTCTGCAAGTCTTTAACGTATACCTTTAGCGCACCGGCTGCCAAGGCCCTGGCCTCAATAGCGTCAAGGTCTTCGCCCTTGCCCAGCCCCTGGCCAAGATCAGCCATAAAACATATTACCTCATAACCCTGCCCCCTAAGCCACCTGACAATACATGAAGTATCCAGCCCTCCGGAATATGCCAATATTACCTTTTTCATTTTTTATTATCTCCCAAAATATACTTATCTTGCCGTGGGACAGTCCCCTTCGGGGACAGTCCCTACTGGCAATACTTATTTCAATAATTTTATTAAAATCGCCTTCTGCACATGCATCCTGTTTTCCGCCTGATCAAAAACAACGGAATACTTGCTATCCAGGATATCATCGGTTATCTCTTCCCCTCTGTGCGCCGGAAGGCAATGCATAATCAGGGCATTCTTATTAGCTGAATTTAACAAGCCCGCGTTAACCTGAAAAGGAGCAAAGACCTCTTTCCTCTTTCTGGATTCTTCTTCCTGGCCCATGCTAGCCCAAACATCGGTATATATAACATCTGCCCCCTTTACGGCATCAAAAGCGTTATTAAATAATTTTATAGAGGCATTGTTCAGTTCGGCCATAGACTTAGAATCATTTAACACTAAAAGATCCGGCTCATAACCCTTAGGAGAACCTACGCGCATATTCACCCCTAGCTTTGCACAGGCAAAAAGCAGCGAATGGCAAACATTATTGCCGTCGCCAATATAAGCCAGGGTGATATTCTTAAGCCCCCTTGCCTTCTCTCTTATTGTATAAAGGTCCGCCAACCCCTGGCAAGGATGAGAAAAATCCGATAGCCCGTTGATAACCGGGACACCGGCAGATTTAGCCATTTCAAGGCAGTTTTTATGCTCAAATGTCCTTAATACTATCCCGTCGATGTATCTGGACAAGGTCTTAGATACATCAGCGATAGACTCCCTCACGCCCAGGCTGATTTCATTCGGCGAGAGATACAAGGAATTCCCGCCTAATTGGAACATCCCAACCTCAAAAGAAACCCGCGTCCTATTAGAAGGCTTCTGGAATATAAGGGCCAGGGTTTTACCCTTTAAGGCCTTGCTGAATTTACCCTTGTTCTTCTTAAGCCTATCTGTAAGAGAGAAGATGTCCATTATCTCTTTAGCGCTTAAATCCTTAATTGAAATAAGATCCTTTTTCATTTTTTATCCTTATTAATTGCCGATATCCTCTGGGGAGTGTCCCTTTGGGGAGCGTCCCCCAGAACGCTTTCCCTTTGGGGAGTGTCCCTTTGGGGAGCGTCCCCCAGAACGCTTTCCAGGATGGTGATGGCTTTGTCGATCTCTTTTTTTGTTACATTCAAAGCCGGCATAAGCCTTAATACTTTATCATGGGTACAGTTAATCAAAAGCCCCTTAACAAGGCATTTTTCAACTATCGGCCTGCCTTCGGTATTTAATTCTACGCCTGCCATTAACCCCATCCCCCTTACTTCCTTAATAACATCATACCTGTCCTCAAGCGCATTAAGCAAGAGAAATAAATATTCCCCCATCTTCCGGGCGTTAGCCAGAAGCTTTTCTTTTTTTACCGCTTTTAAGACTGCTAACGCTGCCTTTGAGATAACCGGGCCTCCCCCGAAAGTAGAGGCATGCATACCGGCAGTTAAGGTATCGGCTATATCTTTCTTAACCAGCATACAGCCTATCGGAAGGCCTGCGCCTAAGGCCTTGGCCAGAGTCATAATATCAGGGGTAATGCCGTAATTTTGATAACAGAATAACTTACCGCTCCTGCCTATTCCGGTTTGAACCTCATCCACAATCAAAAGCAGGTTTTTCTCATCGCATATTTTTCTTAAGGCAATGACAAAATCTTTATCCGCCACATTTATCCCGCCCTCGCCCTGGATGAGCTCTAACATTACAGCCACGGTCTTATCGGTTATCGCGCCACTTACCGCTTTAATATCATTGAACTTAACCGTCTTAAACCCTTCAAGCAAAGGGCCGAAACCTTCCTGGTATTTCTTCTGGCCCGTAGCGCTTAAAGCGCCAAGGGTCCTGCCGTGAAAAGAATTCTCAAAGGTAATTATCTCATACCTCCCCTTGCCGAATTTGCGGGCGAATTTAATTGCCGCTTCATTAGCCTCGGCTCCGGAGTTACAGAAAAAAACCTTTGAAGGAAATGACCAGTAAACTATCTCTTTAGCTAATTTAGCCTGCGGTATATGGTAATAATTATTCGGAATAAAAATCAGCTTTGAAACCTGGTCCCGAACAGCCGACATCACCTTGGGATGGCAATGCCCGAGGTTGCCCACACCCCAGCCCGGGAAGAAATCAAGGTAGGCATTATTATGTATATCCCATAGCCTGGAACCCTTGCCCTTCACAAAAACCAAAGGAACCTTGGTATATGTAGGCATTATATTCTCTTTATAGCTGCTAAAGACTTCCTCTTTTTTCATTTATTTTACTATCTCCGTGCCGATTCCCTTATCGGTAAAAATCTCCAGGAGCAATCCGTGTGGGGTACGGGCATCGACAATATGGGTTTTCTTAACCCCATTTTTCAACGCCAGGATACACGCCTTTACCTTGGGGACCATCCCCTGCTGAATAACATTATCTTCTATGAGGCCATGGGCTTCACTGATATTCAAAGTCGAGAGAAAAGAATGCCCGTCTTCAGGATTCCTCAAAATACCCTTAACATTAGTTAAGAGGACAAACTTTTCCGCTTCCAGGGCAGAGGCAATACTTGCCGCCGCCTCATCAGCATTTACATTATAGACCTTTTTGTCTTTCCCGGCACCCATAGGCAATATAACCGCTATCCTGTTTTTCTTCAGCTCCTCTTTTATTAACTCCGAGTTTATTCCGGTGATGCACCCTACCAGGCCTAAATCTATCTTAGCCTTCTTTTTATCAGCCTGGATGAGCTTTTCATTTTTTCCGTTTAAGCCTACTGCCTTCGCGCCCAGTTCATTTATCTCTTTGACTATAATGTCATTTAAATTCTTAAGCTCCTCCTCTACTATATTCAAGGTCTCCTGGTCAGTTACGCGCATACCGTCAACAAACTCAGTCTTCTTGCCGCTAGAGCGCATCCGGCCGCTTATATTGGGCCCTCCCCCGTGGACTAATACCGGCTGTAACCCCATAAAACTCAAGAAAACTATATCCTCTAAAACCCCCGCGCGTATCTTCTCTTCGCCCAGGATACTGCCGCCGTATTTAATAACTACCGTCTTCTTATGAAACTTCTTGATATAGGGCAGCGCCTCAATCAAGACATCAGCCTTCCTTATTGCTTCTTCCATTTTAATTATACTCCGCGTTAATCTTAATATATTCAGGGGTAAGGTCCGATGTATAAACAACCGCATTAGCCTTACCCGCGCCTAATGCGACATTAACCGTAATATCTTTTTTCTTTAATGAGCTCACCTTAATTTTTAAATTGCTTTCCGAGGCATTAACCCCGCTTGCACCGATGGCGGAGGCAATCCTGCCAAAGTTAGGGTTTTCTCCGTAAACAGCGGCCTTAAAAAGGCTGGAGTTGGCTATTGAAAGGGCCGCCCTTCTGGCCTGGTTAAAATCTTTCGCGCCTGTTACCTTAATCTCTATAAACTTAGTCGCCCCTTCCGCATCCCTCACTATCATCTTAGCTAATTCAAGAGAAACCAGGCTTAAGGCTTTAGTAAATAGCTTAAGGCCCTCTCTGCCGGGAGGCCTTTTACCCGAGGATGCCCCATTAGCCAGAAGTATCACGCTATCGTTAGTGCTCATGCACCCGTCAACGGTTATACAATTAAAGGAATTATCCACCGCCTCCTTTAAGGCATTCCTTAACGAGGCCCGGCTTAAATCAAAATCCGTAAGCATAAAGACAAGCAGCGTTGCCATATCCGGCGAAATCATTCCCGCGCCCTTGGCTATACCGCAGAGAGTTACCGGCCTGCCGGCAATATTAACCTTAACCGTAACCCCCTTTGAAAAGGTATCCGTGGTCATTATCGCTTCAGAGGCCTCCTTAATCCCCTTGTAAGATAATTTCTGGACCAATCCCGGGAGCGCAGATTTAATCTTTGCTAAAGGCAGCCTCCTGCCGATAATACCGGTTGAGGAAACCAGAACGTTTTCCCTCTTAAGGCCTAAACCCCTGGCCAGAAAGCTGGCGGTATTTGAGGAATCCGCTAATCCTTTTTTACCGTTGAAACAATTAGCATTGCCGCTATTGGCAATGATCGCCCTGAATAACCCCCCCCTGCTTAAAAAATCCCGGCATAAGATAACCGGCGCCGCCGGAATCTTATTGACCGTAAATAAACCCGCGGCCTTCGCCGGAAAACAAGAGTAAAGCAAGGCCAAATCCAGTTTACCGGGCTTCTTTATACCGCAGGACACCCCGGAGGCTTTAAAGCCGCAGGGCAAAATTGCCTTTTTGTATATTTTCATATAAGCCCCGAAGTTTCAGGGAAGCCATACATAATATTCATATTCTCCACTGCCTGCCCTGACGCCCCTTTAATCAAGTTATCTATCGCGCTGACTATAATAATGCTGCCGCCCAAATCCCTGATCCCGATATCACAGAAATTTGTATTTACAACATCCTTAATGGAAGGAAACTCCCCCTTATCTTTAATCCGCACAAAAGGCTTTCTACCGTAAAACTTTTTATAAATCCCGGTTATATCCTTACCCGCATATTTCTTGCGCTTCTTAAGGTAGATAGTCTCCAATATGCCCCTGTACACCGGAAGAAGGTGCGGGACAAAAGTTACACTAACCTTCTTGCCCGCCAGACGAGAAAGCTCCTGGTTAATCTCGGGCATATGCTGATGCACCCCGACTTTATAGGCCTTAAAATCATCCTTTGCGCCGCTTAAGAAAAATTCCTGCGCCTTCTTCCTGCCTGCCCCGCTTACGCCGGATTTAGCATCAATAACTATCATGGACAGGTCAGCTATCCCCGAAGAGACTAAAGGCGCCAGGGATAATATCGCTGCCGTAGGATAACATCCGGGGTTAGCAACCAGCCGAGCCTTCTTGATCTCCTTAGCAAACAATTCAGGCAGGCCGTATACGGCTTTTTTGACCCCGCCGCGATCCTTATGCCTCACCGCATAAAACTTAGAATAAACCTTCAAATCTTTAATCCGGTAATCAGCGCTTAAATCAATTACCCTTACCCCGGCCTTAATTAACCCTGCGGCTATATCCATAGAGGCGGTATGGGGAAGGGCAAGGAAAACCAGATCGCACTTATCGGATATAATACCGGCATCCGGCTTATCGCAAATCAAATCCAGCTTTGAGGCAAACTGAGGGAAAACCTCGCCAGAGGGCTTATTATAAGCGCTTCTTGAGAAAAGGCCGGTGATCTTAACTTCGGGGTGTTTAACAAGAATACGGATTAACTCGCCTCCCGTATAACCGGTTACCCCGACTATACCCACCCTTATCATAAGCAGCCTTCTTTCATATTGAGTTTAATTTTAAAGTAAAAACATCTTATAGTCAAGCATTTTCTCGTCGGTAACAAAAATCCCGCTTGGGCTTCAAGCGGGATGTAAAACTAACGAATACCGAATGCTTCTATTACATAAAATTTTATCTCTTAGTCCACTGGAAGCGCTTACGTGCGCCCTTCTGGCCGTATTTCTTACGTTCCTTGGCGCGCGGGTCACGGGTTAAATAACCCTGCTTACGCAACAAGTCCTTGAAAGCAGGATCTATGGTTACCAAGGCGCGTGAAATACCGAGCCTTAATGCCCCGGCCTGCCCGGTTAAACCTCCGCCACTTATATTGGCGATAACGTCATATTTATTCACATTATTAGTCGCATCTAAAGGCTGCCTTATGATAATCCTGTCGGTCTCCCGTAAAAAATATTTTTCATAAGGCCGCCTGTTAACCTTAAATTCGCCTTTTCCCGGGATAAGCTGCACCCTGGCCACTGATTCCTTGCGCCTGCCTACTGCTGTATATTTTACTCTTTCGCTCATTATTTAATTAAACCTCCAGGATTTGAGGATTTTGCGCCTTATGATTATGTTTATCATCCGCATAAATCTTTAATTTCTTAAGCATATCCGCGCCTAAGCGCCCTTTGGGAAGCATCCTCCTGACGGCAAGCTCCACCACAGTCTCAGGCTTATGCTCAAACATCCTCTCAAAAGGGACCTCCCTTAAGCCGCCCGGATAACCGGAGTAACGACGGTAAACCTTCTGCTTGGCCTTCCTGCCGGTTAATCTTAGTTTAGCGGCGTTAATTACAATAACCGCATCTCCGGTATCTATATGAGGCGTAAATATAGGCTTATGCTTGCCTCTTAATACCGCCGCCACCCTGGTAGCAAACCTGCCCAGGACTTTATCCTTAGCATCCACCAGGTACCATTTCCTTTTAATGTCTTCTTTTTTAGCTACAAATGTCTTATTCATAGATTAGAAAGTATAACACAATTATCGGTTAAGTCAAATATTTTTTATGAATTTATCCATGAGGCGAATTGTAACTCATATTGCGAAAATAATCAAATTAAAACTCTTGCTCTGTTATTTGTAAGATCCAAAGCCAATTCGTTTGGTGTCCTGTAACC
>JBAZGD010000030.1:0-8061 GCA_041653055.1 Candidatus Omnitrophota bacterium
GATACGACATTTATTCTTTGATAAAATTCCCCGGGCATTAGAAGCTTCATTGCGCCTGTAGCTCACATGGATAGAGCGGGGCTCTCCTAAGGCCTAGGTAGCAGGTTCGACTCCTGCCAGGCGCACTTAAACGATTGGCATACTAATAAAAACTAACAACTAACAACCGATGTTTAATCTACATTCACACACATTCTTAAGCGATGGAGACCTGCTTCCATCGGAAGTAGCTGTCCGTTACCAATCAATAGGTTACAAGGCAATTGCCATAACCGATCATGCCGATTACAGCAATATCAAGCCTATTTCCACGTCAATAGTAGAATTCTGCCGTAAGTGGCCCAAGGATTCGGCGATCAGGGTTTTGCCAGGGATTGAATTGACCCATTTGCCACCTGAACAGTTTAAGCCCCTGGCAAAACTGGCAAGAAAGATCGGGGTTAAAATTATCATTGCCCACGGAGAAACACCTGTTGAACCGGTAGTTAAAAATACAAACCGGCTTGCCCTTAGCGCAGATATTGATATCCTGGCCCATCCAGGATTAATCACCGATGAGGACGCGGCCCTTGCGGCAGAAAGAGGGATATTCCTGGAGATTACCAGCAGGCGCGGGCATTCCCGGGCAAATCACCATGTGGTAAATCAGGCAAGAAAATTTAAGGCTAAATTAATCCTGAATAACGACAGCCACTCTCCGGAAGATATCATAAGCCCGGATGAATTAATCCAGGTAGGGTTTGATGCCGGATTAACACAGGAAGAAATAAATAAAATATACAAGGATACGGAAAGCTTAATTAATAAAAGGGGAGGTAAATATGCTGGCTAATAAAAGGCTTTTCTTAATGTCCATCTGTTTTCTCGCGACGGCGTTATTATCCGGTTGCGCAACTGTTTACGATAGCAGCGACCCTAAGCTCTCAGGCGCAGGGTCACTAAAGTCGCAGTCACTGCTTAAGTTCAGCGATGTTCCCGTGCCTTCAGGCCTGAAGGCCCTGCCGCTTGAGTCGTATTCTTTTGAAAGCTCAGGGGTGCGCGTTGGGGTGTTGAAATATATAGGAAAACACAGCGCTGACCAGATGGTAAGTTTCTATAAAGACCAGATGCCGATGTACAACTGGACTCTGGTTAATCTGGTTGAATACGGCCAGAGGCTGATGAACTTTGAGCGCGAAGGAGAGAGCTGTATTATCACTATGCAGCCAAAGGGGAGCGCTACAATACTGGTTATATCTCTCGGGCCCAAGTCCCAGGCACAGCCCAAAAAAGCCAAACTTATAAAATAGCTTTAACAAAAAACTTCTTGACAACTATGGGGTTATATGTTAAA
The DNA here is from genome assembly GCA_041653055.1 of Candidatus Omnitrophota bacterium. GTDB lineage: Bacteria > Omnitrophota > Gorgyraeia > Gygaellales > Profunditerraquicolaceae > Sherwoodlollariibacterium. The sequence goes on from JBAZGD010000030.1 coordinate 1,334, forward strand.
AAGTATACTATTGCATGCGGCACAGGTATATTTATATAGATTAATATTAACAAAAAAAGGAGGAAAACGAAATGAGTAAACGCTTGATTATTGTATTAGCGCTTGCTTTAGTAGTCGGGCTGACATTCAGCGCCGCCTATGCAGAAGTGCAGAATGTAAAGGTTAGCGGCGACATCATTGTCAGCGGAGTAGCGAGAAATCATTTCAACCTTGACAATGGTCCTGCGGGCGATAAAAAGAACATTGCCCAGAGCTTTTTTATGTCTCAGACAAGGGTTCGCATTGACGCAGACCTTACTGATAATGTTGCGGCTACGGTAAGGTTAATCAATGAAAGAGTTTGGGGCGGGTTGGACGATGACTCCACAAACGACAATTCCAAGATTGATTTGGATTTGGCTTATGTAACCCTAAAGGAATTCTTGTATTCTCCTTTAACCCTGACTATCGGTCGTCAAGAGATTAGCTTCGGCAATTCCTTGATTATCGGTGATGCGGGTTCTTCGGCTGGAAGGACAAACATTCCCAGCGATTTATCTTTAAGAAAATCTTTTGACGCTTTGCGCGCAACATTGAACTACGATCCTTTAGTAGTTGATGTTATCTATGCAAAGGTTAAAGAGAACAGTATTGATAGAAACAACGATATCAGCTTAGCCGGCATTAATGCAACCTATGCAATTAATAATAAAGTTGACCTAAGCGCGTATTATTTCTTAAAAAGAGATAATGACGATGGGACAACAGATGGAAGCAACGGTAAGGCTGATAAGGTTAATGTAATCGGCACCCTGGTTTCCATAAGGCCCATCGAAGACCTGGTTACATCTTTGGAGGCTGCTTATCAATTCGGTAAGAATGATGGTACCGGTGGTTCTGTCACTCAATCAAAACACCGTGCTTTTGCAATTCAGGCTATGGCAGATTATACCTTCTCAGAGGTAAAAATGACTCCTAAGATCGGAGCCAGCTATACCTATTTATCCGGAGGACAGGCAAGTTCAAACAAGAATGGCGGATGGGATTCAATGTTCTACGACCAGGCGCTTAACAATATCACTTATGCAATCCTGCCGTTTACAAATATGCAGGTTGTGAACCTTAGGGCTAGCGCTAAACCGGCAGATGATATTACGGTATTAGCTAACTATGGTTATTATGATGTTGCCAAGGCAGCTTCCGGTGAGACTTTCGACAGCCCTAGTGCCTATGGTACCAGCAGTAATTATATCTCTAATGGTACATATACAGGCAAAAAGCATCTTGGCGATGCAATTGACATAACTGTACTTTATGATTATACCGAAGATGTCCAGTTTGGTTTGACTGGCGGATGGTTTAAGACTGGGAACGCTCTTTCCTCAAACGGAAGGGATGCTAACCAGCTGATCGCTTCAATGAAGGTAACATTCTAAGCAGTTTAATGTAAGTAACGCCAAACCCTCGGGAGAGCAATCTCCCGGGGGTTTTTTAATAAATAACATTCAATAAAAACATATGGTTACCAGTTATCTCTACATACTATAACAACCATGCTACACCTCGCTATCATCTTCCATATGCACCAGCCGTATTACAAGAACCTCCTTACAGGAGATAGCCCCTTGCCCTGGGTGCGCCTTCACGGCACAAAGGACTATCTTGATATGGTTGAGATACTTGATGATTTTCCCGCGATACACCAGACCCTTAATATAGTCCCTTCCTTGATTGAGCAGGTGGAGGACTATACCAATAACAGGGTAAAAGATACGTTTCTGGAACTTTCCTATAAAAAGGCAGAATCCCTGACTGAAGAAGAAAAGGGCTTCCTGCTGAATAATTTCTTCTCCATTAATAAGGATCGGGTTATATCTTTATTTCCGCGTTATTATGAACTGTATTTTAAACGCCAGAAATCCCTTAACTTTAATACCCAGGACTACCGGGACCTTCAGGTTTTGTTTAACCTGGCCTGGATTGATCCGTTATTCCGCAAAAAATATGAACCCCTTGATAATGTTATGAGAAAGGGAAGGTTTTTCAGCGAAGAGGAAAAATGCGCAGTCCTGGATACCCAGCTTTTAATATTAAAAGGCATAATCCCCGGTTATAAAAGAGCAGCTCAGAGGGGGCAGGTAGAGTTTTCCGTTACTCCTTATTACCACCCGATATTGCCGCTTTTATCCACCACCAACTCTGCTAAAGAGGCAAATCTGCGCTCACCCCTGCCAGCAGAGGAATTTAAATATCCTCAGGATACCAAAGAGCACATTGACAGCGCCGTAGAATTCTATCGGGAGCGTTTTGGTATTAATCCTGCGGGGATGTGGCCTTCCGAAGAATCGGTAAGCGAACGGATTCTCCCCTTTATTATTGAATCCGGGATTAATTGGATCGTAACTGATGAGGCGATACTATTTAGGTCTTTAAAAAAGGAAAAGAGGGACAGCGGCCTATTATACCAACCCCATCTTTTAAAGAGAAAAGAAGGCAACTTAAATGTGATATTTCGCGATAGGAACCTTTCAGACTTAATCGGTTTTGTCTACCACAACTGGAAAGCTGAAAATGCAGTCTTTGATTTTATAAATCATCTGGAAAATATCAACAAAACATTCAAGGGCAAGGATATACTGGTAACTATTGCTATGGACGGAGAAAATGCCTGGGAGTATTTTGCTAACGACGGGCATGATTTCTTAAGGCTGCTTTATGAAAGGCTCTCCGAGTCAAAAACCATTAAAACCACCACAGTCTCGCAGTATTTGAACAATAATCCTGCCAAATCCAAGATCAGGCATTTAGCAACGGGTTCCTGGATTTACGGAAATTTTGATAAATGGATGAATAATCCGGCTAAAACAAAGGCCTGGGATTGGCTTCTTGCCGCCCGCAAAGAAGTCGAGGCTGCGCTCCAGAATACTGATCCAGCAATTGACAACCAACAGCTAACAACCAAACTCATCTTAAAACAAATGTATATACTGGAAGGCAGCGATTGGTTCTGGTGGGCAGGGGAAGATCCTGATGGTTCCTTTGACAGATTATTCAGGATGCACCTGATTAATCTCTACAAATTACTAAAAAAACCCCCCCTAATTACCTAAAATAATGGGGACGGTCCTATTTTTAGCATGGGCCTCTAAACACTTGACATATAATAGGTTTTATGTTATAAAATAGTAAATAAAAATGGATAAGAAAGAGATTTACGAGCATTTAGCCAAAATCTATCTTGATGCCTCAAGCAAAAAGAAGAAAAGAACCAAAGCGCACCTCAGGCTTTATAATAATTTATTCGTTATAGGTTTGGTTCTGCTTCTGGTTGGCGGCTCGAGTTTGGCCTATTTTTCTCCCAAGAAAAAGGGGCTGCCTTCAGAGACAGCCTTATTTATCCTGCATGAACCGGCCAAGATAAATTTCAATTTTAACCCCGTAAAGAAAGAATCCTTTACCGTTAATTTAAACCGCCTTAACTTAAACCGCTTTAAAGCATTGGGCTTTTCAATCAAAAATACCGACGCAAGGGATACGATATCGATGCGCATAGAATTTACCAACTCTTTTAAGGAAAAATCAGAGGTATACGTAAAGAACATCCCCGCGAAATGGAGAGACTTTAAGATATCTTTCCTGGATTTTAAGAATATAACCGACTGGTCGCAGATGCAGAGTATTTCTTTTACCGTGGAGGAGTGGAATGCCCGCAATGAATCCGGCATTTTGCATATAGATAATGTGCGCTTTTTAAAATAATAAAAGGAGAAACCTTTATGCGTGTAATTGCTATCACTAATCAAAAGGGCGGTTGCGGCAAAACCACCACGGCAATTAATTTAGCAGCCTCATTAGCTACCAATAATCGTAAGGTCCTTTTAATCGACCTGGATCCCCAGTCACATGCAACGTTAGGATTAAATATCAAGGCCCCCTTAAGCATATATAACGTATTATCAAAAATAGCCCATCAGAAAACAAAGCTCGAAGGAATCATACAGAATATAAGCCCTGATTTTGATATCGCTCCAAGCAGTATTGTTTTAAGTACGCTAGAGCAGGAATTAGCCGGTGAGATAGGCAGGGAATCGCGCCTTATGGATGTTTTAAGGAATTTCCGCAATAATTACGACTATATATTAATTGATTGCCCTCCTAACTTGGGGATACTGACCATAAACGCCATCCGCGCTTCATCCGAGGTAATAATCCCGGTTGAGGCAAGCCGATTCTCCCTTGAAGGGCTTGATCAGCTGATTAGCATAGTGAATCTCGTCCGCGACCGCCTGAACCACGAAGTTAAATTTAAGGTATTGGTTACTAATTTCGATTCACGCCTGGCGCATTCATTCAAGATGCTGGAAAGAATAAAGGCTGATTTTAAGGATAAATTGTTCAATAATATTATACACGTAAACGTAAAGCTCAAAGAAGCGCAGAATCAGGGTACCCATGTATTTAGTTACGATAAATATTGCCGCGGCGCCAAAGATTATTTCAGCCTATCAAGAGAAATTATTACGCAGGAGAAAACACCCACCCCGGCATTAGCCTTAGAAAAGAGGATGAATGAAATTCTCAAAGAGCAGCTTCCCAGGTTAACAGAAGTTATGTTTTCCGTATCTTCTCCTGAAGCAAAGGATGTATTCCTGGTTGGAGAATTCAATAACTGGCAGATTAATGAATCAGGCAGAATGACGCAAAATAACGGTACCTGGAGCAAAAGGGTTAATTTAAATGCCGGGAAATACCGCTACCGGTTTGTAATTGACGGAAACTGGATTGAAGACTCCAGCAACCCATTAAAAGAAACAAACCCATATGGTTCTGTGGATTCCCTGGTTGAAATTAAGGCAAAATAATAGGGAGGCGACCCATGATCAAGAAAAAGAAAAAAACCATTAAGAAATTAAGGAAAAGGGTTGTTCAAAAGAAAAGGGTTATAAAGAAGAAAGTTATAAAGAAAAGGGCCACAGATAAGAAGTTAAGCAAAAAGAGCGCTGTAAAAGTATCCAAGAAAACAGCTAAAAGGGTTAAAAAAACCGGTAGAAAAGAAGGGGTTGTGGGGACAATAACGCATTATTTTCCGCATGTGCAAGCTGCTGTAATTAAGCTAAAGTCCCCTCTCGCAGTAGGGGATAGGATAAAGATTAAGGGGCATACTACTGATTTTACCCAGGTTATAGGCTCTATGCAGATAGACCGGGTGGACATAGCTTCTGCCAAACCCGGGCAGGAAATAGGGCTTCTGGTAACTTCCAGGGTTCGCCAGCACGATACAGTTACCAAGGCTTAATAAGATCTTAACAAAGGGGGATATTTGAAAATGCGGCTTTCAGAGATTGAGAAAAAGGCTAAAAGCTTAGGAATTAAAGACACATGGAGGCTCTCTAAAAAAGAGTTGATAAAAACTATCCAGCGTAAAGAGGGTAATTTTGACTGTTTTGGGTCAGCGCGGAATTTCTGCGACCAACTAGGCTGCGCTTGGAGAGCAGATTGCGTAAGATGAAATACCGTTGCCAGATTTGTAACCGTGATATAGATGATTTTGCCAGTTTAGCGCACATTAAAGCCGAAGAATATTTGCTGGAACTGATCCGTAAAGACCATCCGGAGTGGCACGAAAACAAAAAAACCTGCCACAAATGCATCGATTATTACCGTAAATTAGTAAAAGAAAACGAGATTTAATTTTTGGCCTGTTTCCCTTAAAGGGGGCAGGCCATTAAAACAGAGATTTATGAGTTAGTACCCATAATAACCCAGGCGTTAAAACCGGGTAAGTTCAGGTAAGCCCCGTCTAAACATGCAGCCTCGAGGAAGACCGAAGAAATATAGGATCGTAAGGTTAGACCCTAAAATAGCCCAATTTAGCCCTAGGGGAAGGCCGGGAAGGCCTGATGAGACCGGTTTATCCATGGATGAATTCGAGTCAATAAGGCTATCTGACCATATGGGATTATCCCAGCAAGAAGCTGCCAAATCCATGCGGATATCCCAACAAACCTTTAGCCGGATACTTACCAAGGCAAGGAAAAGTATTGCTCATGGCTTAGTAAAAGGAAATACCATAAAGATCCAGGGCGGCCACTACGTAATCAGCACCAAAGAAGAAACCCCAATTTAGCCCAATTGTGCCCCATAGGTCAACTTCCTATAATATATCTAAGTTCAATCATTCCAATAGGTTAGAGCAATAATAAACCCCAGAGTTTAAGCCCCCATAGCCGTTCTCAATATGAGTTCATACTCATAAAGGAGCGGAAATGGGGGTTTTTTATTTGGACAGGCCGGAGAACAAGCCTCTGGCGAAGTTCTATCTTATTGCCTTCCTTACACTTACCCTTCTTCTTTTCGCCTTTTTTGCCACAGCCCACGCGCAAGCCACCTACCCAGCCAACCTCTGGCAAGGCCTCATAGCCGAAGACGTCGCCGGAGGATACCAAGGCATGTACGCCGTCGCCTGCTGCGTCCGGAATCGTTTAAACGCAGGGTTAAATACAGGCCTCTGCGGACTCAAAAGAAAAGACCTCAACGCCTTCGTCAACCGCCAGCCAAAGAAGTACCAGGCAATCGCAAAGCAAATCATAAAACAAGTCTTTGAACAAAACTCCCCCGACGTTACAGGGGGGGGTACGCACTACGAAGCGGTAGAGAAATACGGACTGCCACGCTGGGCCAGAGGCATGATCCGCACCGCCAAGATAGGCGAGCACACATTTTTTAAGGGGAGGTGAACGTGGAAGACT
>JBAZGD010000031.1:0-8002 GCA_041653055.1 Candidatus Omnitrophota bacterium
TAAGAACTTAGGGCTTTCTACGCTCTCACAACATAATCCTGCCATTATACCTGCGTACAATTGATTACATTTTGAATGCTTTTATAATAATGCAAAAGATAGAAAAACTAAGCTAGCGCTGATCCGTTTTTAAAAAGGAGGTTAGATATGCTGTGGACACTTGCAGTTATTCTGATTGCGTTTTGGTTGTTAGGGTTGGTTACGTCGTACACAATGGGCGGGTTTATCCATATCCTCCTCATCATTGCCCTCGTTGTTGTTATCTTGAACCTCTTAAGAGGCCGGAAATAGCCTGAATCTCTACAAGCCTTTATGGAGACGGGTTTGAAAAGGTGTTGACAATAGGGCAAATAAGAGACAGAGCTAGATAATTTGATTTTGGGGATGTTAAGCAGAGTCCAATGATTATTGGAATTGTAGTTTATGGTAAGTTAAAATTGATTTAAGAAAGGGGGTGAGTTAAAAATGGCAAAGAAAAGCAGAGGGGGCAGAATGACCGCAGCCAAGAGTCGCGCAAAAAAGGGCCGTCCCGGTGGCAAGGGGATGGTAAAAAACCGTCCGGCAGGAAAAAATATTATGAAGACTTAAAAGGGAACGTTATGAAATCAAAACAAATGTTTAGATTGGGAATAGTTTTCTTGAGCGCAGGCAGTTTGGCCGTTTTGGCAGGTTGTACTACAAATAATTATAGTAGTATTTCCGGTCCGCGTGGCCCTACGGGTCCTTCGGGTTATGCAGGTCAACAAGGTTTAACTGGCCCCAAAGGCGTATCAGGTGTTGCTTTAATGGGGGAGCGTGGCCCAGCAGGCTCTGATGGTTATGCGGGTTCGGCAGGTAGTCAGGGAATAGTTGGAAAGACAGGTTCTCAAGGCACCACTACGGCTGGAGTTGCTGGCTCAACTGGTTACTCTGGAGTTCAGGGGTCTGTAGGTAAAAAAGGAGCAACTGGTGAACGAGGCGTTGTCGGCAAAGTTGCTTATTGTGATCTTTATAAGGAATTTGTTTTTTCTTACGATGATACCAGCCTTAATGCTGAAGATATGCAAAAGGTAAAAGAAATTGCGGCTTATATGAAAGCAAACCGATCATTGCAAGTCGGAATTGATGGTACTGCGGTCAGCTCGCGTGATCAAAGGGTAAATAATCTTCGTATCAACGCAATCCGGGAAGCATTAATCAACGCTGGCGTGTCGTCAGATAAGATCTGGAGGGGCGCGATAGGCGACAGTAAACTTAGACGCAAGGGAAGGATCGCTGTGTTTTTTACCTCAATCTGATCACGGACGTAGTTGATGATGTTTTGTCTAAAAATATAATCGTGTCTCATCGTTGGCAGTGTTTTTCGCTGTAGGCTGTGCCTGCCAGCAGTGATAATGACCAGTGCAAAAAATATAACTGGTTTTTAAGAGCGATAAAAGCATAAGGAGGTGATTTAGATGCCGAATAAAGACGGGACAGGACCAAGGAGCGGTTCAGGAGGGGCACGGGATGGAAGAGGGCAGGGCAGGGGGAGAGCTTCCGGAAAAGGAACAGGAAAAAAGAAGGGTGGGGGAAAAGGAAATTGTCGATAAAGTTGCCTGATTCTTCTGCAACCGGAGAGCTTTATGATGAGATGCATGTTGACGGCGGATCAATGAGGCAGATTTATGTAAAGACAGCCTGGTAGTTATAGGCTTACGCTCTCTTGAGACGTTACAGGCAGCGGCATTTAGCGGGATATGATGACGCGATAATGGGTATAGGTGGTATAAAACACCTCCCGGATGCGCAATGGAGGATGAAAGTTCAGGAAAAACCGAATGAAAATTCCCGGAATTGAAACAGCTATTCCTGCGGTAGTTAGCGGCACTCTTACTACTGTTGACCGTCAGAAAATATCATTTCAGCATTTTAAGAATGGCCACCAGGCCGTTATCATTATTGCGCACGGTTATTATAACAGTAAACAGTGCGTTATATTGCAGCAGCTGGCTTATGCGCTTAGGGGGCAGTACGATATTTTTATGTTTGATTTTCGCGGGCACGGCAAAAGCAGCGGCTTATTTACCTGGACGAGCCGGGAAGGGAATGATTTAAAAGCGGTATTAGATTTTATTTCTCCGCTTTATCACAAGAAAGGGTTGATTTCTTTTTCTGTCGGGGCAAGCACTAGTATTAATGTGCTCGCCAATGATAAGCGCGTGGATAGCTTTATCTGTGTCAGCGCTCCGTCGGATATGGCGAGAATTGATTACTGGTTATGGGCCTCTGACTGGAAAAAGGACACGGCTTATACTTTTCTGGATGCTCAAGGGAGGATAGGCAAAGGGGTGCGTCCGGGCCCATTCTGGCTGACTAAGCAAAGGCCTATTGATAACATAGGTAAAATTATCATCCCCATTATGTTTATACACGGCAGCCGTGATTGGGTAATCCGGCCGTGGCATTCCAAGGCCTTATATCAAAAGGCGGGGGGACTGAAGAAAATAGTTTTTATCGAAAATGGCCCTCACGCGGAGTATTTAATGCGGGATTATCCCGGACAATTCGTTAGTGAAGTAAAAAGCTTCTTTTTCGATACGTTGATTAAGAAGGATGATTTAGTTATCCATAAGATATTTGCTCAAATTTCCTCCCGGTTTCCAGATAGGGTGTGCCTTCAAATAAAAAATGGCCCTACCTGGGAGAAATGGACTTATGGCCAGATAGAAGATCTTTCTTTAAGAATAGGCGCGTATCTTATTAAGGAAGGGTTTAAAAAGGGTAACTTTGCTTGTCTATGCATGGAGAATCGCCCGGAGTGGGCAGCAATATATTTAGGCATAATGGTTGCGGGCTTAGCCTGTGTCCCTTTAGATCCTCAGCTGGCCAAAGAAGAGATAGAGAACCTTGTCAATGATTGTTCCGCAAAAATCATTTTTGTTTCCAAGTCAATCTTTCAGGAGAAGGATTTTCAGGGGATAAAAGCCCGGTTAAGCAAAATCGTTATACTGGATTTGGATATTGAAAAAGATAACCTTATAGGTTTAGGACAGGTTAAATCTACCTTGCGCGAAGGGGCCGAATGGCCTGAAGCATTTTCTGAAGACATAGCTTCGCTTATCTATACATCAGGGACCACAGGTTCGCCTAAAGGGGTGATGCTCACGCATAAAAATCTTTATTCTAATTTCCAAAGTATTGACAAGCTGGGACTCTTCTCTGATAAGGATACCTTTATATCGATATTACCGCTGCATCATGCCTACCCTTTTATGATTACGTTGTTAACGCCTCTTTTCTGCCGCGCACGGGTCACTTATACTTCAAGCTTGAGAAGTGATGAATTGCTGAGTTTGATGAGAGAGGCTAGGGTAACGGTGTTGGTAGGGGTTCCGCAGCTTTTTTCTCTATTCTTTACGAATATATCGGAGAAGATAAAGAAGATGCCGGTAATCTTTAGGATGTTTTTTTTAGGGCTGATAGAGATAATGTGGAAGATAAGAAAATTCAGCGGAATAAATTTAAGCAAGCCGGCTTTATCTAAGATACACTATGCATTCGGGAGAAATTTAAGATTCTTTGCCTGCGGGGGCGCAAAGTTAAATGAAGAAGCGGAGAGATTTCTCATGAAAATCGGTTTTACGATACTTGAAGGATACGGGCTTACCGAAACATCTCCGGTTGTGGCCTTTAATCCGTTAAAAAGGCAGAAGATTGGCTCTGTCGGGAGAGTGGTTCCGGATGTAGAAGTTAAAATAGATAACCCTGGCGATAGCGGGGTGGGTGAGGTGGTAATCAGGGGCCCTAATGTTATGAAAGGATATTACAATAAGGCAAAAGAGACCGCAGATGTTTTGAGGGACGGGTGGTTTTACTCCGGGGACTTAGGCTATATAGATAAGGACGGCTATCTTTATATCACAGGAAGGAAGAAAGAGATAATTGTTTTAAGCTCCGGTAAAAACATCTATCCTGAAGAGATAGAGGCTCATTATGCCAAAAGCCCCTACATCAAGGAAATATGCGTCCTTGGCGCCGGCCAAGCAGAGGAGGAGAGGCTGACTGCTGTGGTAGTACCTGACGCTGACTATTGCCGTAAGGCCGGTGAGGTTGATCTTAACAGCGTGATCAGGTGGGAGTTGGAAAACTTATCTGATGGCCTTGCTACTTATAAACGCATCAAGGGCTATATTATTGTAAGGGAAGATATGCCGCGCACGCGCTTAGGCAAGATAAAGAGGCATGAAGTTAAGAACAAATATTTGGATGAGCTTAAGGGTATAAAATCAGAAGGCGCGGCAGAAGGCATACCCGCGACAGAAGATGACCTTAGGTTGCTTACTTGCGCTGCCGGCAGAAAGATAATCGAGGCCTTGAATAAATACGTAAAGCCGGAAAGGCAGATATACCCCTGTGACCATATTGAATTGGATCTGGGTATTGATTCGTTAGGCCGGGTAGAATTGATAATAGCGCTGGAACAGGCGCTAAACATTCGCATACCGAATGAATTAATGGCCAAGGTTTTTACTGTTAAAGAGCTTATCTTTGAGATAGAAAGACTGGTTCCGGTAGAAGAGGCTCAAAGAGAGCCCGTTTTGCAGGGTAAGAGCCAAACTGTATGGAATGATATTTTAAACGAAAAACCCGCCAAGGATATAATAAAAAAGGTAAATCTATCTCCAAACCGGATGACAATTTTAGGGATGCTGTTATTCGCTGAGATTTTGCACCTTGTATTTAGGGTAATCTGGAGCCTCAAGGTATCAGGGAGGGAAAATATTCCAGGAACCGGAAAGTGTATCTTCTGCGTTAATCACGGCAGCTATCTGGATGCGTTTATTGTTGATGCCGCTATGCCCGCGGGCTTGCGAAAAGGCGTTTTCTTCGTCGGTTTTAAAGCCTATTTCGAACAGCCATTCATCAGGAGCATCAGAAAATATATCAGGGTTATTCCCATTGACCCGGGGATGCATTTTGTGGAAGCTATGCAGGCATCCGCTTATGTTCTTAAGAACGACAGGATGGTTTGTATCTTTCCTGAGGGGCAAAGAACTATCGACGGAGATATCAAGGAATTCAAGAAAGGGGTCGGGATATTAGCAAGGGAGCTGAATATTCCACTGGTCCCTGTATTAATAACAGGTTCATACGAATCCTGGCCGCGGACAAAGCCGTTGCCCAGGCCTCATCCGATTAAAATAACTTTTGGAAGGCCTTTTAGTTTTGACGAACTTAAAGTAGCAGGGTTAAAATTTGGGGCCAGAGATGAATATGAAGCAATAGCCTTTGGTATAAGGCAAGAGGTTATAAAGCTTCGATGAGTTTATTTCATATTGTTGATCAGCAATTGAATGTTTTCGCGTAATTCTTCGGCGATCTTGTGGGATAGGGCAGAGGGGTCTTTCCGATATGCTTCAACATAACGGCCAAGGTCAAGAGGATCTCCGAAGCATACCAGGCAATCTCGGTTGCCAAGAGGGTGGATATTTTTAATTTTGAAGACTTCCCGCTCAAGCTTTATAATTGTTTCGGCCAGCCTTTCTTCCGAAGGAGTAAGATCAATATATTGCGGTTGCCATCCTGACATTTGAATCGTTTCCTTAAGGTCCTTAATGTCTTTCTGAAGCTGTATCCTGGCCTCGGAGCTAAAAATTTTTTTCCGGCTAAGCTGCCCTCGCAGGAAAGAAATGATTTTCTGCGCGCGGTCAATGAACTGTGTTTTTGGGCCGATCTGAAGCCGCGGATATTTTGTTTCAATTTTTGAAAGCAACGCCTCCTGGGCAAGCCTTGTTTCTTCTTTGAGCCGTATTAGCTGATCGGAAATTATCTGGCTGTTGCTGATGAGTTCCCGGCGCCTTAAAATTGTTGCCATAATGCGTATAATCTTTTCCTGAAAGGTGAGAAAGCCTTCGCGTATCAGAAGGTGTTCTTCAATCGCGCGGATTTTTTTCCCCAAAATCAATCCGATCGGCTTACGGTAATAATATTTGATGGCAACCGGCAAGAGATATGCCGTCCAGGAATAATTTTTTTCACGATTTTCAGTTATAGCCTGTAAACCTATATGGACAGCTCCGGTTTTAAAAGGCTGTACAAGGTCATTTAGATAAGAGGTTTCTCCTTCAGGAAACATGATCAGGGTGTCACGCCCTTTTTTGACAACGTCAACCGCATAGCGTCTTGATGCTTGGTCATTGCCGCCTCTTTCGACCGAAAAATCTCCTAAACGCTGCAACAACCATCCGTAGAGGCCGTGCCATTCTTCAAAAGCTTCGGCATTAATCATATAGGTGAATCGGCGGTGGAAACGGCGGGAAAGTTCAATACATATCCTGGGGTCCATTCCGTCGGAGTGGTTGGCTGTCAATATCAAGCCGGAATCTTTTGGGATTGCTTTGAGGATGTTTAGGCAGCGTGAATCAAGGCGCAGGCGATTATGCCAGGCAAGATCAATGGCGTTCCAAAGCCGGATTATCCATATGATCAAGCGGTTGTGTTTCGCAGGGCGAAATCTCATTATATTTTTCCGATTACTAACGCCGCATTTTTGCCGCCAAACCCGAAAGAGTTTTTCAGGATTATCTTAGGATTAGCTGCGATGGCTTTATTGGGAACGTAGTTTAAGCCGCATTCAGGATCAGGAACTTCTTGGTTAATTGTCGGATGAATAATGCCCTTTTCCAGCGCTAGTAAACAAGCGCAAATTTCTAATGCCCCCGCAGCAGCGATGGTATGCCCGATTATTGATTTTGTGGAAGAGATTGGAATTTCTGTAGCTCTATCGCCGAATATCCTTTTGATGACCATAGTTTCGATTTTATCGTTCAGCGGGGTTGAGGTGCCGTGGGCATTGATATAATCGATATCCTGCGGTGTGATACCGGCATCAGAAATAGCCAAACGCAAAGCCCTTTCTGCCTGAAGTCCATGCGGGTCAGGGTTGGTAATATGGCATGCATCGCAGGTAGAGCTTACCCCGAGTATTTCTCCGTAAATATGCGCTTCTCTTTTTAAGGCATGTTCTAAATTTTCCAAGATTAACACACCGGAGCCCTCGCTCAAAACAAAACCGTCTCTTAACCGGTCAAAAGGCCGCGATGCTGTTTGCGGCGTATCATTTCTTTTGGACAGGGCCCTTAGGACGCAAAAGGAACTAAATACCGGAGCAAAAAGCGGCGCATCGCTGCCGCCCACAATAACCGTATCTACGGCGCCCTTTTGAATTAAATCCCTGGCAATGCTAAGCGCATCCGAAGAAGATGAACAGGCAGTAGATAAAGAAAAGCTGGGCCCCTTTAAACCGAACTCAAGGGAGATACAGCTTGCCGCGGCATCCGGAAAAGAAGCAATGGCAGTAAAGGTATTAATTCTCATCGGGCCTTTAGTGCGGTAAACATTTTCATATTCCTCCAGGGTAAAGCCCTTGCCAGCCATAGTAGTTGCAAGAATCACGCCAACTCTTTCCGGGTTATAGGCAGCAAGGCCTAACCGGGAATCTGTAAAAGCGAGCTTGGCTGCCGCCATGGCCAGATGCGTGGTGCGGTCCATCCTTCGGGCCTTTTTGGGTTCGATAAATTGAGAGATATCCAGATCAACCTCTCCGGCAATTTGGGTAGGAAATGGGGCAGGGTCAAAGCGGGTGATCCTTCTGATCCCGGATTTTCCTTCGATCAAAGCAGCCCAGAAATTTTCTTTTCCTATGGTATTGGGCGCTACTGTTCCCAGTCCAGTAATTACCACACGGCATTTCGGCACTTCAGGCACCTTTCTTTTGGGTAAAATAATTTTAATAAATAAATTATACCATACTTACCGCATCTTGCAAGAGCGTCGCTTAAGCCTTTGTAATAATTTTATGTTAGCTTTATTTTAATGCCGAGTCAATTATACTAGTGTACAAGAAAATTATTGAAAATTCTTCATAATGTAAAATAAGTTTCGCACTTTTGATATTGCCTTAAGCATAAAAAAGGCATATCCTCTTAGGTTGATAACGCAAATTATTAACCTAACCGGCCCTTACGGGCCAGCAAAAGGA
>JBAZGD010000032.1:0-6368 GCA_041653055.1 Candidatus Omnitrophota bacterium
CGGGAATAGAGCTTAAAGAGAATTGGCTCCCCCTCGAGGACTCGAACCTCGGACAAAGAGATTAACAGTCTCCTGCTCTACCAACTGAGCTAAGGGGGAATCTATAAATACAGTTATATTTTACTGAAAAATGGATTTAGGTCAAGCGATAATACTTGTTTCCAGCTCTTTTATCCGGGCGTCAATCTCACCGGTAAGCCTTTCAATCTCCTTAAGCCGCCTGCCGTATTCGCGCGCCTTATCCTCATCCTGATAGAATTTGGGGTTTGAGAGCGAACGCGCCTTGGCGTAACTTTCAATTTGAAGCTTCTCCCGTTTATCCTCAAGCTTAGTTATCTGGACGCGCAGTTGAACATTGTACGCCTTGCGTTTCTTATCCTCTATCTTGCGGGCCCTCTCTTCTTCCTTAAGCCTCGCCCTCTCCTCGCCTATCTTATGTTTTTGAGGATCATGGCTTATTTTCTTATGCACAACGCCAAACTCCGCTGAATCTTTCTTCTCAAGGTAATAATCAAACCCTCCCGCGAACTTCCTGATCCTGCCGCCTTTAACCTCATATACCATATTAGCTATAGAGCGTACAAAATAAATATCATGGCTTATAAATACAAGAGTACCCTGGTAATTATTCAAGGCCTGCACAAGCGCCTCAACAGCGTCCACATCAAGGTGGGTAGTAGGTTCATCCAGCAAAAGAAAATTAGGCGGATTAATTAAAAGCTTAGCCAGTATAAGCCTGCTCTTTTCTCCGCCGGATAAGACCTTAACCTTTTTATCGGCATCATCTCCGGTAAATAAAAAAGCGCCCAGTATCGACCTTATAATCTCCTCCGGCATATATCCCGGCGCGGCAGAATAAGCTTCGCGCAAAACCGTATTTTCCGTATTTAAAACGTCCGTGCGTGTCTGCGAAAAATATCCTATATCAACGTTATGCCCTACGATACGCGAGCCGCTGCCAATATCAACCAACCCTCCGAGTATTTTTAAAAGAGTCGATTTTCCCGCCCCGTTCTCTCCGGCTAAAACAGCTTTTTCACCCTGGGTTATTTCAAAATCCAAATCTTTATAGACCTCAACCTCCCCGTAGTTTTTGGAGACTTTATCCAGTTGAATTATCTTGTGGCCGCTCCTTCTGGCCTGAGGAAAACTGAAATCCCGTATGCTCTCGCGTGGATCAGGAGGCAAGACTATAGCCTCCCTCTCCAGCCTCTCTAAAGCCGTCCTCTTAGACCTAACCGCCGCTGCCTTGTTAGGCTGGGCATGAAAACGGGAAACAAAGGCCTTGAGCTGTTCTCTTTTTTTCTCCTGTTCCTTAAACTGTTTTTCCAGGTGTACGCGCCTTTCCCTTTTTATCTCTTCATAGTGCTGGTAATTGCCATGAACCTTGGCTATTAACCCGTGCTCAAGGATAAGCGTATAATTAGTTACATCCGTCAAGAAAGCCCGATCATGCGAAATCATAATGAATGTACCCCGAAAACCGGCAAGATAATCCTTAAGCCACAGTGCCGCATTTAAATCCAGGTAGTTAGTGGGTTCATCCAAAAGCAACAAGTCATAATGATACGTGAGCAGTTTAGCTAACAGGGTACGCATCTGCCAACCTCCGCTCATATCCTGTATCCTGCGTTTGAAATCGCGTTCTTTAAAGCCCAGGCCCATTAAAATCTTCTCTGCCTTATGCTCTAATTCAAAAATCCCCAGCGATTCCAGCTCATGGAGGACTTCCCCATACCTGCCGGAACCGGCTTCGTTTTTGTCCTCTAATTCAGATTTTTCTTTCTTAAGCCTTAGGATTCTTTCATCTCCCTGCGTAAGCTCAGAGATGACGGTGTTCCCCGAATTTAACTTTGATTCCTGCGCAAGGTAACCGATATTTGTGTTCTTGTTAACCCTTACCTCACCGCAGGAAGGCTCTACCTCTCCCAATATAAGAGAAAAGAATGTGGATTTACCCGAGCCATTCGGGCCGATAAGCCCGATCTTCTCTCCTCTATTAATATTGAACGAAATGTTCTCAAAAAGTACTTTATTCCCGTAGTTTTTAGATAAATTGCTAACTGTAATCATCGGATTAAATAGCGCGGCGTGCTTCTAAAGATTTGGAGAGCGTGGTAGAGTCCGCATACTCAAGGTTTGAACCAACAGGCAACCCCAAGCCAATACGGCTTAATCGCACGCCCAAAGGCTTGATAACCTTAGTAAGATATAACGCGGTGGTCTCTCCTTCGGTATCGGCATCGGTTGCAATAATTATTTCCTTTATGCTAGCTTGCTTGATACGGGTTAAAAGAGTATCTATCTTTAAATCTCCCGGGCCTTTTCCTTCTAACGGAGATATTGCCCCCAGCAATACGTGGTAGACTCCGGTAAAGCTGCCGGATTTCTCTATTGCCGTAACATCGCTTGGTTTTTCAACAATGCAGATAACATCCTTTTGGCGGCGCTGATCCTGGCAAATCTTGCAAAGCTCTTCTTCGCTTAAGTTATGGCAAAGGGCGCAGAAACGGACACTCTCCTTGACCTTTATAATCCCTTCGGCAAGGTTCTTAACTTCTTCTTTCGGCGCGCCCAGTATATAACTGACTACACGCTCAGCGCTGCGCCTGCCGATACCCGGAAGCCTAATCAAGCCTTCAATAAGCTTTTCGATTGATTCAGTGTAATTAGCCATTAATCTCCCTTGACAATCCTTCCGCCAAAAACATCCATTACCGAACGAATAAAAGTATTACCGGAATCATCAGGCTTAGGCTTAGCATCAGCCGATAATACAAAACTCACCCTCAAGGGGACATTGAGCGCCTCGGTTAGATTCTTTTCAATCATCTCCCTGTTCTCCCTGCGCTCTAAAGACTCCTTATGCAAAGAATGGCTCTTAGGAAATGCTACAGTAAGCAGATTGCCGCTCAACTTAAACGGCTCTCCCTCGCTAAGGTATGTAGCCGCGGAGATCTTAACCCTGCTTAAGCTATCAAGAACGTTCTGCCAGGCATCCTTAATGTTGTCCAGGGTTATGTTTATTACCGGCTTGGGAGGTTCCTGAGGCTTTTCTTCGGTAGGAACCACCTGCTGCTCTTTAACGGCCTCTTTTTCTTTTAAGATAGGCTTCTGGCTCTTGCGGTCATGGCTTAACCGGACAATGCTTACCTCCAGGGGAATACGCAGAGAGTCCATTCTCTTGGACATCTCATGGGTATTCACTAAAACATTGAAGGCTGTAAATATATCCTCGAGGCTTAAGGCCTGCGACTGCTTAAGCAGGCGCTGGCAGATATCTTGAGGCAAATCAATTAACTTTGCGTCCCCCTTAGAGACCTTGGCAATCATAAGGTTTCGGAAATGCTCGATTAAATTGTTTAAAAAGACATTAATATCTTTACCGTCATCAATAATCCTGTTTAATAAATCCAACGCCCTTTTAGGGTCTTTTTGTATAATCTTATCGGTTATCTCAAATAAGGCCTCCTGCTCAACAAGGCCTAATATGGAGATAACGTCTTTAAGGGAAATTTTTTCTTTGGAGAAGGAAACCAGCTGGTCCAGGATTGACTCAGCATCACGCAACGCGCCATCGCTCGTCTTGGCAATAGCAAAAAGCACGTCCTTATCCACTGTTATCTTTTCAGATTTAACGATTTTCTCAAGCTGGGAAGCGATCTCCATAGCCGATATTCTCCTGAAATCAAGGCGCTGGCAGCGGGACAAAACCGTTGAAGGTATTTTATCGGGATGGGTAGTGGCAAAAATGAATTTGACAAACTCCGGAGGCTCCTCAAGGGTTTTAAGAAGCGCGTTAAAGGCCGAAATTGAAAGCATATGCACTTCATCAATGATATAAATCTTAAAGTTACCCGATACGGGAGCAAACTTTACATTCTCGCGCAAAGAGCGGACATCCTCAACCCCGGTATTGGAGGCACCGTCTATCTCAATAACATCAAGAGAGCGGCCCTGGGATATTTCAAGGCAACAGCTGCATTTACCGCAAGGATCAGCTGCCGGCCCTTCCTTGCAATTCAAGGATTTTGCTAAAATACGCGCTGTCGAGGTCTTGCCTATGCCTCGCGGCCCCGCAAAAAGGTAAGCGTGCGCAAGCCTTTTCTTCTCTATGGCACTTTTTAAAGTGTTGACGATATGCGGCTGTCCGACAATTTCACTAAAATTATTTGGGCGCCATTTAAGCGCAAATACCGTATAGGACATTTTCTAGGATTTTAAGCCGGCTAATATTCTCCGGCTTTTTAGAGTTAAAAACGAAACAAGAAAAAGAACGCCTGTTAATAATGCCGCTATAGCGCTTTTCCTGGCCTTCTTTTGCAAATCCTGCATAAAAGTGCCGTCAAAATCTACCCCCAATATCGCTACCGGCTTACCTTCATTATTACGGATAGGCGCGTATCCGGATATAAAAACCCCCCAGGCATCATAATTAATATTATTATCGGCGCTAGGGCCATCAAAGGCGCTCATGACCCCGGGAAGGTTACGCGCATCATATTTATCCCCGGGCAATGAAGTAGGGCAATGCGCAGTTATTATCTCCGGGACAGGGTCTGCATCAACCACATACTGCATAAACCCCGGTTCATCAGCGGGCATCATTATATATACGTATTTTATGGAAGAATTTAATTGCTTGATTTTCTCTAGCTGCCGGGAGATCTGCTGGTATTCAGGGCTGCCCTCTCCGCTTTGCACCAGCGGCACGCTAAGAAGCGCCTCAACGTCAATAAGAAGCACGCCGCTTGAAGCGATAAGCATTAATTGCTCCCTGGCCCGGCTAAAGGCATTTCGCAAGCGGTACTGGGAAAAAACAGAATTTCCCAGCATTGCCATAAATAATATGCCTGACAAGATAACCCAAAAAAAACGCTTCACCATATTTACTCCGACTGGAACCTTAAGGCACTTAAATAATTTTCACGGAGAGGCTGGGATTTGAACCCAGGGTCCCAGTTTCCCAGGACAACTCATTAGCAGTGAGTTGCTTTCGACCACTCAGCCACCTCTCCAAAATTGCCTAAAATCAAACTAAACTATTTCTTTTTTTCTTAAAAAAATCTCTTAACAGGCAGGCGCATTCATCTTCCAAAATACCGTTAAAGATTTTTATGCGGTGGTTTAAGCTCTTATGATTGGCAATGTTTACTACGGAACCGCACGCTCCGGTTTTGGGGTCTTTTGCGCCGAAATATATATTCCTTATCCGCGCCAGGACTAAAGCGCCCGCGCACATACTGCAAGGTTCAATTGTAACATACACCGAAGCCTCATTCAACCACTTTGTCTCCAGGTAATTTGCGGCAGAGGTAAGGGCGATCATCTCGGCATGGGCAGTAGGATCTTTTAACCGCTCAACCTGGTTATAGCCGCGGGAAATTACCTTCCCGTTCTGGACTATAACCGCCCCTACGGGGACCTCGTCTTCGCCGAAAGCCTTCCAGGCTTCCTTGATGGCTTCGCGCATATAGATTTCATGTGCTTTCATAGAATTAATGCGCCCAGCAGGGGTCGAACCTGCAACAACCAGCTCCGTAGGCTGGTGCTCTATCCAGTTGAGCTATGGGCGCAATAGGAAATATATTAACAGATTTTGAATATTATGTAAAGAAAGAATCAGGCTGAAAACCCCTTCAAGAGAATTACCGTGCCCAAGAATATCAGGACTAAACTGGAGACAATCCTGATCAGAAACTTAATCTTCTGGTTGTATGAAAGATCTCCTGCCAGTTTGCCTGATAGCCCGATAAGCAAAATAGCAGGAGAAATAGCGCTACCAAGCCCGAAGGCAAGAGCGTAGAGCATTCCCTCGGCCGGTGAACGCGCAATTATAATTATATAATTAAGTATCCCTAAAAGCGGGAGGCAGGGCGAGAAACCGGTTAGGAAGCCCAGAAGGCCCGCGTTTTTCAGGTTTCCTCTATTTAAAAATGAACAATACCTGCTCCCTAAGGGTTCCTTTACAGCTATAGTAATGGCCCCCATAACCAGGATAAATACCCCTAGTAATATATTTATAGCATTTGCATACCCAAGGAAAATCCCGCTCTTAAGGAATCCGGAGAAAATCCCTATCAATCCCCCGATAATCATATAACTCAAGATCTTAGCTATAGAAAAGGAAAGGTAGGATACCATCGCCATCTTAAAAGAAGGCCTGTAAGCAGCGACAAAACTTGCCAGAATGGGGGCGCAAAAACCAAGGCAGGGCCCGCTACCCAAGATTATCCCGCTCAAGAATAAATAATATAGACTTTCCGGCATCTTAGGCTTAATATAATATAAAAAAGAGGCTTGTCCATGATTATCTTCATACCGCTGGGAATCATCTCTTCTATATTTCAGCTTGTTATCTTACGCGA
>JBAZGD010000033.1:0-6280 GCA_041653055.1 Candidatus Omnitrophota bacterium
TCTTGGGATATAAAACAGCGAATCAAGTGGCGCAAGAAAATTTACAAAAAACAGGAAAGAGCTTTAAATTTGTCGCACTTTGAGTTACAATTCACCGCCTCAGTAAAAACCCCAGCAAATAATTGCAAAAATTAAAATTTAGTATATAATATAACGCTATGAACCCGAAAGAGTTACTTCTGAAATTCAGGCGGCCGTTAATCATTGCCTTGCACCTGGCCTTGGCAGCGGGGGCGTATATACTCGCGTTTTACCTGCGCTTTGACCTCAGGATAACAGACAGGTATTGGAGGTTAATTGCCCGGACCCTGCCTCTGCTTGCCTGCATTAAATTAGTTGTCCTTGGGTATTTTAACCTCTATTCAGGCTTGTGGAGATACGCAAGCATAGATGATATCTGGAGGTTGCTCAAGGCCAATATCTTGGCAACGCTATCATTTATCCTCGCGGTTACTTTTTTGTTTGGCATGCAGGAGGGCGTTTTTACGCTTAGCGGCTTTCCCCGTTCAGTCTTTATCCTGGATTTTATCTTAAGTTTTTCTTTTATGGCAGGGGTACGTTTTGCTAATCGGTTGATCAGGGAGAAGTTCCGGCCTGAAGCCAGAACCAGGCTTAAGAAAGGCTTGATCGTAGGCGCGGGCGAAGCGGGGATTATGGTCTTAAGGGAGGCCCGGATTAACCCTAAAGCCGGCATAGATATAGCCGGCTTTATTGATGATGACCGCAGGAAACTCAATCTGTGTATCCAGGGAGTGAACATTTTAGGCGCCAGCAGAGATATTCCTTCTATTGTTGAGGAATACGGCATTGAGGAGGTCATTATCGCCATCCCCTCTGCCAGGGGCGAAGAGATAAGGAGGATTGTTTCATATTGCAAGCCTTCTTCCGTGAAGATCAGGATTGTCCCCGGGCTGCAGAAGATAATAAGCGGAGATCTGGAGGTTAAGCCCCGCGACATAAGGCCCGAAGACCTTTTGGGCAGGGAAGTGGTTACTATTAACGAAGAAGAGGTTAAGGATTACCTGTTTGAGAAAACGGTATTGGTAACCGGCGCCGGCGGCTCAATAGGGTCTGCCTTGTGTAGGCAGATAGTGAACTTTAACCCCAGAGAGGTCCTGTTGTTTGACCATAATGAAAATAATGTTTATTATCTGGGGCTTGAGTTTCTGACGAAATACCGGCATATAAAATTCAGGACCATAATCGGGGATATAAGGGACATAGGCCTGTTAAAGAACGTTTTTTCTTCTTATAAGCCGCAGGTTATTTTCCACGCCGCGGCGCACAAGCACGTCCCCTTAATGGAAGAAAACCCCGTGGCAGCCGTAAAGAATAATATTATCGGAAGCCGTAATCTTATCTACGCGGCAAACCACTATAAAGTTGAAAGGTTTATCTTTATATCTACCGATAAGGCGGTCAACCCCACAAGCGTTATGGGTATGACTAAGAGGGTAGTTGAGATGGTTTTGCAGGCAAAGGCAAAGCTCAGCAAGACTAAATATATGGCGGTTAGATTCGGCAATGTTTTGGGCTCTGATGGCAGCGTGATCCCGTTATTCAAGAAACAGATTGAAGAAGGGGGACCGCTGACTGTAACCCATCCCGAGGTTAAAAGGTATTTTATGAGCATTAATGAGGCAGCCCAGCTCGTCCTGCAGGCAGGGAGCATGGGTAAGTCAGGCGAGATCTTTATTTTAGATATGGGGGAGCAGATCAAGATCCTGGATTTGGCGAAAGAGATGGTTATTCTCTACGGATTAAAACCCGATGAGGACATCAGGATAGAATATATCGGGTTAAGGCCAGGGGAGAAGCTTTTTGAGGAGACCCTGTTAGATACGGAGAAAGATAAGGCGACTAAGGCGAAAAAAATCTATATCGCGCAGTTAAATACTTTTAACCCAAAGGTTTTGCATAGAAGGATAAAAGATTTAGAAAATTCGGTTAAGGTCATGGATAGCGCGGCAATAGTTAAAAAGCTCAAAGAGGCCATAGGGATATGAAGCAAAAAATAATCGGTGTGTTGGATAAAGCGGTAGAGTATTCGGTTTACGGAATGATATTTTTTATCCCCGTCTCAATTGCGCTCCTGGGAATTTTTGCCGGGTCAGCGGTTTTTTTCTTCTTGGCCAAAAAGATCCTGGCCCCGGATTTCAGGAGCATAAAAGCTAATAGGTTGCTCTTTATCCTTTTGCTTGTCTTCTTTATCTTTATGGGGCTTTCGTTGTTCAGCTCCGGGCCGTTATTGGGCAAAAGTTTAAGGGCGCTTTTGATAAAGTGGGGAAGGTTTCCTTTGCTCCTCTGGCTGATAATAGATACATTCCGGGAGAAAAAGCGCATTATCAGGGCGGCTTGCGTTCTTTCGTTCGGCGCGGTATTGGTGGGAATTACGGCCTTTACCCAAAGATTCCTCGGATTTGAATTCTTGCGGGGGAGGCCGTTAAACGCGGGCATCATTACCGGCCCTTTTAAAAACCAGAACGGCTTGGCAGCTTATTTAGCTTGCGTGATTCCCGTTGCCTTAAGTTTTAGTTTATGGAAACATAAAACGGTATTTGTTAAATGGGTTTTATCCCTGGCTTCGGTTGTGCTTGGTATGTCTTTATTTTGGACTTTTTGCAGGGGTGGTTGGCTAGGCGCTATTGCTGGCGTAATTTTTGTAATTCTTTTAGCTAATTATCAATTGTTAAAGAAGGCCTTTTGGCCGGTATTCTTATTTAATTATATTGTTTGTATACCGCTAATTGGATTTTGTTTATTTTTTTACCGCAGCAGAGGAGATGCTAATAGGTTCCCTCTTTTTCATGGCGCCTGGAAGATGATCGAAGAAAGCCCGTTCTTGGGTAAAGGTTTAGGTACTTTTATGAATTATTGCGGGCAATATACGAAGGGTTTAAGCGGTTATTATGTCCATAATTGTTTTCTCCAGATTTGGGTAGAGTCAGGGGTCTTTTCACTGCTGGCCTTTCTTCTA
This sequence comes from Candidatus Omnitrophota bacterium, assembly GCA_041653055.1. Classification (GTDB taxonomy): domain Bacteria; phylum Omnitrophota; class Gorgyraeia; order Gygaellales; family Profunditerraquicolaceae; genus Sherwoodlollariibacterium. The sequence goes on from JBAZGD010000033.1 coordinate 2,978, forward strand.
TTTGCAGGGTATGTTTTTTATAGAAGTTTTCATTCAATCCTGAAAGTGCCCAAATCATTGGACTCTTTTATTCTAATAGGCCTAAGCGGTGGCTTATTGAGTTTTTTAGTGCATAGCTTCTTTGATGTGCACCTGTATTCTTTCCAATTAAGCTTTCTTTTTTGGATAGTTTTGGGCTTAACGGTTGCGGCAACAAACGCTAATATATCCAGGAGCGAATAATGAAAAAAGCCTTAATCACCGGTATTGACGGGCAGGATGGTTCATATCTAGCGGAATTCTTGCTTAGCAAGGGTTACCAGGTGCATGGGGTTGTAAGGAGAGTAGCCTTAGAAGACCCGGAGCATCAGCTTTGGAGAATACGCCACCTTCTAAAGAGGGTGAAGATCCACTCCGGCTCAATGGAGAGTTTTGCCAGTTTGTTTAAGGTTGTCAATAGGGTAAAGCCTGATGAGTGTTATCATTTGGCGGCCCAGAGCTTTGTAAGTTATTCCTTTGAGGATGAATTCTCCACCATTAATATCAATATTAACGGGACGCATTATATCCTTACTGCGATTAAAGAACTGGCTGCGCGCTGTAAATTTTATTTCGCGGCTTCAAGCGAGATGTTTGGCAAGGCCAGGGAGATCCCGCAGGATGAGGAAACACCGTTTCATCCCAGGTCGCCTTACGGCATATCAAAGGTTGCCGGTTTTGATTTAACGCGCAATTACCGCGAGGCTTACGGGTTATTCGCCTGTAACGGTATATTATTTAACCATGAATCTCCGCGCAGGGGTTTTGAGTTTGTAACGCGTAAGATAACTAACGCGGTTGCGGAGATCAAGTTTGGATTAGCCAAAGAGTTGAGGCTTGGCAATTTAAACGCAAGAAGGGATTGGGGTTTTTCCGGGGATTATGTGAAGGCGATGTGGCTTATGCTGCAGCAGGATAAGCCGGATGATTATGTAATTGCGACAGGCGAAACTCATACGGTTAAAGAGTTTGTGCGGGTTGCTTTTGCGCATGCGGGGCTAGACTGGAAGAAGTACGTAAAGATTGATAAGAATTTCTACAGGCCGGCGGAGGTAAATATTTTATTGGGAGATTATTCCAGGGCTAAAAAGAAATTAGGGTGGAAACCTCAGGTGAAGTTTAAGGAATTGGTTAAAATGATGGTTGACGCGGATTTACAAAGATTAAGTGAGAGGGCCTAATGGCAGAGACTTTGGGGAGTTTAGTTGATAAGCTCACGATAAAAGATATCCGCGAGTATCATATTAATCAGATGGTTATCTTGAAGGACAAAAAGTTTTCTAGGAAGGAGCTTGCGGGCAAGTTGCGCGCCTTAAAGAGGCAGAAGGATGAGATTATAAAGGAAATAGACGCATTTGTCTTTGCCGCTATCAAGGGCAAGCTAAGCCTGAGAGATGAAAAGCTTAAAATATATAATGATTTAAAAGATGTGGGGCGTATCGTTATTACTAAGAGCATGGGGGAAGCGATCTCAGGCCTTGCCCTGGCAAACTTAGCGCTCTGGCATCTGGAGGATGAAGCCAGGCGTAAGGATGTTACTTTAGCCTACATCGGGAAGATAAAAAAGCGGATAGACCCTGCCAACCAGCAGAGGAACGATTATATCGACCGGATTGACCAGCTCTTGGAAGATAAAATCTCCTCATTTAAATAGGGACACATTTAAATAGGGACAGCGCCCATTTTTTTGCATACTCAATGACTAAGAAATTTCTCATTATCAATCCCTTCGGCATCGGAGATGTTGTTTTCTCTACACCCCTTATAGCTAACCTTAAGGATAGCTATCCGCAAGCGGATATATTTTACCTGTGCAACAAAAAGGCTGCTGCGATTATGGAGAGCCATCCGCTTATTAAGAAGGTTTTTATCTATGAGAGGGATGAGTTTGTAGCGCAGCAAAAGAGGTCGTTTTTTAAAGGCCTGATGAAATACCTTAAGTTTATATCCCAAATCAGAAAGGAAAAAATCGATTGCGCAATTGACCTGTCTTTAAATACCCATTTTGGTTTTTTTGCTTTTGCCGCGGGAATTAAGGACAGGTGCGGGTTAGATTATAAAAACCGGTCCAGGTTCCTAAAGAAGAAAATAAAAATAGAAGGCTTTACAGGTAAGCACGTTGCGGATTATTACCTTGATGTTTTGAAATTGCTGGATATCCCGGTTAAGAAACACAATCTTAAAGTATATCCTGAGGCATCAAGCCGGGAATGGGTAAAAGGATTCTTAGAAGAGCACGCTATTGCTGAGGATGAACTGGTTGTGGGGATAGCGCCCTGCGGAGGCGATGCCTTTGGCAAGGATAATCATTTAAGGCGCTGGCCTCCTGAACACTATGCTTCATTGATTGGCCGGCTGAAGGAAGAATTTAAGGCTAAGATTTTTATATTTGCCGGGCCGAAGGAAATAGAAGACGTAAGTAAAATTATGAGCCTTGTGAAGGATAATAGAGATGTTTTTGATTTTTCAAGTATCACTTTATTAAATACCGTAGCTTTGGTAGAGCGATGTAATCTATTTGTAAGCAATGATACGGGAATCTTACGTTTTGCCGATGGGTTAGATAAGAAGATTGTGGCTTTCTACGGGCCGATTGACGAAAAGGTTTACGGGCCGTATCTTGCCGATAGCAAGAGGGCAATAGTATTAAAAAAAGATTTGCCCTGCAGGCCCTGCTATAATAAATTCCGCCTTATTCCCTGCCGGGTGGACAAGGAATGTTTAAGGAGTATTTCTGTTGATGAAGCGATGGAGGCAGTTAACAAATTAATATGCGCAACAACATGAAAAAGATATTATTTTTATTTATACTGATAATTATTATTTGCGGTTCGTTTCTCTTTTGGGTATCGCAGCAGTATACTGTGCCTATACTTGCTTACCATAGTTTTGGAGATATAGAATGGACTCCTATTGTTACACCTGAGAATTTCAACAGGCAGTTGGAATATATCAAGAAAAAAGGTTATGATGTTATAACTTTAGATGAATTGGTTGAAGTGATCAAATCCAAAAGGAGTTTTAAAAAGAATAAGGTGGTTATTACCATTGATGACGGATATAGTGATAACTTTAAGTATGCTTATCCGGCATTAAAGAGGTTTGGTTTTCCTGCCACGATCTTTATTATTGGCGGATTTATCGGCGAGGATCCAGATTACTTGACTTGGGACGAGGTCAAGATTATGGCAAATGACGGGATATCTTTTGGAAGCCACACTACGAATCACCTTTGCCTGGAAAATGTTTTAGATGATGAAGTGCTTGAGGAAGAGATAGCCGGGT
>JBAZGD010000034.1:0-6204 GCA_041653055.1 Candidatus Omnitrophota bacterium
TGCATGTATCTTATCTGGCTCCCTCCGGTACGCGGGGATTATCCGCTTATTACGCGATAGGGGACAGCATTAGCTTGCCGCTTTTCACATGGGGCTCAGGAGTTGATTGCACATTCGTTCTGTATGAATCAGGGGATGGGGGATATAAATTCAAAGTAACGAATCGTAAAGCCGAAAAGATTACGGTAGAATATGACCGAAACGGCAGGCTCAACCCGGAAGAAAGAGAATTCAGGTTATTCGTGCAGAAAGGGATAATCTTGAAATTGCCTGATGGGAATTATATTGTAGAGGATAATGCAGGGGCGACAAAATACAGTTTTTCACCTGGCGATATACAAAATAAAACAGAAAAATATAAACAGGCAATGGAGCAGGCAAGGAAAAAATATAAATTAAAACAACTCATAGACGCGGGAGAGGTCGTGCTTGAACTGCTGGTCTATGGCAAAGAACAGATGTATTCTTTTAAGGACGACACATCAAAAATATTATATACAAAAGAAGAACTGCTGGCAGAATTGGCAAAGAGAGAAAATAGGGCAACTCAATCGCCTCCTGCGTCAGCGCAGGCATCGGCTTTGCCGGCAGAAGAATTAATAGAGTCACTCGGCCCATACATAAGAAACGGAACCGTCAAAGAGCTGCGTGATGCCGGCGGTAGAGTAATAAGGTATTATCTTTCGCCGCAAGAGATGGATACCAGGGCCAGGCAATATATTTTACCTGATGACCCTGAAGGGTTAGCCCAGTTATTAAAAGCCGCGCAAGGCGAATCCGCTTTTTCGGCTGCAGTTGACGCCACCGATACCTTGAAAAAAATTGCCGCGGCAATAGATAGATATCGCGCCTTCCAACTTTCCCTAGCCGATCCGGATAATACCGGTCAAAATAGACGTCTAAAAGAATTGGCAGGGGGAATTGTCCGCGATATACTTAGTGATTTGCATAAGTTGGGGGTAAGCCAGGAGGATTTAACTATAGAAGCCCGGACCCAAAACAACAGCATGAGTATCTTAGGAATAAAGAACGACGACTGGCTTTGGCATAGCAATAGAATGCTGGATTTGCTATCAGGGGCCAAGAAGCGGCTTGAAGATAAATATCATATATCCGTCGGCTCGCCTGACACCTCTTCCGTTTACACTAAGCGAGCGCAAGCGAGTGGAAGTGCCTCTTCGGCGGCGGAGAGCATAGTGGGTACAGTCCCCCAAAAGCGGGGACAGTCCCCGGAGATTAACACAGGAGGAATTGACTTCCGTGCTCTGCCTATTGTTATCCAGGCGATGAGTAATTTGAGCGCTGCGCTTAGGAATAATCCCCTGCGGGGACAGCCCCTTATCACGGTTAATCTTTCCAAAGAATTAGGGGAGATAGAGAGGTTGGTGGAAGCCGGGATTACCCCTTCGGCAGAAAGGATCCGGGAGTATCTGCAGGCCTCCTGCGCCAAGGGCGAGGTTGAGAACGATGTCGCCAAAGTAGTTTCTTGTATTTCGGATATCTTAAGATTAGAAGAGGAGCGTTGCTGCGCAACTGAGGCCATGCTTAAAGATATTCTGGTAATGTTGGAATCCGGGAGGCCGGCACAGGAACTGAAGGCGGTATTTTTAGGCACAAAACTATAAGTTTAGGATAGTTCCCCTTGACATTGTGGCCCCCTTTTTACCCTTGACAAGGACTACCCGGAATGGTATAGTTATTTGACATATTAAAGGACCTTTAAGCCGGCTCTTGAGAAGCCGGCAAGGCGAGGAAGATGATTAGCGAAGGCAGAATGAGAACCCAACCGTTTACCAACACAATGGTTGGGTTTTTTGTTACGTAATATACAAGGCAATGAAAGAAAAAGCCAAAATTCTGGACCAGGAAGCAATCACGCGCGCAATCACCCGCATTGCCCACGAGATCCTTGAAAAAAACAAGGGGACGCAGGAACTCTGTCTTATCGGCATAAGAAACCGCGGGGTATACCTTGCCAGGCGCCTGGGCCAGTTTATCAAGAAGATTGAAGGCGCGGATGTTTTAACCGGAGCCCTGGATATAACTTTGTACCGCGATGACCTGGCATTGGCATCAGGGCAGCCATTGGTGCGCAAGACCGAAATAGACTTTGATATAAATAACAAGATTATTATTCTCGTTGATGATGTGCTTTATACCGGAAGGACTATCCGGGCGGCCTTGGATGCGCTCATAGATTTCGGTAGGCCTAAGGCAATACAGCTTGCGGTCTTGGTTGACCGCGGCCATCGCGAATTGCCTATCCGGGCGGATTATTCGGGGAAAAATATTCCTACCGCCAAAAGTGAGGCAATTGAGGTGCGTTTATTAGAATCCGACGGAGTAGATGAAATCGCTATACTAGAAAAATGATTTGGAGCAAGAAGGATCTTTTAGGTTTGGAGGAGCTGACCAGGGAAGAAGTGGAGTTGATTCTTTCTACGGCCTCTTCTTTTAAAGAAGTCTCCAGCCGTGAAATTAAAAAAGTACCTGCGCTTCGCGGAAGAACGGTGGTAAATTTATTTTATGAGCCTTCTACCCGTACCAGGGTTTCCTTTGAGGTGGCTGCAAAAAGGCTGTCTGCCGATGTAATTAATATTGCTACCGAGACCTCTAGCGTTAAAAAAGGGGAGACGTTAATTGATACGGGTAAAAATATTGAGGCCCTTAAGGCAGACATTATTGTGATGCGCCATAATTCATCAGGTGCTGCTGCAATGCTTGCCAGGCATTTAAATATAAGCGTGGTTAATGCCGGAGACGGATGGCATGAGCATCCCACGCAAGCACTCTTGGATATTTTTACCTTGAAGGAAAAGCTAGGGGAAATCGCGGGGCTAAATGTCTCTATTGTAGGGGATGTCGCACATTCGCGCGTTGCACGTTCCAATATATGGGGGCTAACCAAGTTAGGGGCCAGGGTAACCGTATGCGCGCCGAAATTGCTCATCCCCGTGGAAATCGAGGCAATGGGAGTGAAGGTCACGGATAATATAGATGAGGCCTTAGCCAGGGCAGATGCGGTGAATGTTTTACGGATGCAGTTTGAGCGTGATGGAGAAATGGCCTTTCCAAAACAACTTGAGTATTTTAAGGAATTTGGAATAACCTCCGAGAGGCTTAGTAAAGCAAAAAAAAATATCCTGGTAATGCATCCCGGGCCGATCAACCGGGGGGTAGAGATATCAAGCGAAGTAGCGGATGGCTTAAGTTCTGTTATTTTGGAGCAGGTAACAAACGGGATAGCTGTGCGTATGGCGGTCTTATTTTTGGTAGATCAGGCAAGAGATGGCAAAAGAGAAAATACTGATTAAGGGCGGCAGGGTTATTGACCCGGCCAATAAAATTGACGATACCCTGGATATCCTTATCGCGGACTCCAGGATATCAAAGGTATCTAAGGCGATTAAGGCTGAAGATGCCAAGGTGTTAGATGCCTCAGGGAAAATTATCATTCCCGGGTTAGTGGATATGCATGTACATTTAAGGGAGCCCGGCAGAGAGGACAAGGAGACTATCTATACGGCAACTAAGGCTGCCTTACACGGGGGGGTTACTGCTGTATTGGCTATGCCTAATACTGATCCGGCGATTGACTCCTTAAGTAGTATAGAAATCTTAAAAACAGCAATCAGTAAAAGCGCGCAGGCAAACGTGCTTATCTGTGCCGCTATCACTACCGGGCGTAAGGGTAGAGAGCTGGTTGATATGGCTATGCTTAAAAGGGAAGGGGTAGTGGCATTTTCCGATGACGGATCTTCCGTAGATTCAGATGAGATAATGCTGGCAGCTTTAAGGTCAGCGAAAAAGGCGGGGCTTCCCGTTATATGCCATTGCGAGGATAAGGCGCTTTCTAACTTTGGAGTGGTCAATTTAGGGTTTACTTCGACTAGGCTGGGCTTAAGGGGGGTCTCCCGAGAGTCGGAATATAAAAGGGTAGCCAGGGATATTGATCTGGCCGCGCAATCAGGGGCAGCTGTACATATCGCGCATGTAAGCTGTAAAGAATCCTTAGGGATAATTGCCCGGGCTAAGAAAAAAGGCCTTGGGGTAACCTGTGAAACCGCACCCCATTACTTTACTTTTAGCGAAGATGCGGTCTTAGGGTATGATACCAACTTTAAGATGAATCCACCCCTGCGTTCTAAGGAGGATGTGCAGGCGATAAGGGAAGGGTTGGCAAGCGGGATTATCGATGTGATTGCCTCGGATCATGCCCCGCATACAGAAAACGAGAAAGAGATTGAGTTTGAGCGCGCTGAATTTGGGGTGGTTGGTTTAGAGACAGAGCTTGCAGCCGCGATAACTGTTTTAGTGGATACGGGGTTTTTGGATTGGTTTGGGTTATTGGAGAAGATGTCATTGAATCCGGCTCGCATTTTAGGGGTTGATAAAGGCTCTTTAGGTGTTGGCCGGGATGCGGATATGGCTATAATTGAACCAGGGCAAAAATGGCAGGTTTCAAAGGAACTGCTTTTGTCCAAGTCCAAGAATTCTAGTTTTATCGGAAAGGACCTTAAGGGGGTTGTTGCTTATACGATTTATAAGGGGGCGCTTCATCAGTGGAATTCATAGCAGACTTTCATATTCATTCTAAATATTCCCGCGCTACCAGCCGGGATATGGATGTTAAGAACCTAGCCCATTGGGCAAAGCTTAAGGGGATTACCCTGATGGGGACAGGGGATTTTACCCATCATTTATGGTTGGAAGAATTAAAGCATAACCTGGAAGATTGTGCAAATGGGCTGTATAAGTATAACGGTATTTATTTTGTCCTGACTTCCGAGGTAAGCAGTATTTATTCAAAGCGCGGTAAAGTGTACAGGATACACAACGTTATATTTGCCCCGTCTTTTAAGACGGTAGATAAGATTAATGAAAAACTCAGCCGCATAGGGAATCTGGCTTCGGATGGCCGTCCAATTTTAGGCCTGGATGCCGCTGAGCTGGCAAGGATTGTTTTTGATATTGATGAAAACTGTATGATCGTCCCCGGGCACATATGGACGCCATGGTTTTCTCTTTTCGGTTCAATGTCAGGATTTGATAAAATAGAGGATTGTTTTGAGGAGCAGACAAAAAATATCTTTGCTTTAGAGACAGGGCTCTCTAGCGATCCGGCGATGAACTGGAGGCTTTCGGCGTTAGATAAATTTACCCTGATTTCAAATAGTGATTCGCATTCTCCGCAGAAGATCGGCCGTGAGTCTAACGTATTTAACTGCGAATTGGATTATAAAACTATACGTGATGTTTTAAGGACAAAGGATAAGAGCAGGTTTCTTTATACGGTAGAATTTTTTCCCGAAGAAGGTAAGTACCATTTTGACGGGCATAGGACGTGCGGAATAAGATGGTCTCCACAAGAGACTAAGGAGCACAACGGCAGATGCCCTAAGTGCGGCAGGCAGGTTACGGTAGGAGTTGTAAACCGTATTGAAAAATTAGCGGATAGGCCGGAAGGGTTTAAGCCTGAAGGCGCGATTCCATTTAAAAGGCTTATCCCTTTAGATGAAATAATTGCCGACGCAAGGGGAGTAGCCAAAACAAGCATTTCGGTAGCCAGGGAATATCAGGCTGCCCTGGCCAAGCTGGGCACAGAATTTGAAATATTAATGCGCCTTACAAAAAACGATTTATTGAAAGGTTTGTCGCCAAAGGCCGTAGAAGGGATTTTGAGGGTGCGAGAAGGCAAGGTGGATATTAAGGCCGGATTTGACGGAGAATACGGGACTATTTCTATATTTGATACAAATCAAACGCAGGATAAAAGCGAAGAACAATTAAATTTGTTCTAAGGATCAACCATGCTTCAGTTTAAATTCCGTAATATTCAATACAAGCAAAATAAGTTAGAAGATTGCCTCACTATGCAAGGGGAGGTTACTAACGAGTCTTCGAAGGATTATAATTGTGTCGCCTTTAGGGTGCTTTTATATGTTAAAACCGTATCGATATCAAGTTTTGTTTTTACAATTAAGGGATTTTCAAAATCACAGACTAAGGATTTTGAAGTACGTATTCCTGAATTATCTTATGCTGTGGCAAAAGAGATAACTGCGCAGGAGATATTCGCAGAGTCGGCCTATTAATGCGCCTGTGGCCCAAAGGATAGGGCGCTAGCCTCCGGAGCTAGATGTGCAGGTTCGATTCCCGCCAGGCGCACAAATAAGATGAGAAAAAAAATAGTTGCGGTAATTG
>JBAZGD010000035.1:0-6197 GCA_041653055.1 Candidatus Omnitrophota bacterium
AATCCTTCTATAATCAAAACCGCCTTTCTTTAATGCCCTTCTCTCTTTCTGCCAGGCCTGAAATTTTATAACCGGCAGCAAAAACCATAGGCCAAACCCTTCATACTGGCTTGTAGCGATCCGCTCAACCGTAAATCCACTCCTCCAGAGCAAATACTCTAATTCATGGTACCTGTAGGGAACAATGTGTAAATTATAAATGACCTCCTTAGGATTATCAGCCTGATCTAGGGGAGGCTCCCTAAAATATTCATAACAACCTTCAAATAAAAAACGCAACCTGGACTTCAGGCTTAACACATTCGGAGTAGAAATAATAAGCGAGCCATTGGCTTTTATAATGCGGCCAATCTTCTCCATAACGGAATAGGGGTTACTTAAATGCTCTACAACCTCCATCAGCACAACGTAATCAAAATAACCTTCCGGAAAAGGCATCTCTTTTGTTATGTCGCAGTGCTTAAATTCAATTTTATCATTATGCTTGAACCTTGCAATATCAATATCTCCTGCGATAACTTCAAAACCAAGCCCCGCTAAACCATTTGCATAATCGCCGTCGCCACAACCTAAGTCTAATACCCTGCCCTTAGGTAAAGAGGCAAACAGGCCAAGGACTGCATCAAGAAGGAAATTGCTCTTTTTCTTTTTCATTGCCTTATTTCTTTTTGTTTTACCAATTGCATTACGCTTTCTACGGAAATATCATCCATGCAGGGGCTACGGGTAATTTTATCCTTCATGCACGGGCATGGATTTAACCCGGGATAGCAGGGCATGCAATAGCGCTTTTGCGCAGGCGTGATTACATTGCAATAATGAAAATACGGGTAAATATATTCTTTGGAAGTTGCCCCGAATAAACCGATTGACTCAACCCCCATACAGCTTGCTAAATGCAAAAGGCTGGAATCTACCCCTATAAAAAGATTGCACCGCTTGATCAAGGATACGGCCTGCTTTAAAGTGGTCTTGTTAACCGCGGATATAATCGAAGGCGAAAAAAGCGTTAATTTTTCCTTGCTGCTAATATCATCGGCAACCCTGCCCAAGGCAATAACCTTAAAATTATACTCCCGGTTTAATAAATCACCCAAAACATTCCATTTATCAATCGGCCAGTCCTTTAGGGGCCATCCGCTGTAGGGCAAGATCCCAGCTATTTTATCCCCTTTACTCACACCCGCTTTCTTTAAGAATTCATCGCAGAAGTTATTCCCCGCCTCCACATCAAAATCCCAATATTCCTTTTCAGCCTCCACGCCGAAGGAGCGCAAAAATTCAATATATATATCCGCAACGTGCATCTTCTTATCTTGCGGCAAACACCCAAGATACTTTCTAACGCTCCATTGGCATCCAGCTTTGATATATTTATGCATCAGGGTAGATGATAAGGCCACCGCAAGATCAAAGCGCTCTTCTATCAATAATGACATCAGGCGCAAGCGGCCCCAGATGCCTTTGTCCGCGCCGTATTTGTCAAAGATAATAACCCTATCCAGCCCCTTATACCCCTCAACGATACCCCTTGAAACCGGAGAGGTTAAAAAAACAATTTCGGCATCCTTAAACTTGCGGCGCAGCGGCTTAACCACAACAAGGTCGTAACAGGCATCTCCGATATTGCGATGCCCTATAATCAAAATCTTCTTAACTTCTTTATTTTTCATTTCTGATCCGGGACATAAAATTCTTTATTGATTGAATAATGAAACCCCTCTCTTTCAAGGTCAAGCCAGGATCCGCGGGAATTGCCAGTATTTCCCTGGATGCCTTCTCTGCCTGAGGGAAAGCGCCCCTTTTATAGCCCAAATAACTAAAGCATTTCTGCAGATGAAGCGGGATAGGATAAAAAACGCGTGAGTCAATACCCTTGCCTTGCAGGTAGCGCATCAGGCCATCCCTGTTTTTTGTAACCCTTAATACGTACTGATGATAAATGTGCGTTGAATAATCAGCAACAAGGGGAGTTTTAAGCGCCAGGCCGGATAAATTCTCATTATAATACCTCGCTAATCCCCTCCGCTTGCTATTCCAGCTATCCAAATATTTTAACTTAACATTTAACACGGCACCCTGTATTGCGTCCATCCGGTTATTGCGCCCCAAATCTGTATGGTAATACTTCTTCTGATTACCCTGATTGCGTAATATCCTTATCTTGTCATTTACAGCTTTGCTGTTTGTCAGAACCATTCCCGCGTCTCCGAAAGCGCCCAGATTCTTGCCCGGAAAAAAACTCACGCTTCCACAATCACCGATTGTCCCGGCTTTTCTACCCTTATATTGCGCTCCAAAAGCCTGCGCAGTATCCTCCACAACCTTAATTCTATATTTGCGCGCCAGCTTCATTATCCCGCCCATATCCGCGCACTGGCCGTATAAATGCACCGGAATAATTGCCTTAATCCTTAGCTTGGTTTTCTTCTTTAATACCTTCTCAACGCTCTCAAGAGAAATATTATAAGTATCCGGGTCAATATCCGCAAAAACCGGGCGCGCGCCAATTGCAGCCACGGCTCCGGCTGTAGCATAATAAGTAAACGCCGGGCAAATCACTCCATCTCCCGGCTTTACCCCTAGCGCAAGCAGGCTCAGAGAAATAGAATCCGTGCCGTTAGAGACGCCTATAGCATACCTTACCCCGCAATACCTTGCCGCGTTATCCTCAAATTCAGAAACCGCCCCACCCAAAATGAATGAAGCATTATCAATTACATTTGCTATCGCCTTATCAATGTCGCGGCGTATCGGCTCAGTTTGCCTTCTTAAATTCAACGCTGATATTCTCATATCTCTCCTAAAATAAAGGGGACGGTCCTATTTATTAACCTAGGCTTTATCAAAATAAATAGGACCGTCCCCTTTATTTGGACCGTCCCCTTTATTTATTCCTTGTGAAGTCATCGTCCAGTCTTTCAATATCGTCCTCTTCAAGGTAGCTTCCGGTCTGCACCTCAACAATCTTGAGCGCAGCCTTTCCCGGGTTCTCAAGCCGGTGTTTAACCCCTTTGGGGATATAAATACTCTCATTGCTGCGCACCAATTTAACCTTCTTATTGCTGGTAACCTTAGCCAAACCGAAAACCACCACCCAATGCTCCGCGCGCTTTCGGTGCAACTGAAGGCTTAAGCGTTTCCCGGGATTTATTTCAATCAACTTAATTTTAAAACCTAAACCCGCCTGCAAAACCGTAAACGACCCCCAAGGCCGCCTCTCTGTCAAATGCGTTACATGCTCTTTGCGCTTTGAAACCTTCAGGGCCTCGACAACCTTTTTAACATCCTGCGTATTATCCTTATTGCAAACCAGCAAGGCATCCGCGGTATCCGCGATTACCAGGTCCTTTACCCCCACAGTGCAAATTAACCTGCTGCCGCGGCTAAAAACACAAATTCTCTCGCTGTTTAAATCCAGGGTATCGCCCTCCAAGACATTCCCCCGGGCATCCTTATAAAAAATCTCCCTTAAAGCATCCCAGCTCCCTAAATCCGTCCAGTAAAATGAAGCCGGTATAAGCCCAATCCGCTTAGAGCGCTCCATAATCCCGTAATCAACTGAAATTGCCTCAATCTTAGGCCAAACCTTCAGGATATCATCCACCGAATGAATACGCATAAGGCTGGTATAAAGCTTAGGCAGATATTCTCTTATCTCCTCCAGCAAAACCGAAGCCTTCCAGACAAACATCCCGCTGTTCCAATAATAATGCTTACCCTTGATATATTCCCTTGCCTTCTCAAACTTTGGCTTCTCCAAAAACTTCTCTACCGCGAAATACCCTTTATTCTTAATTAACTTGCCTTTAGTTTTTATATAACCATAACCCGTGGAAGGCTGAAGCGGCTTAACGCCGATAGTCACCAATAAGTCCTCCTTAGCGCACTCAACGGCCTTTTTTAACACCCGGTTAAATTCTTTGCAGTCTTTAATATAATGATCCGCGGGCAAGACAGCTATAACCGCATCCGTATCCGCCTTGCTGATTAACTGAGCGCATAGCCCAACTGCCGGGGCAGTATTCTTGCCCTCCGGCTCAAGAATAATATTCTCATCCGGGATATTAAACCTTGAGACCTGCGCCTTAACCTCGTAAAAATGGATCTTATTCGTAATAATGTATACGCGCGAGGACTTTATCGCATCCTTTATCCTGCTGACAGTTGACTGGAGCAAGCTATCTTCGCCAATCACCTTCATAAACTGCTTTGGCTCAAGCTCGCGGGAAAAGGGCCAAAACCTGCTGCCTACCCCGCCTGCCAATATCACCGCGTATGTCATATTTTTATCCTGCTCACTTTATAGTTTATAAGGTATGCTCTCTATAGAATATAAACTATACTTTAATCAATACACTCAAAATATCTCTTTCTTTTGGTTCTTCCAACCCCTTTATAACTTTCTTCTGCCATTTTGGAAGCATAGAATTAAAAACATGCTTAATAGCCGCCACTTCACCTTTAGTTATGAGAGCCCTAAGAATTTCTATAGCAGAATTTCTGTCTTTCACGGCCTTATCCTCTTTTAATCTACGCTGAAAAATAATAAGCTTGTGGAGAGCGAAATTAACGGGATGAGGCACCGATATATTAAAATCTTCTACTTTTATTTTAATAATGTTTTCGGTAAGCAGGTTCAAAAACCTCAGCGCAACTGCATTCATGCCTAACTTTGTTAGTGGAACCGGTTTGTCTGTACCCTTTCCTTTCTCCGGAACTAAAAACTCAAGCATTAAATCAGAATGATCAAGTTTAAGATAACCTTCACGCCCTTTTAGAATCGTAACAAAACCTAAATCCCTTAAAAGCTCAGGAATATTTACGGTATATTTTAGTTTTGACGGTTTTTCGATCAGGAAGTCAATATCCCTAGTTCGTATTGTGGTTTGATCTATATAAGATATATTGTTGAAATATTCTTTATAGAAATATACACACCAGCTACCAATAAGAATTAAATCTTCCAAAATACCGGCTTTATGGAATCTTCTTAAGATTTCAAGGCATAATTCAGATTGCTTCTTTTCCACGCAATGAACTCCTTAAGAATCTGATTTGTTTTTTGACTTGGGAAAGTAGTTTCTTATATTTAGCCCTTATCTCTTTAGTCTCGCTGTATTTGTTTTTTTCTCTTTCAGAAAGTTTGCCTTTATAAATATACTTTACTTTTTTATCTATTCTCTTAACCAGATAGCAGTATTCATGGCCCCGTATTTTCCTTACAGCAATGCACCCCTTAGGCAATTTAACCAATGCCGCTTCATATTCTTTTTTCATTCGAAGAGAGTTTTCAAGCTCTTCAGCCAAGACTCCTTTTATAACACCTCTCATAACCCCTCCCGTTACCTAACAAACTATGTTATAGTATAACTTGTTAGGTAACAAATGTCAACAAAGCAATTTCCTAACAATAAGATATATAAACAATTCTGTTAAGTAACTATGCGCTACCAAAAATTGTTTCTATGCACAATGAGCCGGCATCCATCCGTATAAATCCGAAGTCAGGTCCGATTGCCAATATTTCTTCAAATCAACATCCATTATGGTAAGTTTTCCTGACCACCCGGCTCCGGTATCAATATTCCAAACATTACACACATGAATCGGCTGCAACGTATTATAAAGTTCCGTTGTTGTGTGGCCAACAAAGATATCCTTGTATCGGCCTAACTTGCACTTGTGCCCATTTGCCTGCTTCTTCCATGCCATATCAAGAAGCCTCCTGTCCCAAACCAATGCCTGCGCGCTGTGAGCAGAAAGCGATATGTCCGGATTAAACCCGCCATGTACAAAAACCTGCTTATCGCGTTCAATCCAAAGTTGTCCGCTCTTTAAAAAATCGATGTGCGCCTGCGGCATAGGGCCGCCGCTATATGACGCTATCGTCCGGTCTCCGCCTTGGCTCGTCCATATCTTGGGCTTTTCGCCGCGCAAGGCCCAATCCAGAGCCCACATATCATGATTACCAATAACCAAATCGCAGTGTTTAACCTTTAAAAGTTCATTGATGCTTTGTTTGGTATCCGGATACCCGTCACACACATCCCCTAAAACGATTAAACGATCTTGCTTGTAATTAAATTTCGAACGCTCAAAACACTGCAATAATGCTTTACAGGCTCCATGAATATCACCAACAGCATAAACCTTCATCGATTAATCATTTAGTAATCACAATTTATTAATCTTTG
>JBAZGD010000036.1:0-5968 GCA_041653055.1 Candidatus Omnitrophota bacterium
CTGACCAGGAGCTGGATGCGATAAGCCGCCAGGCACCGGTAATACAGGTTACCAATATGATATTGGAAGAGGCGGTAAGGAAGAAGGCCTCGGATATTCTGATTGAGCCTTTTAGCAAGAAGCTGAGGCTGCGTTACCGCGTGGATGGTATTTTGCATGAACAGAAGTCGCCCTCAAAGAGCGTGCATGCCTCGATTGTATCGCGTATTAAGGTAATGTCCGATTTGAATATTGCGGAGCACAGGCTTCCCCAGGACGGCCGTTTTAAGATAAAGATCTCCGGCAAAGAGGTTGATTTCAGGGTTTCAATCCTTCCTTCGAGTTTTGGGGAGAAGGTCGCAATCCGCATATTAGATAAATCCCAGGCTACCCTAAACCTTGAGAAGCTGGGTTTTAATAAAAATGTCATATCAACCCTCTCTAAAGTAGCAAAACTTCCCCACGGGATGATGCTTATCTGCGGGCCTACCGGAAGCGGAAAGACCACTACATTGTATTCAATCTTGAAATTGGTGGACAGCCCGGATAAAAATATTGTTACCGTAGAAGATCCTGTTGAGTTTCAGCTTGAGGGGATAAACCAGGTAACTGCCAGGCCGGAGATAGGGCTAACCTTTGCGGCATCCCTGCGTTCGATATTAAGGCAGGACCCTAATGTTATTATGATTGGGGAGATCAGGGATTATGAGACTGTGGATATTGCTATAAAGTCAGCCCTTACCGGGCATTTGGTTTTGTCGACCCTGCACACCACTACTGCCCCCGGGGCAGTGGTACGTTTGGTTAATATGGGGGTTGAGCCTTATTTGATCAATTCTTCCCTGGTGTGCGTAGTCTCCCAGCGGCTGGTGCGTAAGGTTTGCCCTTATTGCAAAGAGGAATATACTGTCAAGAAAGAGGTTATTGACACCCTGAAGTTGAATATAGAGAAGGCTAAAGAGGTCAGGTTCTTCCGGGGGAAGGGTTGTAAAAATTGTTTCAATATGGGTTATATGGGCAGGACGGGGATTGCCGAGGTTTTATTGTTGTCTACGGCTGTAAGGGAGCTCATCCTTTCCCGGGCCCAGGAGCACCTTATAAAACAAAAGGCGCGCGAAGAGGGAATGGTAACTTTAAGGGAAGATGGCTTAATGCAGGTTTTCAGGGGAATAACGACTCTGGAAGAGATACTGCGCGTAACTGCCCCGGATGAATAACTTTAATTAATTTCATGCAGACACTTAAAGATAAAATAATTGAAATACTTGTCAGGGGCGGGCATCTTAACAATGAACAGTTGAATAAGGCCCTTAATATCCAGAGGGAAAAGGGGACCCCCTTGCGTAAGGTTCTTGTGGGAGAGGATATGATGCCTGAGGAGGTCCTGCTCTCCTTGCTTTCGGAAGAACTTTATATCCCTACCTTGAATTTATCTAAATATAAATTTCCTGCGGAGATTATCGGATTAGTCCCCGAGCATATAGCCAGGCTCTATAACCTTATTCCGATATCTAGGTTTGGAAATACCATTACTGTGGCAGTCTCTGATCCCTTGAATATCTTCGCCCTTGATGACCTTAAGACGCTTACCGGATGCAATATTGATATAGTATTAAGCCCGGACGAAGAAATAATGCGCTCTATAGAAAGCCAGTACGGCTCAGGTTCGAAAGATATGGAACAGATCCTGGATGATGCCTCGCAGCAGACACAGGATGATAAATCCGGTGTTGAGCTGGTCAGGCAGGAGGAGATAGAACTTTCCAATGCGCTTGAGGAAAGCGGTAAGGCCCCTATTGTCAAGCTGGTTGACCTTATGTTAAACCAGGCCTTAAAGAAACGCGCCTCGGATATACATATTGAACCCGAGCAAGGCTGCCTGCGCATACGCTACCGTATTGATGGCGCGTTGCATGATGTGTTTAAAATACCTAAAACGAAGCAGAATGCCGTCTTGGCCCGCCTTAAGATTATCTCTAATCTTGATATTACCGAGAACCGGGTACCTCAGGATGGGCGTTTTAAGGTAAGGTTTGAGGGCAAAGAGGTTGATTTCAGGGTCTCCGGGCTGCCTACGACCTTCGGCCAGAAATTTGTTTTGCGCGCGCTTGATAAGGGCAATCTTTCTATCGGTTTGGATAAGTTGGGTTTTTCGGAGCAGCCGGAGCGCATTTTTAAAGAGGCAATATCCAAACCATTCGGGATGATCCTGGTGACCGGGCCTACGGGTTCGGGAAAATCTACCACGCTTTATTCGGTCTTAAACCAGATGAATACCCCGGAAAGAAATATTATTACCATTGAAGACCCGGTAGAATATCAGGTGGAGGGAATTACCCAGATTCAGGTAAAGCCGGATATCGGGCTTGATTTTTCTTCCGGTTTGCGTTCCCTGCTCAGGCAGAGCCCTGATGTTATTATGATCGGAGAGATCCGCGATTCGGAAACCGCGGACATTGCTATTAAGGCGGCCCTTACCGGGCAGATTGTATTATCTACCCTGCATACTAATGATGCCATATCAAGTATTACCAGGTTGATTGATATGGGGGTTGAGCCTTTTTTGGTTGCCTCCAGCGTGGTAATGCTTTGCGCCCAGCGCCTGGCCCGGAAATTATGCTTGAAATGCCGTAAGCCCATAAATATCCCGGAAGATTTCTTAAAGAAAATAGGTTTTACTGAAAAGGCAGTATTCTATACGGCTGTTGGATGCAAATATTGTAATAATACCGGTTTTTACGGCAGGGTGGCGATACTTGAAGCTGTTTTGATTAATGATGCCATACGCGAAATGATTATTGAAAAGAAGCCTCTGGACATGATAAAAAAATATGCCCAGGGCCAAGGTATGCGCACCTTAAGGGACGATGCCTTCTTAAAGGTAAAGCAGGAGGTAACTACTTTGGATGAGGCTATAAGGATTACTACTGAGGAATAAGTAATGATGAAGACGGGCAGGGTTTTATTTATTTGCAAGGATGATGAAATATCCCGGTATCTCAGGGAACAGCTTAGTTTTGAGGGAGGATATTCTGTTATCTTTGAGGAGACCGCGGATTCAGGGTTGAGCGCTTTCCACAAGAATGCCGTGGATGTTGTAATTATCAGGCCGGACCTTTTGGATGCTAAGTCTTTGGGGTTGATCAAGGAATTTAAGAAAATCGACCAGGATTGCGTAGTGATTGCCTGTTTAGATGAAGTAAAGCTTGAGCTGCTGGAATATCTTTTCAGCCTGGGCATCTATGATTTTATTGCCAAGCCTATTAATTTAGAGAGATTCTTCTTTTTAGTCAAGAAGGGGATTGAGCTGCATAATTTAATGCTGGCGCACAGAAGGTTCACCCAGGGGTTGAAAGAAAATAATACCGCTTTAGAGAAGCAAAATTTGCTTTTGGTCAAGAGGATTGAGGATTCAACGCGTAATTTAACCAGGCTGTATGAAGACCTGCGTTCTACCTATATGCGTACGATTAAGGTTTTGGCACAGGCAATAGACGCAAGGGACCATTATACCCATAGCCATTCTGAAAACGTGGCCAGATATGCCACTATTATTGCCTCTGAGATGGGGCTTTGTGCTAAGGATATTGAGGTTATACGCCAGGCCAGCGAATTGCATGACTTGGGCAAGATTGGCATAGAGGATAGTATCCTTATGAAGCCCGGGGCCTTGACTAGTGAAGAGTGGGTTCAAATCCGCAAGCATCCTTTAATCGGCGCTCAGATATTAGAGCCGTTGACTTTCTTAAATGATGTGATAGACTTAGTTCGCCAGCATCACGAACATTATGACGGTTCGGGATATCCCGAGGGACGCAAGGGGGATGATATCCATTTGGGCGCGCGCATTTTGCATATAGCAGATGCCTATGAGTCTATGCGTTCGGCGCGTTCATACAGAAAGATACCCCTGACTAAAGATGCAGCGATAGAAGAGATTAAAAAGAACAGCGGTACCCAGTTTGACCCTAAGGTGGTGGAGGCTTTTTTAAAGGTAACGGATAAGTTATGACAACCTACAATTATACTGCAAAGGATAAGAACGGTTATACCTTAAATGGCTACCTGGATGTTTCTTCGGAGTCGGAGGCAGCGGACGCGCTGCACAAAAAAGAATTAACTATTATCAGTATTGAGCAGGCCAAGGATAAGGCTTCTAAGCCAGGGGATAAGGTTAAAGACCAGAAGGTAAAGCTTGACGATTTGGTAATTTTTACCCGGCAGCTTGCCACAATGATAGATTCCGGCATCCCCCTGGTGCATGCCTTAGGGATATTAAGCGAGCAGGTTGAAAACCCTGCCTTAAAAGGAGTAGTTGTTTCGGTGCGCCAGGATATTGAAGCAGGGATGAGTTTTTGTGATGCCCTGGCAAAGCACCCTAAAGTTTTCTCTGACCTGTTCATTAATATGGCGCGGGCCGGAGAAAGCTCGGGTATGCTGGATGATATTCTTGACCGCCTGGCTTCCTATCTTGAAAAATCTGCTGCACTGTCAAGGAAGATAAGCTCTAGCCTGGTATATCCGGCTGTGGTTGTGAGCATGGCCTTTATTATAACCGCAGTATTGCTGCTTAAGGTAGTCCCTACATTTAAAGGCATCTTTGATGTTTTAGGCGGGCAATTGCCGATTCCTACCCAGATCCTTATTTTCATGAGTGATGTATTCAGGAAATATTTCCTTTTTCTCGTAATTTTTACAGTAGGGTTGATTTTCTTGTTCAGGAAATATATTGCCACGGAGAGAGGGCGTTACAATTTTGACAGCGTACAGTTAAAGGCCCCTGTTTTAGGGGAGCTTTTCAGGAAGTTATCCGTAGCTAAGTTTTCGCGTACCTTTTCTACGTTAGTGAAGAGCGGAGTTTCGGTATTAAATGCCCTGGATATAGTAAGCAAGACTTCGGGCAATAAGGTCGTTGAGGAGGCGGTGGTAAGCTGCTCTAAGGCGGTACGCGACGGTGAATCTATAGCCGCCCCTTTGTTAAGAAGCGGGGTTTTTCCTCCGATGGTCTGCAGAATGATAAGCGTAGGGGAGCAGACGGGTAAGCTGGAGAATATGCTTACAAAGATAGCTGATTTCTATGATGAGCAGGTTGACAGCGCTACCTCCGCTTTAACCAGTATGATTGAGCCTTTGGTAATCGCTTTTTTAGGTATCGTAGTCGGCGGTATAGTCATATCATTGTTCCTGCCCGTCTTTAAGATATCCCAGCTGATAGCGCAGTAATAACCCTAATAAAGAGATATACTTTTGCGCTAGAAAAATACAAAAAAAATACTTGACAAATAGAGTTTATGTAGTAAACTTAGTATTCCTCCCTTAAGAAGGAGTCTATGTATAATACAAATAGAGTTATTGACAGCTTAATGTAAATTTTGGCCGACGGTAAGTGGCGGCGGTAGATAATACTGCGCCTCAACTATGTTGGGGCGTATTTTTTTTGCTCTTTTGATAATTGAATAGCCAAGCGGATCCCGCAAGAATCCTTTAATTAGGATTTTTAAGGGGTCAATTTCAAGAGGTAACAAATTAAATAAATCACTAGAGCCTTTATTATAACTTTTTCGGACATTTTTCGGAGAGTTTGATCCTGGCTCAGAGTGAACGCTGGCGGCGTAGATTAGGCATGCAAGTCGAGCGATACTTTTTTTTGAGGCATTGAAGCCGCAAGGCAGATGTGCGGATAGAAGAAGATATAGCGGCAGATTGGCGAGGAACACGTGAGTAATCTACCTTCAAGTCGGGGATAGCTTCGCGAAAGTGGAGGTAATACCTGATGTGCTTATCCTGTCGCAAGGCGGGACAAGTAAAGATGCTGCGTAAGCGGTGTCGTTTGAAGATGAGCTCGCGCCTTATCAGCTAGTTGGTGGGGTAATGGCCTACCAAGGCTTTTGACGGGTAGCTGGCCTGAGAGGGTGGTCAGCCGCATGGGGACTGAGACACTGCCCCAACTCCTACGGGAGGCTGCGGTCGAGGATATTTAGCAATGGGG
>JBAZGD010000037.1:0-5816 GCA_041653055.1 Candidatus Omnitrophota bacterium
CTCTTTAGCCGTGAGGCTGCCTGTGAGCAGGGCGATCCTAATTCCCTTAGCCTGCGAGCTGATTTTCTCATAATGCTGCCTTGCAAGAATTTCCGTGGGCGCCATAAAGGCTACCTGGTAACCTCCTTCTATGGCCATAATCGAAGCGATTGCAGCAACGATAGTCTTACCTGAACCTACGTCCCCCTGCAGTAAACGCTGCATCGGCTTTAAAGAACCCATGTCTGACTTTATCTCCTCCACCACCTTCTCCTGCGACTTAGTTAACTTAAAAGGCAACCCGGCAATAAAAAGGCCTGCCGCAGAACCATTAACCTTATGCGCAATCCCCCTCTTCTCCTCCCTCTTGAGTTTACGCAGGATCAAGGGGACCTGAAAAAGAAAAAACTCCTCGAAGGCAAGGCGTAAATAGGCCTTTTTCTGCAGCTCAAAACTTTCAGGGAAGTGTATGTTAATAAGGCTTTTAGCTAAATTCTCCAGGGAATTCCTTGACCTTATATCATAGGGCAGGCAGTCGTTCAATTCAGGGATATGTTCATCCAGGGCAAGCTTCATAAGCTTACGAAAACTACGCTGGCCTAACCCCTGCGGGAGAGTATAGACTGAAACAATCCTGCCGGCGCTAAGCATATCCTCGGATCCATCTTCAATAAACTCAAATTCAGGATTATTCATCTGCACGCTTCCGGCATACTTTTCCACCTTACCATATAATATTACTTCTCTCCCGGGATTAAGGTATTGCTTAATATATGGCTGATTAAACCAAACACAAGAAACCCTTCCGCTCTCATCGCCTACCTGGGCCTCGGTAATATTAAAACTCCTCCTGTGCCAGGAATTATGCTGGCCTAAAGCTAAAACCTGCGCCCTCACAACCTGGGCCTCGCCTTCTTTTAATTGAGATATACTAACCGGATTAGTGCGGTCTTCGTAGCGGCGGGGAAAATGATAGAATAAATCCAGTATAGTATTAATGCCGATATCATTAAAGGCCTTTGCCCTCTTAGGCCCGATACCCTTTAGATACCGGATAGAAATATGCCATAGATTATTCATTTTTATTATTATACTATCTTTAGCATTGCCTGCAAGAAAAACCTGGGGGACGCTCCCCAAAGGGACACTCCCCGAATATTTTTAGGAAATTATTCCGCAGGTACTTGAAATTATAAACAAAATATGGCATACTTACATTGAAGTTAAGGAAGAAAGACAACTAGGAGGAATGGTCAAGATAGCGGAAGCTAAGAAGGCCTATCACCTACAAAAAAACCCCGAAGGATTCGGGGCTTTTTTGTTTATTCTGAGTGCGGCCTGGCGCCTTGGAGAGCGTCCCCGAAGATTGAGAGCATGTCTTGAAGGGTTTTGGCGCGCGAAGACTTTTCCCTTAAAGGCCTGACCTTACGGAAACCCCTTGTATACCAAGAAAAAAACTTGCGGAAAATAACTACGCCGTTCTTCTCACCGTAGAAATTAACCGAAGCATTCAGATGTTTAATCATTATTTTCACAACTATGCTTATCGCAGGACTAACCGGAGCCTTACCTTTATCCAAAAATTCTTTTATCTGCTTGAATATCCATGGGTTACCTAAAGATCCGCGGGCCACACTCAGCCCATCGCAGCCTGTTTCATCAAACATCTTCTTGGCCAGTTGCGCCGATAATACATCTCCGCTTGCAATAACAGGGATTTTTAAAGCTTCCTTTACTTTCCTTATAACCGAGTAGTCTACGCTACCGCTGTAGCCTTGGATTTTAGTCCTGCCATGAATAAACACGGCGCTAACTCCGCAATCCTGAGCAGACAAAGCCACATCCCTTGCGTTTACCGAGCCCTTATCCCAACCGGAACGAATTTTCACCGTAACCGGCCAAGAGGAATTTTTTACGATAAGTTTTAGTATCTGGGCCAATTTTTTAGGCTCGCGCATTAAGCTGCAGCCTTCGCCTCTCCTAATCACCTTTTTAGCGGGGCAAGCGGAATTAAAATCCAGGATATCAAAATTATGCCCCTTAAGCACATCTAACGCCTTTAAGATAAAATTCTCTTCACACCCTAAGAGCTGAACACCCAAAGGCCTGTCCCCCTTACCGCTTGTTAGCATAGCCTGCGTCCTCCTGCTTTTATGCGAAACAGAACGACAATTAATCATTTCCACAAAACTAAGCCCTGCAGCAAATTCGCGGTTAAGCATACGAAAAGGAAAATCGCTGATCCCGGCCATAGGCGCGAGAATAAGATTAGATTTTAACTTCAGATTACCTATTTTTAACATAGAAAAATAGGGCCAGGATTAAGAAAATATAATCTGGCCCATCATATTCTTATATTATGTAATCTTGGTCTTTATTAAGCGGGTTATTATTTATCTCTTCCACTATACCCTTAGGGATGCCTGGCTTACCTAATTTGGAATACATATAATTCTTGTATCCTTCTACTCCGGGCTGATCGTAGGCGTTGACGTTCAACAATTCGCCCTCAAAGGCAGTGGCCATCTGAAAGAAAAAGAGGAGCGCTCCCCAGTAATAATCCGATACCTCAGGCAAAATAATCGTGCAATTCGGGCGCGATTCCCTGACCAACGCCCATTCGGTTGCCTCCTGGGCAAGTTTAATCAATTCAGTAAAATCTTTTCCGGAGAGGATATCCCCTTTAGCGGAAATCTTTATCTCACTGTTGAATCTCTCCACCCTTATAAAAGTTACCACCTTGTCATTTTGCCCCTCGATATTGTTCTGCTGAACCGAGTGCAAATCACCTGTACCACGGCAGGGAATCGGGGTCCTGCCGACATTAACTATACTACTGTTATCCTTAGCCCATTCCTCAACACCATCATGAGAAACATTGATCTTACGCCTGAATTTCTTACCTAAGCTCTCCGCTAAAAGCTGCACATACCAATCTGCCGTAGATTTTAACCCCTCAGCAAAAGGCATCATAATCGCCAACGGCTTTGACTTCTTCTTATAAAGAATTGTATGCAATAACGCATACATATAGGCCGGATTCTTAGCGTAATCAGCACTGCTGCACTTTTTTTCCATATCCCTTGCGCCCTTAAGAACTTTATTTATATCAACGCCTATTACAGCTAAATGTAAAAGGCCCATATTAAACTCCGAATATCTCCCGCCTACTCCCTTAAACAAAGGCAGGCTACGAAAACTTAGGCTGTCCCTTGCATTCTCCAGGGTAACCCTCTTGCGCAAAGAACCGGAGTCAGGATCAGTTATTGCAAAGATTTGCCGCCCGTAATTCTTGCCGGCGCCCTTCTTCAACCAACCCTCTACAGAAAAAAAAGCTGCTTTTGTCTCTGTGGTCTCTCCTGACTTTGAAATAACTACAACAAAAGTTTTTTTGGGATTTAAATTCTTTAATAAAACAGAAAGGGTATCCGGATCAAGGTTATTGCCCTCAAAATAAACACGCGGACGGTTATTCCTGGGCTTGGTAAACTCATTATAATAAGGCGAAACCAGCGCATCCTGCGCTGCCTTAAGCCCCAGATATGAACCCCCGATACCTAAGAAAATAATATTATCATATTTCCTGGCAATCTCATCTCCGAGCTTCTTAATTACCGACACAACCTTGCTTTCCTGATAAGGCAGTACCATCCATTCTAAACCCAGATTAATCCGATTACGGGGATCTTGCGCCAATGCCCTAAGGTGGTCGTGCCCGAAACTGATATCCTTAACCATCTCCAGAATATCATCTTTCTCTACTCCGTGGGCATTACCTACATTAATACTCAACATATTATTAAAATCAAACTTTATCTCTTTCATAATTCCTCTTTCTTCTATGGGATATTCCCCGAAATGACTATCTACTTTGGAGAGTGTCCCTTTGGGGAGCGTCCCCGATTGCAAAACTATTTTTGGATGATTTTAAGGGTAGTACGCACACCATCCTGCCAAGGCCAAAGCATGGCAAATATAGAATCCCCGCCCTCGCTTTTAAAATAAAGGATCTGGCCGGGCATTATCCCCCCAAAACCCTTTATCGCCTCCTGAGCTTTAAAATCAAGCCTGTTTTTAGAAGGCCACGCAGGCTCTCCAAGAAACTTCTTCAGCCGCTCGTTAAGGCCGTTAATCTCATCCTTGACAAGGACACCCTCAAAATAATTATCACAATCCGTACGCAAGGTTTCAAAAGAAACTTTTTTTACTTCCTCTTTTATATTATTGAATTCCATGGAAAGCTCCTTTATTTACGAAGTTATTATACCACTATTTTTGTAAAAATAAAGCCGGATTAAATGATTAGCTGGGAATGATACCATAGATCATTACCCCCTCCCCTGTAAGGGGGAATTAAGGAAAATTCTTTGTATCAGTAAAGAGGTTTTTGAAAAATTAAAGGCGGCTTCGGCTAAATTTGGATTAAAGCCAAAACCAGCTTCGCCTAAGCCAAAAATACCTTCTCGGCAAAAACCTTTTAAAAAAGAACACTTAAGATGCGCTAAAAAGCACAATCTTAAAACAAGCATAGATCGATGTACCGGTTCTTTTGAGCCTTCAAATATTGTTTATACCCTTAATCGCAAAGGCCCTTTTTGGACGGGATATAATTTAACAGCCTGGTTCAAAGAACAAAGGTCTTACGAAGATCCAAGATATATTGAATCTTATTCAATAAAAATATAATGAAAAAGAGGCACATAATACTGTAGAGTATCTTCTAACCCGCAAAGGAAAGGAGAACCCTACTATGTGCCCTCTTCAATATTACCAGACTATGCGTAATTGTAAAGATAAACGAGCACACCGCTATCAGATGATCCAATATGCCTTAAGCCATGGCATTAAGCCGACAGCAAGGGTATTTAAAACATCGCCCCCTGTAGTGCGTAAATGGCTTAATAGGTTCAAAGAGCATGGTTATGCCGGGTTAATTGATCTATCACACAAACCGCATCATTCGCCGCGGGCAACCCCGCAAGATATCAAAGATAAGATCGTGAAACTGCAAAAGAAATACCGCCGCCTGGGAGCTAGACAAGTCAAAACCCTGGAGAACCTTACACAGGCTCCCAAAACCATACGTAAGTTCTGGAGAGAAGCCGGTGTATCCAGCCGACGAAGAAGGAAAAAATATATCACCAAACAAAACCTGCGTGAAGTCAAAAAGAAATTCTATTTATTCCAACAGTCCTGCGAAGATACCAAAGATCTCTATGATATACCGGAGTACTGGCCGCAGATGAAGCGGCTTAACCTACCTGTTGTGCAGTATACCCGCAGGGAGATAAGCTGCGGTATATTATTCCTTGGCTTTGCCAATGAACGCTCGCTCATACATGCCGCCCTCTTTGCGGCCTATATTAATCATCAGATGAAAAAATACGAGGTTTTACCTGAAGATAATTCAGCGCGCTTGCAGACCGATAACGGTGTTGAATTTACCGGCTCCTGGAACGCCAAAGAGCCTTCTATTTACACCAAAACAATAGAATCCCTTCCTCAACAGGAACATACAACGATATTCCCCGGAGCGCACAGAATGCAAGCTGATGTTGAGACAGTACACGGCCTCATGGAGACGGAATTCTATGAAATAGAAACATTCACCGACAGGATAGACTTCATAGCTAAAGCTAATGCTTATCAGCTATTCTTTAACCTTGAGAGGCCCAATACTTACAAAGAGCATAAAACGCCTTGGCAGTTAGCCCAAGAAAAGAAACCTGATTTAGATAAACGATTACTAATGACGACTGTTGTTGACTTAGACTTACTACTTAAACATTACCTTGCTTCTTTGGCTCAGGGGGGTAAGGATCTATTGACTAATCCCT
>JBAZGD010000038.1:0-5083 GCA_041653055.1 Candidatus Omnitrophota bacterium
GCCCAAGAAAAGAAACCTGATTTAGATAAACGATTACTAATGACGACTGTTGTTGACTTAGACTTACTACTTAAACATTACCTTGCTTCTTTGGCTCAGGGGGGTAAGGATCTATTGACTAATCCCTGATTAAATGATTAGCTATGGACGGACTACTGAATCGACAAAATCTGCAGCCGCATACTTATTCTCGCCGCGAACCTCTTTAAAACAGACACCTATCCTGTGTTCCTGAAACTCGGTGGTAACATTGGACCGTACCTGCCCCAGAAGCTCTACGGGATTAGATAAACTTATAGCCCCCGAATCATTACTCTTAAAAAGATGCAGCCTTATCAAAAGATCGCTCCAGACAGGAAGGTCATACCTGGTCAAAAAAGCAACCCCTCCTGCGCTGATATTTAACATTGTCGCCTCAACCTCTTTATCTTGGGTAATATACCTGCTGGTGAGAGGGCCTTCTATCTTAAAATAAAGCCCCAGGTTAGCCTTAAGCCGCTGGAATCTTCTTCTGTCTTCCCAACCAAAACAACCATAGTCCATTTAAGCCTCTTAAAAAAAGCCACGGTTTTAAGGCTTCGAAGTCTTTCTTTCTCGAAACCTTATCCGTGGCAATGCAACTACAAATTGAGTATACAACAAAATCAGCTAAATTTCAAGGCGGCCTGATATATTCAGCAAATTCAAACCTGTATGCATATCAATGCCCTTAGAGGCCTTAATCCCCTTAAGCTCAAATACAACCGCTTCTATAACTAAAAAAACTTTAGACTTTCCGCGCACGCATCCCGTAAGAACCTTAACCTTCTTTCCCATAGAAGCATGAATATGTATCTGCGGCCCTTTTGAGTTGGTAAAAATAGTCCCTATACCCATAACTTCCCAACCGTCATTAAAATAGACTTTATTCGGCTGGGGAGGAATAACCGGCTTCTTGGGCCCGGTTACCAAATCCCCCTGCCTCAATGCCCCGATAAATAATATCGTTGCCGCGTTAAGGTGCTCTTTACTGGTAAATTCTGCAAGCTTATCCGAGAGAATATCTTTATCCTCGAACTTCAAAACGAAAATTCTTCCTATTTTTCCGCTTGTATATTTCATATCCCTTCCCTAATAACTTAAACCCTGCAGCCGCACCCCTTTTTCCTGAGTATAACTAACTGCTGCTTAACCGAATCTACAAATTGATCCTGCCCCGGTTTACCCCTAGCGCAGCTCTTATCAAGGCAGTTGGAATGACGATAACCTCTTTCTTTAAATTCCTTAACCAGTTTTTCATGCCTTAAGAAAAGAGCCTTAAGCCTGCCCTTCCACCGTAGTGTTTCCGGATGCCTGGAATAACCTTTTCTGCCGCGAATAATTATTTCCCATATAGCATGCAGCTCCCTGTGTTCGCCTAAAAGATGATTGCGGCATAACTTATCGGGTGGAATATCCCAAATACGCGATAAACCCTTCTTTCTATTTTTTTAAATAAGCCCTGAGGATCTTCTGCTCAACCTTGGGCCTGTCAGAAGATAACGTCTCAACATCCTCTATTTTCTGCACAACCTCATAGCCTGAGACTACCTCGCCGAAAATAGTATGGCGCATATTTAACCAGGGGGTTTTAGCTGTCGTAATAAAAAACTGGCTGCCATTTGTATTTGGGCCGGCATTAGCCATAGCCAATATTCCAGGGCTGTCAAATTGCGCGCTAGGGGTTACCTCATCCTCAAAAGGCTTTCCCCAGATGGATTCCCCTCCTGCGCCAGTTGCCGTAGGGTCTCCGCCCTGGATCATAAATCCCTTTATAACCCTATGAAAAATTAAACCGTTGTAATAACCTTTTTCAACAAGCTTAGAAAAATTATCACAAGCCTTCGGAGCAATCTCAGGCATAAGCTTAATCTCAATTATCCCCTGAGTTGTTTCAAAAACCACAATATCTTTATCCATTGCTAAAACTCCTTGGCTGGATTGGTTAATAATAAAAAAACAGAATAAAAAAGCCGGCAGCCACTTCATCGCGCTTTCCTCTTTCTGGCTTTCTTGATATTATTTTTATAAAGCGTGCACAAAACGCTGGCAAAGGAGGAAAGCTTACCGTCTTCATAAGGGAATTCCTTGCATGTTACAGGCTTTAGCGCGTAATCAAACTTATGCACCCTGCAGA
Organism: Candidatus Omnitrophota bacterium; assembly: GCA_041653055.1. Classification (GTDB taxonomy): domain Bacteria; phylum Omnitrophota; class Gorgyraeia; order Gygaellales; family Profunditerraquicolaceae; genus Sherwoodlollariibacterium. The sequence continues at coordinate 2,156 of JBAZGD010000038.1, forward strand.
GGCCATCGGGATCAAGAAATACACAGGGATTATCTTCGATACTCGTCCCTACCTTAAAACCGGAAGGAAAACTTTTATCTATCTCCAGATGAAAAAAATCGCCCTTAATACCGGCGGATATTATCTTCTTTGCTTCTTCCAGGTCAATCCATGCCCCGAACCTGCAGCAGTCAGACTGGTTTTTACATTTATGGCAATGGATCTTCGGCAGCGCTTTTTTCTTCTTTGTTTTCTTCATAAGTCTCCTTGGGTTTCGTTAATTTATAATGGAAATCCGATATTTTCAACAACTATTCTACCGCAAAGCCTCTCACCTTCACCCTTGACCATCCCTTTTTTCTTGGCGATAAAAGTTACGGTCGCGTCCGCCTTTACAGAAACCCCCAAAACCCTGCCCGTATTTGCATCAAGGCCTGAAGGAATATCCACTGAAATGATATAGGCCCGAGACTGGTTAATGGTATTAATTATATCAGCAAAAATTCCTTTAACCAGCCCTTTTATTCCTACCCCAAAAAGCGCATCCACAATTAAACCGTATCCCGGTATTCTTGCCCTTACTGCTTTCAGTTTCTTCGGATTAACCTGGAAAACTCCCTTCTTTAATTTTAATAAAATCTCAAGGTTAACCTTGGCCTCGCCCCTAACCTCATTAATACTGCCACAGAGATAAATATCAGGATTAACCCCCCGGGAAATAAGATGGCGGGCGGCGCAAAAACCATCCCCTCCGTTATTTCCCTTGCCGCAGAATATAGCGACCTTCATCTCCCCGCCACCTATAACCCTGGAAACTTCTTCGCTTACTGCCCTTCCTGCATTCTCCATAAGCAAGATTGCAGGAATACCAAACTTTTCCCTTGCCTTAGAATCCAAATTTCTTGCCTGGCTTACAGTTAATATTTTACCGGCCATATTAATAGGTATAAACCTCTTCCTGCTCAAATTCAGCGGAAGCTATCTTAAAGGGCTAATCTTGCGGGGATATATTTTGCTTAAGGATTACATTGTCTGCTACTGTCTTATACCCCTTATAAAGCCTGAAATCATATGTGTGCGTATTGGCACAAAATAAGTGCTCTCCATTTAAACTCGAGATAAACGCGCTCCTTTAAATCTATATTATCTGTAACCGGAGAGAATAAATCCGGTCCGGGAATAGTTTTGTTAAATCCCCCCAGGCCTAAAGTAAAACTTGAAGCTGTAACGGGAGCATAAAATAACCACAGAACCATCAACAGACAAAAGTAGAATCCCCACAATTTACCAGTACCGGATTTCATCTTAACATTTATCAGTCAAAAGACAAATATCTTTTATTTTAATTTCCTTTTTTCAATCCGTGAATTTTCTCCTGTAGAAAACCCATCGGGCAAATTGTGCACCAGGCCCTATGCTTGGTAAGTATTCCCAGCAGAATAGAAATAGCCGTAGTAAAAAGGCACATCCCCACAAAAACCGCCCCCACAACAATCAAATCGCCCTGCCCCCTAATAAGACGGAATATTACAAATATCATAAACGAAACAAAAAGAGCTGAACGAAAATGCTGATTTGTAAAAATAGCCGGCATTGGCTTATTAAGGCTCACTTTCGATATTACGATATCGAGAAAAGCTCCCCTGGGGCAAAAATTCCAGCACCAAAATCTTCCTTTGAAAAAAGAAAATACCGAAAAGAAAGCTATCATTGCCACGACAAGATAACCCAAAACAGGCATGAATAATCCCACGACTATAATCAAAGGTAGAAACCAAACCATGATAGCTTGAAATTTTCTCATTATTTTATCCTTCGATGACTTGCTCCTCTTCTAAGGGTGGGAAAAATAAACACAACCACTAAAAGGTAAATTCGGCCTGAGATATCTTATAGGGACGCAAGCAAATTGTTTACCGGAAACTGTCCTATGCATGCCTATCCTGTGATCATAAACCGGACAGAAATATTCTCCCAATTCATTCTTCCTTAATTCCTCGCAAGGATCCCCGTCAAGCGCGCCGCAACAAGCTCCGCACCTTCTGCAAAGGGCTTCATACCTGGCCTCTTCCTCTTCCTGTTTTTTTAAATATGCTGCTTCATCCATATTCGTATTATACCGCTACAAATGGAAAATCCAAAGCCCAATTTATAAAATTTCCAAAAATAAAAAACCCGCTAACCAATTAAGGTTAGCGGGTAAATTTAAGGAGCACCGACCTACTCTCACATATCCTTACGAATACACTACCATCGGCCCTGAGGGGCTTAACTTCCGTATTCGGAATGGGAACGGGTGTTTCCCCCTCGGTAAAGGCACTCCAAATTTTCAATAATATCAATCACCAGAAAATTTGTCCTGAACAAAGCCACAAAGTGGCTGCGTCGAAGGACATAAAACATCGACAACTTATATCAAGTATTGGTAAAACTACTAACAAACCTTGAGAATAAATTTCTCTTTTATCTTTCAACTCTTTTGCCAGAAGAAAGCTTAAGAGTTAATTCTCCCCGCATTTAACTGCCGGGAAAATTAAAGGCCAAGCCAGTCGGCTGATTAGTACGCATTAGCTTAAACCCTTACGGGCCTTACACACTGCGCCTATCGAGGTCGTAGTCTACGACCAGCCTAATGGGGATACTTATTCTTGGGGGGGGCTTGGCACTTAGATGCTTTCAGCGCTTATCCCTTCCGAACATAGCTACCCGGCCTTTGCCCTTGGCAGGACAACCGGAAAACCAGAGGTTCGTTTCTCTAGGTCCTCTCGTACTGAAGAGAACTCCCCTTCAAGTATCCTACGCCCACATCAGATAGAGACCGAACTGTCTCACGACGTTCTGAACCCAGCTCGCGTACCCTTTTAACCGGCGAACAGCCGGACCCTTGGGACCTTATACAGCCCCAGGATAGGATGAGCCGACATCGAGGTGCCAAACCGGGCTGTCGAT
>JBAZGD010000039.1:0-5007 GCA_041653055.1 Candidatus Omnitrophota bacterium
GGCTTTAATCCAAATTTAGCCGAAGCCGCCTTTAATTTTTCAAAAACCTCTTTACTGATACAAAGAATTTTCCTTAATTCCCCCTTACAGGGGAGGGGGTAATGATCTATGGTATCATTCCCATCCTCCTGATTTTTACTCATTGACCGCGGGTTATTCCGTTGTATAATACTTACCGATGATTAAGGCTAATATTTTGAGAGCCAAAGACAGGGCTGCCTTAGCCTGTTCCAGGGCGCGCAGGGACCCGTCCGGCATAAAGATAGTCGCTGTAAGCAAGGGGAGGCCGGTAAAAGATATAGAGGATGCCCTTGCCTGCGGGCTCACTGAGTTCGGCGAGAACCGGGTGCAGGAGGCGCTTCTTAAGTTCAACCAACTGACAACCGGAAAACAGGCAAACCGGCAAGCCATAAAGTGGCATATGATAGGCCACCTGCAGATGAATAAGGTAAGGGACGCGGTAAAGATCTTTGACCTGATCCACTCCGTTGACAGCCTGCGCCTGGCATATGAAGTTGATAGTCAGGCGGCAAAGATAGGGAAGGTGCAGGATATTTTTATTGAAGTTAAAACTTCTCCCGAGGCAAACAAGTCCGGGTTCTTGCCGGGTGAAATCTTTGAGGCCATAGGTAAAATATCCGGGCTGGGGAATATCAGCCTTAAGGGCTTAATGACAATAGCCCCTTTATCAGGCGCGCCAGAGGACGCAAGGCCGTATTTCAGTTTGTTGCGCAGCTTAAGGGATAAGTTTGACAAGAGTTTTTCTTTATCTATGGGTATGAGTGATGATTTTGAAATAGCAATCGAAGAAGGCGCTAATATGGTAAGGATAGGCAGGGCGATATTCGATAGCTAGAAAGGCTTAAGGTGGAATGATGCTGGATATTCGTCATAAAATCGGTATTATCGGGTTAGGGAATATGGGATCAGTAATTGCCTCAAGGCTTGCAGAGGAATCCGGTGAATACAAAGTCCTTGCCTTTGACAAGGATAAGAATAAAGCGGGGGTATCTTCTTTGGAGATTGCCAAAGGCCTTTCTTCTTTAGCCGCCGATGCGGATACAATTCTCCTGGCGGTCAAGCCGCAGGATATCGACCACCTCCTGAAAGAATTAAAAAACTGTTCCGGCAGCAAGCTCATTATCTCTATTGCCGCAGGCATATCCACTAAATACCTCGAGAAGGTTTTAGGCAATGCCCGGGTTATACGGGCGATGCCCAATATCGCGGTAAAGATCCAGGAGTCGGTAACCTGCCTGTGCAAGGGCAGCTTTGCCACGGAGAGCGACCTTGATTTTGCCAGGGAACTGTTTTCTTATTTGGGGACAGCCCGCAATATTGACGAGGGGTTAATGAACGCGGCTACCGCGATCTCCGGCAGCGGCCCCGGGTATATTTTTTATTTTATAGAAAACAGCAATATGGATTTCATCAATATACCGGAGCATTCCCGCCATGATATGATGAGGCGCCTGGAGAAAGCGGCAGAGGCCTTAGGCTTTCCGCCTGAAGACGCTTCATTCCTGGCCGCCAATACTGTGAATGCCTCTCTAAGCCTGCTTAAAGAATCCGGGCTTAAGCCGGAAGAATTAAGGGCCCAGGTTACTTCTAAGGGCGGTACTACCGAGAGGGGCCTGGAGGTTTTGCGCAAGGGCGGCTCGTGGGAAGAGGCAGCCTTAGCCGCGGCTAAAAGAGCGGAAGAATTATCCAGGAGGAGCTAAATAATATGCCCAGAATAGGGATTATCGGCGGGAGCGGTTTATATAAAATAGAGGGGATAAAGAAAGTCAAAGAGGTTTCAGTAAATACCCCTTTTGGCAGGCCTTCGGGCAAGTTTGTTTTGGGTAATTTCCAGGGCAGGGATGTGGCATTCCTCCCGCGGCACGATAAGGCGCACAGCATCTCTCCCAGCCATATTAATTACCGCGCGAATATATTCGGGATGAAAAAATTGGGAGTGAATAAGATTATTTCAGTAAGCGCCTGCGGAAGCTTGCGGGAAGAATTAAGGCCTCTGGATTTTGTAGTGGTGGATCAGTTTGTGGACAGGACTAACTATTCGCGGGATATGTCTTTTTTTACCAGGGGGATAGTCGCGCATATTGAATTTTCGCATCCTGTCTGCCCTTCTTTATCCAGGGTAATTTATGAATCAGGCAAAGGGCTTAACCTCAGTATACACCCTAAGGGTACCTATATTAATATGGAGGGCCCGGCATTCTCCACTTTAGCGGAATCAAATTTATACCGAAGTTTAGGCATGGATATTATCGGGATGACTAACCTTGCCGAGGCAAAGCTGGCGCGGGAAGCGGAGATTTGCTATGCTACGCTTGCGGCCATTACCGATTATGACTGCTGGCATCCTCAGCATGCCTCAGTTACGGTTGATTTGATAATAAGTAATTTAAATAAGAATACCGAGAATGCCAAGAAGGTCCTTGAGGCGGTTATAAAGAATATCCCTGAGGACGATTGCCCTCAGTGCTGCCACGCGCTGAAATACGCCATTCTTACGGATAAGAGGGCAATATCCTCCAAGATAAAAAAGGATTTGAATATCCTGATAGGAAAATATGTCAAATAGCCCCGAATATAAAAATACATTAAACCTCCCGAAGACTTCTTTTCCGATGAAGGCGGATCTGCCCAGGCGCGAGCCGGATATTTTAAAGGGGTGGCAGGAAAAAGGCCTCTACGGGTTAATCCGCAAAAGCCTTAAGGGAAGGCCTAAATATGTATTGCACGACGGCCCGCCATACGCTAACGGCGATATACATATAGGCCATGCCTTAAATAAAACCTTGAAGGATATAGTCGTTAAATACAAGACCATGCGCGGGTTTGATTCTCCTTATGTCCCGGGATGGGATTGCCACGGCCTGCCTATTGAGCATCAGCTTTTTAAGGAATTAAAGATACGCAAACATCAGATACCTCAGCAGGATTTCAGGAAGAAGGCCCATGATTATGCCCTGGGTTACGTTGCCAGGCAAAAGGAGCAATTTAAGCGCCTGGGGGTATTCGCGGAATGGGAAAACCCCTATCTTACCCTGATGCCGGGTTATGAAGAGGCCATCCTGGCGGCCTTTAATCAATTAGTAAAGTCAGGCTATATTTACCGCGGGCTAAAACCGGTTAACTGGTGTTTCAGGTGCGAGACTGCCTTAGCTGAGGCGGAAGTAGAATATGATAACCACGCCTCCCCTTCAATTTTTGTAAAATTCAAAATTACCGGCTCAAAAGATTTTACGGATACGTATCTGGTAATCTGGACTACGACTCCGTGGACCTTGCTGGCCAATGTGGCGGTGGCAGTGCGTGAAGATTTTGTTTATTCCCGCGTTAGGACGGACAAGGGGGATTTAATTATAGCCAAGGATTTATTGGAAGATGCCTTAGGCAAAATCGGGATAGATAAATTTACAAAGATAAATGAATTAAAGGGGAGAGAGCTTGAGGGTTTAGCTTATGAGCATCCTTTCGGTTTAAGGAATGGCTGTGTGGCCTTGGCGGATTATGTATCCGGCGAAGAAGGCAGCGGCCTTGTCCATATTGCCCCGGGGCATGGCAGCGAAGATTACCTTGTCGGCATAAAATATAAACTTGAAGTTATTATGCCGGTTGATAATAAAGGTAATTTTGATTCCAGCGCGGGCGAGTTTAAGGGCTTGAACTGCCTTGAGGCGAATAAGCTGATTGTAGACAAGCTTCAGAAGGCAGGGGCGCTTTTATATAATTCGCAGATTCAGCATTCCTATCCTTATTGCTGGCGGTGCAAGAGCCCGATAATCTTCCGCGCCACCAAGCAATGGTTTTTAAGCCTTGAACATAAAGGTTTAAGGGAAAGGCTTAAAGAGGCCATCAGGCAGAAAGTTGACTGGGTTCCGGCAAGCGGGATGGAGAGAATATTAGGGATGGTGTCTTTAAGGCCTGACTGGTGCCTTTCCCGCCAAAGGTACTGGGGGGTTCCTATTCCGGCTTTGGTATGCAACGATTGCCGCGAAGAATTTTTAATTCCGCAGGTGATTGAAAAGTTAATAGAATTCTGCCCGCAAGGCGGATGTGATTCCTGGTTTTCGCGGGATCTAAGGGATTTTATCCCCCAGGGTTTTTCCTGTCCGAACTGCAAGGGGAGCAGTTTTTCCAAGGGCGCAGACATCCTGGATGTTTGGTTTGATTCCGGGGTAAGCTGCCAGGCGGTCTTAAAAAAGAGGGAGGGGCTGGAATTTCCGGCATCCTTGTATCTGGAAGGCTCGGACCAGCATCGCGGATGGTTTCAGTCTTCCCTGATTCCTTCTGTTTGCCTTGAAGATATTCCGCCATTTAAGGGCGTTTTAACGCACGGCTTTGTTGTCGACGGAGACGGCAGGAAGATGTCTAAGTCCCAGGGGAATGTGGTTTCGCCTTTTGATATTATTAAGGATTACGGAGCGGACATCTTAAGGCTTTGGGTGGCCTCAAGCGATTATAATGAAGATATAAGGGTATCCAAAGAGATCCTTCTGCGCCTGGCAGAGGCCTACCGTAAAATAAGGAATACGGCGCGGTTTATCTTAAGTAACCTGTATGATTTTAATCCGGATAAAGACAGCCTGGGCATCGAAGGCTTAAAGAAGATAGACAAGTGGATATTAAGCAGGCTGGGCAATACCCTGAACCTGGTGGCTGAGGCTTATGATAATTTCCAGTTTCATAAGGCCTATAAGGAGATCTATGATTTTTGCAACGAAGAATTATCGATGTATTATCTGGATATGGTAAAGGGCAGGCTATATACCTACGCGGCTAATTCCCCTGAAAGGCGCTCTGCGCAGACAGCGATGCATATTGCGCTTAATTCTTTAAACAGGGCAATGGCCCCTATCCTTACCTTTACCTCCGAGGAGATCTGGCAGAATATGCCCAAGGCTTCAAAAGAGTCCTCTGTTGAGAGTGTTCATCTTTTGAGCTGGCCAGAAACAGATTTTAAAGTTGATACGCAGTTAGATCCAATTATCGAGTTAA
>JBAZGD010000040.1:0-4723 GCA_041653055.1 Candidatus Omnitrophota bacterium
GTGAGCTACAGGCGCAATGAAGCTTCTAATGCCCGGGGAATTTTATCAAAGAATAAATGTCGTATCCCTTTAACTTATCCCTGCCGTTTAAATCAAATAATTCAATCACAAAGGCAATGCCGGCAATTTCGCCTTTTAGGCCTTCGACTAATTCCGTAACCGCTTTTACTGTTCCGCCCGTAGCCAGGAGATCATCGACTATCAAAACCTTATCGCCGGTAGAGATTGCGTCTTGATGAATTTCCAGGGTATCGCTGCCGTATTCAAGGGAGTAAGTCACGGAGTTGGTTTTATAAGGAAGCTTGCCTTTTTTACGCACCGGTATGAAACCCGCACCCAGCCTGTAGGCAAGGGCTGCCCCGAAAATAAAACCTCGCGCCTCAACCGCAACCACCTTGTCAATATTCTGATTTTTGTATTTCTTAACCAATTTATCAACGCTGGCCTTAAATGCCGCTTTGTTTTGAATGAGTGTAGTCACGTCCCTGAATAAAATGCCGGGCTTTGGAAAATCCGGTATATTCCTTACGTACTTTTCTAAGTTTATTTTTTTAAACATAATCAAACCTCTTCCTTTGCCCCTTCCACAAACTTACGTATTTTCCTTAAGGCCAGCTCTTCTATCTGGCGGATCCTTTCGCGGGAGACCCCTAGTTTTTTAGCTACCTCAGCTAAGGTGTGCGGCCTTTTGTCTGCCAGGCCAAAACGCATATCCAAAACCCCCCTTTCCCTCTCGCTCATAATCTCCAGAAGGTTTTCCACCCGCTCTTTATCCAGAAGGTGCTCTATTGAGCTATCCGGCTGTATGGCATTCTCATCCTCTATCAGGTCAGATACCTTGCCCTCGCTTTCTTCTCCGATAGGCGAATCAAGCGAAGATGTCGAGGTGCTCATCCAGAAATTTATCTGCTCAATTTTTTCCCTGGGGATCTTTAGCTTCTTGGCGATCTCCAGATCCGTGGGGGTACGTTTAAATTTTTGGGTTAAGCGCTCTTTATTCTTGCGCCACCTAGTAATCAGGTCATTCATATAGACAGGAACTCTTATCATTTTTCCCTGCTCTGATAAAGAACGGGTAATTCCCTGTTTTATCCACCATGCAGCGTAGGTTGAGAAACGGAAACCTTTCCTGGCGTCAAACTTATCCACTGCCTTCATCAGGCCCAGATTGCCCTCTTCTATTAAATCCAGAAAAGGCGTACCTAAACGCATATACCTTTTGGCGATATTAATCACCAGGCGCAGGTTTGACTGGATCATTTTCTTGCGCGCCTGCTCATCCCCTTTTTTAATCCTGCGGCTTAAGGCAACTTCTTCCTGCGCAGTTAAGAGGGGGATATTACGGATCTCTTTTAGGTATATTTTAAGCGATTCCATTTTTTAAAAGCATATTTTGCTATTCCTATAACTCCTTATCCGACAAAGGGTTTGGGTAAGGAGAACCGTCCCCTATTTTTTTAAGACTGATTGCGCGGCGGCCAAGGTTGCAATCGGCACTCTAAACGGAGAACAGCTGACATAATCCATACCGGCCTTATGGCAGAATTCCACTGATTTAGGCTCTCCTCCGTGCTCACCGCAGATACCGACCTCTAAACCTTTACGGCCTTTTCTGCCGCGCTCTATTCCGATTTGAATGAGCTGGCCTACCCCTTCCTGATCAATGCTCTGGAATGGATCTTCAGGCAGTATCCCTTTCTTTATATACTCCGGAAGGAATCCTCCGATATCATCACGCGAGAAACCAAAGCCCATCTGGGTCATATCATTGGTCCCGAATGAGAAGAACTGCGCGGTCTTTGCGATCTTGTCCGCTACCAATGCTGCGCGGGGAATCTCAATCATTGTCCCGAACATCGCCTTGATTTTTTTCAATCCGTATTTCTTTAATGTCTCTGCGTAAATTTTGTTGTAAATTTCCAGCTGGTCATCCAGCTCTTTTACGTCACAGACCACCGGAACCATAACTTCAGGGTAGGGTTTTTTGCCTTCCTTTAAAAGCTCTGCGGCTGCCTCGAGTATGGCACGCATCTGCATAGCGCTTACCTCAGGATAGGTTACCCCTAAACGTACTCCGCGATGGCCCATCATCGGGTTTGATTCATGAAGGTTGTTAGCGCGCCTGGTCAATTCCTCCATGGATATATTTAAATCCCTGGCTAACTGCTCTAACTTTGCTTCTTCACGCGGCACAAACTCATGAAGCGGGGGATCAAGCAGGCGGATAACAACAGGAAATCCGTCCATCGCCGCAAGGGTGCCTTTTATATCCTTTTTAACATAAGGAAATAACTCTTCAATAGCCCTATTTCTTTCTTCCAGGGTTTTAGAAACAATCATTTTACGCAATATGAATAAAGGTTCATCCGCGCCCTTACCGTAAAACATATGCTCGGTCCTAAAAAGCCCTATGCCTTCCGCGCCGAACTGACGGGCCTTAGCCGCATCTTCCGGGGTATCAGCATTGGTACGCACGCCTAATCTTTTTAAGCTGGAGCAAATTTTCAGAAACTCCGTGAGCAGGCTGTTTTCCTCTGACGCGTCCATCATTAAAAGCTTTCCTTCATAGGCTATACCCTTAGTGCCGTTTAAAGTAACCCAGTCCCCTTCTTTCAGGAGCTTACCGTCCACGTTTAGCTTTTTATTCGCCAGGTCAACATGGATAGCGCTGCAGCCTACAATACAGCACTTACCCCAGCCTCTGGCAACCAATGCCGCATGAGAGGTCATTCCTCCCCGGGCAGTGAGAATTGCCTGGGCTACGCGCATACCTTCCACATCCTCAGGATTAGTCTCTTCGCGGACAAGGATGACCTTCTTTCCTTCTTTTGCCCACGCTACAGCATCACTAGCCGTAAAGATTATCTGTCCGCATGCGCCTCCCGGGCCTGCCGGCAGGCCTTTTGCCAACGGCTTATTTGCTGCCTCTGCCTTAGGGTCAATAATCGGATGTAAAAGTTCATCCATCTGGGAAGGGGTAACACGCATCACCGCTTCCTCTTTTTTAATAAGTTTTTCTTTTATCATATCCATGCACATGCGTACTGCTGCCGGCCCGTTACGCTTTCCGACACGGCACTGCAGCATAAAGAGCCTTCCCTTTTCAATGGTAAACTCGATATCCTGCATATCGCGGTAATGTTTTTCCAGCCGTTTTTGAATCGCAAAAAGTTCCCGATAAATCCCGGGCATTTTCTTTTCAAGCGTAACCAAATCTTTATTATGCGCCGACTGCGAAAAAGAGTTAATCGGGGCAGGCGTCCTGATACCGGCAACAACGTCCTCACCCTGGGCATTGATCAGGTATTCACCGTAAAAATGCGCATCGCCATTACCGGGATTCCTGGTAAAGGCCACGCCCGTTGCAGAATCATTACCCATATTCCCGAATACCATAGTTTGTACGTTAACTGCCGTACCCCACTCATGCGGGATATTTTCAATACGCCTGTAGCTTATGGCGCGTTTTCCGTTCCATGAAGCAAATACCGCTCCGATTCCTCCCCAGAGCTGCTTCATGGGATCATCGGGGAATTCCTTGCCCAATGATTCCTTGATCCTTGCCTTAAACCTTATGCAGATATCCTTTAGGTCCCCGGCAGTTAAATCGGTGTCTGCCTTAGAGCCTCTTTTATGCTTTACTTCATCCATAATCCGCTCAAGCTGTTTGCGGATACCCATATCTTCTTTAGGCTCAATGCCTGCGGCCTTCTCCATAACTACATCGGAATACATCATAATCAGCCTTCTGTAGGCATCGTAGACAAAGCGCTCATTACCACCTGCCTGCTTTACCAGGCCGGGGATAGTCTTTTCAGTTAAACCTACATTCAATACCGTCTCCATCATCCCGGGCATTGACTTGCGCGCTCCGGAACGGACAGATACCAGTAAAGGATTATCAGCATCCCCAAATTTTCTATCCATCAACTTTTCGATAGTAGTTAAGGCCTTGTTAACCTGCTCCTTAAGTTCTTTAGGATAAGAACGTTTATTATCGTAATAATAAGTGCAGACATCTGTGGTAATGGTGAACCCCGGAGGGACGGGAAGCTTTAAGCTCTTATGCCCTGCCATCTCTGCCAGGTTGGCGCCTTTGCCACCCAGGAGATTTTTCATGCTTTCATTGCCGTCAGCCTTACCCCCGCCGAAACTGTAAACATATTTCTTTGCCATTTCCTTTGTAACCCTCCCTTTCTTTAGATGGAGAAAGAATTATCCCCCAGTTTATCAATAATGTATTCCTTTAACCTGTCTATACTGACCCGTTCCTGCTGCATTGTATCGCGGTCTCGCACAGTTACCTGTTTATCTTCAAGGGACTGCACATCGACCGTAACGCAATAAAGCGTGCCCACTTCATCCTGCCTGCGGTAGAGCTTACCGATTGCGCCGGTATCATCATAAGTTGCCACAATTGATTTCTTCAGGCCTTTAGCGATTTTCCTGGCCAATTCAACGATCTCAGGCCTGTTTTTTAAGAGCGGGAAAACAGCTGCTTTTACCGGGGCCAATTCTTTATGCAATTTTAACACTACCCTTGTATCGTTTTTCATCCCGTTAGAAGTACCAGTGCTATTAGTTGGCTTCTCAGGGCTTCTAACGGAGCTAACCTTTTCTTCGCAATAGGCATCAACTAAAAAAGCCAGCAGCGCCCGGTCTACCCCCGCAGAAGGCTCTATTATATAAGGATAAAACCTCTCCTTCGCGGCATCGTCAAAAT
>JBAZGD010000041.1:0-3662 GCA_041653055.1 Candidatus Omnitrophota bacterium
GTCCCTGAGCCTATACATGCCGGAGGTTTACGATATCACGGCATGGCGCCTTTAGTAAGCCATGCCATTAGAGAGGGCCTGCTTCAGCCGCGCGCTTATGATCAGGTTAAATGCTATAATTCTGCTTTTATCTGGACCAAGACAGAAGGTACTATACCGGCCCCTGAAACTTCGCATGCCATTGCCTGCGTTATTGATGAAGCCCTCAAGGCCAAGAGAGAGGGGAAGAAGAAAGTTATACTTTTTAGTTATAGCGGGCATGGCCTGATGGACTTGATGGGTTACGAAAAGTTCTTAAGCGGTAAGCTATCCAAATACCATCTTTCCGAGAGAGATTTAAAGGCGTCTTTAGAGGCAATAAAGAAATTCCCGAAAATCAAGGTACGCGGTAAGGTTTAATTATCAAATTGCATCAAGGCTGTGTACCTCTTACTGTTTCCTTTAAATTTGTTTGATCTTGGGCCAAAGCACATATAATCAGGCTTAAAAGAGGGCATTGGAGAAAACTAAATGAAAAGCTATGCGGAGTACCTTATTTTTAATACCCTTAAGCGGCAGGAAATCATTAATATTACCGAAGATATAGAAAGGGCAGTTAAAAAGAGCGGGATTAAAGAGGGGTTATGCCTGGTTAATGCCATGCATATTACAGCTTCGGTTTTTATTAATGATGACGAAAGCGGATTGCATAAAGATTTTGCTGCCTGGGTAGAGAAACTAGCGCCCTACGGAAAAGATAGGTACCAGCATAATCTAACCGGGGAGGATAATGGGGATGCGCATTTAAAGAGGACAATTATGGGCAGAGAGGTAGTCTGCGCGGTCACCAACGGTAAGTTGGATTTTGGCCCGTGGGAACAGGTATTCTACGGTGAATTTGACGGCCAGCGTAAGAAACGCGTTTTGGTTAAGATAATAGGAGAGTAATATTACCTAGGTTATATCAAGGATTTGTGGGTCCTGCCGAGCCTTGTTCTCGCAGGGACGCTTGTTTTGCCCCGGCGTGGCAAAACTGCGCTCGCCTGCGGGCTCTCGCTCTGCCTGACTTTTTTATAGACGGGCAACCGTGCCCGCTCGGGCTCCTCGGACGCCCTGCTCGAATCAAGTCTCGTCACCCACAAATTAATAATAGTAGGAGTATATTATGAAAATTAAAGATACCGAGATAAAAGTGGTAAGGGGTGATATTACCGAGCTTAAGGCAGATGCTATTGTCAATGCCGCTAATAATAAGGGAGTTATGGGTGGAGGGGTTGCCGGTGCGATAAAGAAGAAGGGGGGCAAGGCTATTGAGGATGAAGCAGTAAAAAAATGCCCTATAGAAATCGGAGAGGCCATCTTTACTTCTGCCGGGTTTTTAAAAGCAAAATATATCATTCATGCCTCAACCATGGGTATGGATTTTAAAACTGACGAGGTAAAAATCCGCGATGCCTGCAGGAACTCTTTAAGGGTTGCTGATGAGCTGGGTGTTGAGTCGATTGTCTTTCCGGCGCTTGGATGCGGAGTAGGAGGGTTTCCCTTATTGGCCTCAGCTAAAATAATGGCACAAGAGGTTTGGCGCTACCTTAGAGAAGAAAGGTCTAACCTTAGGGAAATTTCTTTTTGCCTTTACAGCAAAGAGGCTTATGAGGTTTTTGATAAAGGGGTTATAAAATATCTTGAGCATATATTATACAAGCTGCAAAACGGCCCCTTTACTACGGTTGATGCTATTATTGAAATTTATTCCTCTTCGACAGGCGGGGGGGGAGGCATAGTTATAATTCAAAGAAGCAATCCTCCTTTTGGATGGGCCCTTCCCGGAGGATTTGTCGATTACGGCGAGAGCCTTGAAGAGGCTGTAGTAAGAGAGGCCAAGGAGGAGACGGGCCTTGATATAGTTGAACTAAAACAATTACATACTTATTCCAACCCGAAGCGTGATCCCCGCTTTCATACTATAGGCACGGTTTTCTCGGCTAAGGCGAAGGGAAACCCAAAGGCGGGCGATGATGCAGCAGCTTTAAGGGTGATAAATTTAAAAGATATTGAAGGATACGATTTTGCTTTCGATCATAAAGAAATTTTAATCGATTATTTAAAATCTGTTAAAGCTTAGCCTTCGCGAAGCTGCCTTTCGGCATCTACCACATCGCGGTTAATTACGCGTATGGTTTCTTTGATTTTATCCTTTAATATGTAGGAAGCTACCTTTGCCTCAGAGATTTCCCGTAAGACCTGTACGCTCATCCTGAAATAGCGCACTACCTCGCCTTCGTCAGTATCGCTAAAGCGCAGTATCTTGTCAAAGGTTGTCCCGCGCAGCCATGCCTCCATAGCGGTGCTTAAGTGGAAGTAGGGTATCTTGCTGAAAGGGTAAATACGGAACCGCTGCTCTTTATTTTTAATCTTATCGTATATCTCTTCGCAGATTTTCTTAGTCTGGCGGGTTGATTTTGAGAGGCTTGAAGGAATACGTTGATTCTTCCTCGGTTCAAATACCGCGGCCGCGGCCACTACCCCTAATTCAAATTCATCCAGTTGTTCCAGGATCTGCTGATCATAAAGTTCGCTTAAAATTAATTCATACCCGTAAGCGGTCTTGGCAAATTGGCCTTTTTGGGTGATAGCTTCCTTGTCTATATGCCCCCAGTCTTTGAGGAGTTTTAGCTTTGCCTCAATCAATCTTAAGGCTTCCTGCTGGTCATTTTTCCTGGATTGGTAATAATGCAGCGATAAGGGGTATATCTTAAATAAATCCTCCTTATATTTTTCATATAGGTTAAGGATTGTGGCATAGGAAGTATTTAGTTGGCTCTTTACTTCTTCGGGGGGGCCGTAAATAACTCTTTTAGCTTCTTCTATCCTCATTCTTTGCAGGTTAATGCGGGAATAAACAAATCCCTCCGTGTCTATCCCGCGCCTTCCGGCCCTCCCGGCCATCTGATAAAAGTCGCGGGTTTTTAAGTTACGCACATATTTTCCGTAAAATTTCCGCAGTCCGTCGAAGACAACCGAACGCGAAGGCATGTTTATCCCTAAAGCGAATGTTTCGGTAGTAAATATTACCTTTAGCAGGCGGCTGGTGAAAAGCCTTTCTATAACTTCCTTTAAAGTGGGAAGCATTCCTGCATGGTGGTAGGCAATTCCTTTTTCTATGAGTTGGTATAAATTCTGGGCAGTCCGGTCGGATTTTAAACCGAATTTATCGCAAAGCGAGGAGTAGAGCTGCGTAATCTTTATTTTCTCATCTTTACTTAGGAAATTTAAACTAGCTAAATCTAAGGCGAGATCTTCGGCTCTTCTCCTTCCAAAAACAAAATATATACAGGGTAGCCCTTCCCGGTCGCGGATATAATTTATGAGCCCGAATAACTTATTGGGTTTGCTTAATCTCATTTTCTTAAGCCGGTCAATTTTATCCACTACTTCATTCCCGGATTGGAAATAGAAATGCAGGGGGACAGGGCGTTTTTCTTCGGTTACGGTCTTAACCGGTTTATTATGTATTGATTCTATCCAGGAAGCGAATTGTTTTATATTGGGTATGGTAGCGGAGAGGCCCAGTATATTCATCTGTTTGGGCAGGAATATAAGCGACTCTTCCCATACTGTCCCGCGTTCAGGGTTATCAATATAATGTATCTCATCAAATATCACCCAGGAGTATTTGTCTAATG